>JASLLZ010000073.1 GCA_030746775.1 Rhodospirillales bacterium | reverse complement strand
CGAGTTCCAGACCGAGGAATTCCTGATTCGCGCCGAGGTCCTGGAGCCCGCCGAGGTGATTCGCAGCGCCACGACCGTGGCGGCCGAGGTGCTGCGCATGGAAGGCCGGCTCGGAACCATGGCGCCGGGCGCCTTGGCCGACCTGATCGCGGTCGACGGGGACCCGCTTGGCGACCTCGGCCTGTTTCAGGACGAAGGCGCTCATATCCCAATGATCATGAAGGACGGCCAGTTTTACAAGAACACGCTTGAGGCCTAAGCCATAGACCCTCAACCTATAGGTTTCGTGTGGATAGGATCTATGCGTCGATGATGGGGTGATTGCGCATGCGCTGGACCATCACCCCCATCAGGCGGTGCATGACCGGGTCGAACGCCTCGAGACGCTTAAGCCGCTTTTTCAGGTCTTCCTTGGGGATGATGGTGAGCACGGTCTTCTTCGTCGCCCGTGCCGAGGCCATGCGCGGTTCGGAATCGATAAGCGCCATCTCGCCGATCACGCTGCCCTCCTTGACCTGGGCGATGGGGACGTCGCGGTCGCCCGACATGCGCGATATCTCGACCTCTCCCGACTTGATCAGGTAGGCCTCATCACCCGTGTCCCCCTCGCGGAAGATGTATTTGCCGGCAGCAACGGTCTTGCGCGACAGGCCCTTTGACGAAACGGGCGCGTCCTTTTTTTTGCGCGATGGCTTGGCCTTGGGTTCGGCGGCGGCGCCTTCGTCGCCATCACTGGTTTGGGTCGCCTCGCCGGCCTTGTAGTGGACCAGCAAATCGTAAATCTTGCGGGCAAAGCGGAGCCGCCATTCCTCGGGCAGGTGGGTCGAAAGCAGGCGGTCGCGAACGCCGGCCGCGGCCAAGATGACGTCACTGTTGCCGGCTCCGGCATAGACCAGATCGGTGGCGGATTTCAGGTTCTTCACGATGGCCGCCAGACGGGCGACCAGGAGCGACTGGTTCTTGTCTCCGAAATCGGTGCCGCCAAGATCGACCAGGTACCCGAATCGGGCCGCCGGGGTGGGCAGGAGGGCGAGGACGTCGTCGATCGCCTTTTCCGAGCTTTCGTCCATCCCCTCGCCGGTCAATACGGTTTTGGCGCGCAGCGTCACCGCCTCGCTGACGGCGCCGGCTCCTTCCGAGATCGACCGGCTGGCGACGAGATCGCCGAGGAGTTCTCGAAACGCGTCTTCCTCGCTCCGCCCGCCTTCCTTACCCAGGGGCTGGATGCCGCCCATCTCGCGCCCAACCCGGTCCAACATCACGCCGGAAGTGCACGGCATGCCGAAACGCCCGCGCACCGCGTTCAGTCTTTTCAAGCCGGGGCCGGCGCGCTTCTTGGCCTGATAGGTGCCGGCTGAGAGTTGCGCCAGTGTCTGCAGGGAATCGGCGAGATCGCGCTGGTGGCCGAGCAGTTCCTTGAGGGCGCCGCCGCCATCGAAAAGTTCGGCGATGATCTCGTCCAGGTAAACGAAGGCGGGATCCCCGGTAAGATTTTCGGCCTGTTCCAAAACAAGGTCCAGCTTGCGTTCCCAATCACGCGCGTTGCCGATGTAGGCGGCAAGCGCGGCGTGGATGAGATACTCGCGCTCGTTCTCGTCGGCGGTGTCCGCGATCCGCGCGACGAGCGCCTCCAGACCCTCGCTGGCGAGGAGTTGCTTGAACTCGTCGATGTTGTCGGCTTCCTCGGCGCGTTCCGTGATCCGGCCGACCATGTCGTAAAGGGACTCGACCCGCTGGTGCGGCTTTTCGCCCGTTCCCTTGGTCTGAATGCGGGCGATGCTGTGAATGGCCTTGTTGATCAGGTCCTCGTCGCGGCACAATCCCTTCAGTTGCCCGGCGCCGTATAACAGCTCGCTCGCCGTAATCGTTTCCCGATCCAAGTATTTACGCAGTAACCTTCCCAGGGTTTTGCGCGATTCGAAGCCGTAGAAGTCCTCCAACTCCTTGCATTCGGGCGCCTCGTTCACCGGGGTAATGGTAACGGGCCTTTCGGCACCGCCCTTGCTCTTGCTCTCGAAGACAACCTCTTCGGTCTCCGACAGTCCGCCCTCGCGTGTCACCTTGACCGCTTCGATCTTTCGATCGCCAAGCAGGGCCTTGGCCTTCGAGATCGCCTGCGCCCGGACGTTGGCGGACGAATGGATCGACCAGCGGCCGCCGGAACTGGCGTGGATGTCGAAGCGGATTTGGCGATCCAAAGGTGAAGTGCTCACGGATCAAGTCTCCTCGCCCATCATCGCAACGGTGCTCGACGTTCCACCATGACAGTGAACCGCGAAGATTCCCTTAACCGGGCCGTGTCCGGCGTTCTTGCCGAGCGCGGCTCGCCGCCGTTACTCGGCCGCTTCCGGCATGCCTTTTTGATCCATGACGCCCGAGTGCCGGCAAATGAGTTCGCACAAGTTGGCCAGGGCGCGGACTACCCAACGGGTATTGTCTTCGACAATGTCGCCGTTCTCGTCGGTGGTTCCAAGGCCCGGCGTCAGGAAGATACTGGCGTCGTAGGCGATGGTCGGCCACAGGCCCATTTCCTTCATGCCGGTCTGGGTCATGGCGGTGCCGGCGTACATGTCCTCGATGGTGAAGATGGGCCAGCCCATGCGTCCGTTCTTCCACGTGTCCTGGTAATTCACGTCGACGCTGTTGGTGCTGTAGACCTTGTCGATCCTGACGCCGTCCATCAGGCCCTGGTCGATCCTGGAAAATTCATCGACCGTGATGTCGTAAAGGATGTCCAGGTTGCGTTTGAACTGGTCGCGGTGTTTCAGCAAGACCTTGAGGGTGGCGACCAAGCCCAAGAGCGATTCCTTGCCCGGATCCATCTGCACGAACATCGCCTTGCCGTGGGAAATGACGCCGCCGGCCCGGGGACCCGCCGTACCCAGCGCGCGGGCGAGCGGCGAGATGGCCTGTTCCGTGCCGATGGCCAGCCCCGAGGTCGGCGCGCCGGCCCCCTTGTCCATGGAGAAAACCATCAGATCGGCGCCGACATCGCGGATGTCGGTGCACAGGAACGGCACCGCGCCGGCGGCATCCATCAGGTAGGGCACGTCGTATTCGTGGGCCAGCTTGGCGATCTCTTTTTGCAAGACAGGCACGCCCTTGGCGTCGGTGTCCTTGTAGCCGTAAGACGGGTTGGCATAGCCGCTCGACGAGAAGCCGACGAGTTGGGATTGGTGGCGCTTGGCGGCCGCGGCGATTTTTTTCGCCGTCGCCTTGGCGTCGACGTCGTAGAGCAGCGTCGCCGGATGGTAGCGCAGGCCGTGACTGTCGTAATGAGCCCCTTCCATCGGCACCAGGACCGTTTCCAGGTTGGCCAGCCTCTTTCCCATCATGCCGTATTCGCCGGCGGTAACGCCGCGGTCGGCATAGAGGTCCTTGTACTTGGGCGGGAAGGGGCGGCCGTAACCGGCTTGATGGTGGGCGTGGCGTTCGTAGGGCGCGATGTAGCGCCCCCGGTAGTTGTCGCCGCGTCCCGCGATGGGGGGCGCCATAAGGGTCTCGAATCCGACCAAGAGCGTGGCCTCGCAGGTGCTGGTGGCGACGGCGTCGTAATTGTCGCCATAGTAGCTTTTGACCAGCTTGCGGATCTCGTAGTCGAGACTGCCTGAGTTGATGACCTTGCGGTTTCCATCCTCCACGGCGGCCTCGATTTCGCGGCGCAACAGGCCGTGGCATTCCGAGACCCAGCCGGTGAGGCCGACCTTGCCGCGGATTTCCTCGGGCATGCCGATGCGCCCCGGAATTTTGCGCGCTTCGGCGAGCAGGGCCTCGCGGCTGTCCGATAGGTGTTGGTAAAGCTCTATCCTATAGTCGAATTTGGCCATGATGATTCCTCCACATTTCTCTGTCGCGCGGCCGCTCCGCCGCCGTCGGTTGCCCCGCCGGGTAAGCGGCGGGAGTTCAGTCCTCCCCGCAAAGCGGGATAAAGGTAACCTTGTCGCCCAGCCTGTATCGGCGGTCGTAACCCGACACCCGGGGCGTCCCCTTGAGTACGATGTTCTGGTGGTTGGGCATGTGGGTTTCGTCGAAGCCGGCGATCTCGCCGACGGCCTCGCCATTTACCGCAACCGACTGCCCGGCGACGAGGAGGCCGCCGCGCAGGAACTCGACAAAGCCGATATAGGCGATCCGATTAACTTCACCGCCGGGGCCGGCGTCGTCTTCGTCGGTCAGGATCAACTCGTGAACGTCGTAACGGCGAATGCCGCGCGACTGATTGATAATAAGACGCAGGCCGCGCTTTTCGAGGCTGGGTTTCAAAACGCAAACGAAGGTCGCCTCCAGGGGCGTATGCGGGCTGTCCCAGTGTTCCGGAAGGCCGCCCGCCAAATAGGGGTCCTTTATGTCAGCTTCCATCGGCGTCCTATCCCGATGTTAAGTAATTGATACAAAGTATGAATTCATCATCGCATCGACAACCTGCCTGGCCCTTTCGCTCCGGCCAAGCATCCTAGGTCACTCCCATCGCCGGAACAATCGAAATCCCCTGGATGCCGGGGGCGCGGAGGCAAGGGTATTTGCCTAATGCCGGACAGGCCCCCATAATGACCCACGACCGATCAGTGACGAAGGGTAGGGAAATAAGCATGGCGGAATTCACCGGCGATCCCGAACAGCTGCGGGTCTACACGCGATTCATCGAAGAGATCGAAATGGCCCTGCGCGCCGCCAATCGCGAGATCATCGGCAATCAGATCCCCGAGCTCGACAAGGAGAGCTTTTTCCGTCTCGCCGTCGCGGTCGCCAAGCTCAGGGCGGACTATCTAAAAGCGGTCCTCAGCTTGGATTGGGAGGCCGACGGGATCGATATCGCCGGTGTGCAGGACAAGCGCACGATCTATGAAGAAGCGTCCAAGGCCTTCGAAGCGCTGGAACGCACCATCGAGCGCGGCTACGTCGATATCGCCAACCAAAGCGTCTCCTAGAGCAAATCCCGAGCAGCTGGAACCATCTGCGACGACGCATTTGCGGTTAAAACAAGGAGCGAGAGCATTTTCGGTGAACGCTTGTGAACGGAAATTGCTCTGGCGTCCTGATTATCAATCGCCGATGCCCGGCATGCCGACGTAACCGGGCAGGGCCCGGATGCGCGCCATCCACGCCCTGACGGCCGGGTAGTCGTCGAGGCTGATCTCGCCCTCATGGGCCAGCGCCACATAGGGATAGCAGGCCAGGTCGGCGATGGTCGGCCGGCCGAGGGCCAGCCAGTCATGTTCCTCAAGTTGGTCGTTTATGACCGCGAGGCCGCTGCGCGCCAGCGCCGATGTCAGGTCCCACGGCCACGGCCCGTTCATCTTCTTGTTCTGGCGGGCCCGCGCCAGGCCGAATAGGAATTCGTTCTCCGACATTGCCAACCACTGCATCACCTCGGCCATGGCGACGGCTTCGGTGGGCAGCCACTCTTCACCGCCGTAACGGCGCGCCAGGTAGACCAGGATCGCCTGGGAGTCCCACACCGTGACGTCGCCGTCGGTCAGGGTCGGCACCTGGCCGCGTGGATTGAGGCGCAGGAACTCCGGCCTGCGGTTTTCCTCTTTTCCCAGGTCCACCGACTCTTTTTCGTATTCAAGGCCGAGCATGGAAAGCAAAAGCCGGACCTTGTGACAGTTTCCCGAAGGCCCCCGATCATAGAGTTTCATGGCTTTATCCTTTTCGCGCGATGTTTCCGACCCAACCGCCAGCGTAACGGCCACTTGCCGCGATAGGAAGAGGATTTGGCGATTGACGTCGGGCTCCCAATATAGTGATAGGGGAACAGACGACGGAGAAAAGGCAATGGCCAGAAAATTGGACGGGCGGCCCCCGGTGGCGATCGGCCACGTCAGTCTGGCGGTCAGCGATGTCACCCAGGCGACCCGGTTTTTCGAGACCGTGGGCATGCGCTTGATCCATCTTGGCGAGACCGTCGCGGTTCTTGAACTGAGGGGCGGCACCCACCTGGTGGTGAAGCCGGCCGACGGCCCTATCGCGCCCGCAAGCAAGGCGCCCTTCGATCTGATGGTCGATGACATCGGAGCGGCGCGCAAGGATTACGCGGCAAAGGGGATGGAGCCATCGGCCTCGCAATCGAGCCGGGTTCACGAGTGGTTCACCATTCGCGGTCCCGACGGCTACGAAATCACCATCACCTCGTCCCACACTTCGGACCAGCCGGTTTAGGGTTGCGGGGCCTCGGAGCTGTGAAATATAGCCTCAATCGTTGGTGTTTGCCCTAATCGTGTGCTAGGGTTTTCATGGCGTTCTGGAAATATCTTGTGATGTCCCGCCATGGCGCCGGTTGTCATGCCGGTTAGTCCCATTGTTTTCGGGATATCCATGGATATGATTGGTGCCGCAATTCGATCGGATCGTCGATGAAGGTCCTGGGGAGATCATCCGCTACGCGTTCCGGCAGCCCCTTCGACGGGCGGCCCGTGAACCGACCCCGACGCCATGGCCTGCGAAGTCCGTGGATCCGGGCCGCGGCGGTCGTGGGGGTCGCGGCGCTGATCGCCTGGATCGGCCAGACCATGGTGCTGGCCGACGAACAGCCCGACGAGAATAGTCTCATATCAGCCGTCAACCCCAAGCGACCCGTCGCGTCGCTTGGCGAAAGCCAATGGGCCGTCGTCGGTGTCTCGGGCAAGGTTTTGACCGTGCGCCTCGATACCGAAACGTGGCGGCCGGTGAGTGCGGGCACCCGCCTCGCACCTTCGACCCAGCTCAAGACGGGTCCCGATGGCTGGGCCCTGCTGGTGCGCGGCAACAGCGACATCACCGTGAAGTCCGACAGCCACATGGCCGTGCCCAAGCAGCCACGAGACCCGCTGGCAACCCGAATACTGCAATCCCTCGGCACCCTTTTGCTCCGCGTCGAGAAGCGGCCCGGACAACGGTTCGAGGTCGAAACGCCGTACCTGATTGCCGGCGTCAAGGGTACGACATTCAGCGTCAGCGTCGAAAACAAGGGCGCCACCGTCAGCGTCGAGGAAGGAACGGTTGGCGTGTCTACCCATGATGGCGGAGTGGAAGTCGATGTGACCATCGGCCGAACCGCCAGCGTTTCTTCCGCGCCGGGTGCCGACGTGGAGATTGGTCCGACCCCCGCGGGAGCTGGCCAAGCCGCCGGTACGGGTCAGCCGGGTCGTTCCCAGGGCGCCGCCCCTGGCCAAGGCGTCGGCAAGAGTGCGGCCGCCGGTCCTGGTTCCGGCCAAGGCGGCGGCAACGACGGCAACAACGGCGGCGGCAACAGTGGTGGCAACGGCGGCGGTAGAGGACCGAATTGACCTTCGCAAGCATTATCAAGCTGTGCCATCGATGGATACGGGCACGAAGGCGGCGCGGGCATCTGGCGGTGTTCGCGTTGGTTGCCGCCTTCTATCTGGCCGGCGGTCTGGAGTTCCTGGAATACAAGCTGTTTGACTTTCGTTTCCTGGCCGCGCCTCGCACGGCGACGGAGCAGGTGGTGGTGGTCGATATCGACACGGCCAGCCTGCGCGAGTTGGGCGTCTGGCCGTGGCCGCGCGCCTATCACGCAAAGGTGCTGGAAACCCTGTTGAAGGCCAATCCCCGTCGGATTGCCTTCGATATCGATTTCAGTTCCCGGTCCACCGCCAAGGACGACCGCGCTTTCGCGGAGGCATTGAGGCGCGGCGCCGGCAAAGTGGTTCTTCCGGTCTTCAAACAGTTCGATCCCACCGCCGCCGACAAACAGACAACCACATTGACGGTCCCCCTGGCGGCGTTCGCCAAGCACGCGGACCTCGGGTTCGTCAACGTCCGCCCGGAGGTTGACGGCTTGGTCCGGCGCATGGCGCTGGATGACGAGTGGAAGGGAAGGACCCTGCCGACCATGGCCGCCGCGCTGGCTCCCGTGGCGACCCGTGCAAGCGGAATATTCCATATTGATTTCAGCATTCTTCCACGAACGATTCCCCGGATTTCCTATGCGCGGGTCCTAAGCGGTGCTGTCGATCCGGGCCTCTTCGCCGGCAAGGACATCATTATCGGCACCACGGCGATCGAGTTGGGCGATCAGTTGGCGATTCCCCTTTACCGCGCGGCCTCGGGCACGATTGTGCAGGCGTTGGCGTACGAATCCCTGGTCCAGGGCCGCGACCTGCGGCGCGTTGGCGTAATCCCGATCCTTGTCTTTGCCCTGCTGCTGGCTTTGATCGTGGGCCCGGAATTGGCGGCGCATTCGTGGCGGCGGGGATTGGGCGTTCTCGCCGTCGTCGGCGGCGGTGGCGTCGGCATCGCCCTCGCCCTAGAGCTGTTCTTGCCGGTTCTTGTCGACGTGACGCCCTGGCTGCTGGTCCCCGCCGGTTCTTATCTTCTCGGCCTCGTTACCAGGATCGACCGGCAAGCCCTGCGCCTCGCCCTGACCAGCCTCGCGGCCACACACCGCCGCGCCGTGATAATGGACCTTGTGGGAAACAGTTTCGACGCTGTCATTATCGTCGGCGCCGGGGGTGCGATCGACATGTTCAATCCGGCCGCCGAGCGCCTTTTCGAACGTTCGGCGGCGGAAGTCGTCGGCGCCAGGGTCGGAACCTTGTTCCCGCCGTCGGCGGACGGTCGGAACGACGAGGGCGCCAGGATCGCCGGTGCCGTCGAGGCCGGTGACTCAAGTGCCCTGCCTGTCGGCGTGCGCGAGATCGCGGGCCGGCGCAAGGACGGCACTGGTATTGTCATGGAAATGACCGTCGCCGAAACTCGAGGGCAGGCCATAAACCGTTTCGCGGGCCGACGCCGGCGAAACCACGGCGCCTTCGTAATCACTCTGCGCGACATCACCGAACGCAAGAGGGCCGAGGAGAATAGGCGACATCATCGGGCAGCACTGGCCCATGTCCAGCGCCTATGCACGATCGGCGAGATGGCCGCCGAGGTGGCCCATGAGATCAACCAACCCCTTGGCGCCATCGCCGCCTATGCCGAGGGATGCAAGTATCGGGCGCGTGACCGGGTGTTGAAGCAGGAAGACCTGTATAGCGCGGTTGAACGCATTTCCGAACAGGCCCAGCGGGCGGGTGAGATCATCACTCAAATACGCGGATTCGTTCGCAAGGCGGAAGCCCTCAAGTCGGGCGTCGACGTCAACAACGTTGTCGAGGGCGCGGCGGGATTCTTCGGCGGCGGCATCCGCGTCGACGAGACGATAATGTGGCTGGACCTGGCGGAATCCCTGCTGACGGTGCAGGCAAATCCGCTTCAAATCCAACAAGTTATATTGAATCTGGCATGGAACGGGATCGAGTCGATGAACGACAACGGGCCACAGCCACGCCGATTGTCGATCCGCACGTCGAGGCCGAGCAACAGGTTCATCGAAATCGCCGTTCAAGACACCGGGCCCGGAATACCGGCCGAGGTGCGGGATCACGTCTTCGATCCGTTTTTCACGACCAAATCGGACGGTCTGGGAATGGGCCTCTCGATCAGCCGTTCGATTATCAATGATCATGGCGGCCAGCTGTGGTGCGCGCCGAGCACGGAACGGGGAACGGTCTTTCGTTTCACGCTGCCCGTCGAAGCGGAGGCCGTGAACTGATCGGGAAAGTATCCTTGAGATATGTGTAACCTTGGGCCTGTGGTGTTCCCGACGGCAGTCATGGAAACGCCGGGACGGCCAAGAGACGGCGCACCGCCCAAGCCGCCACGGTCGAAGGATCATTGAATACGAAGGCAGATGCGAGAAGTCTTGAGGAAGGACGTAATCGATGAATGAAAAGAGGATGCAATATCCTTTCCGCCCCCACGCCGTCGAGGGAGCCCGCAATGACAATGCGTGAGCCAATCGTCTTTGTGGTCGATGACGATGCGGCAATCTGCAATGCCCTGCGATGGTTGATCGAGTCGGTGAATCTGGAGGTCGAAACTTACGAGTCGGGTCACGAATTTCTGGAAACCTATGAACCGGGAAGGCCTGGCTGCGTGGTCCTTGATGTGCGCATGCCGGAGATGAGCGGGCTTGACGTTCAACGCGAACTGGAGGCGCGTTCGATCGATCTTCCCGTCATTATTCTGACCGGCTACGGTGACATGCAGACCGCCATTCGTGCCTTCAAGTCCGGCGCCGTCGATTTCGTTCAAAAGCCCTTCAACAACCAAAACCTGCTGGATGCCATCCAAAGGGCGGTGCGCAAGAACGTCGAAGCCGTCCAGCAGAACGTCTTCAACGCCGAGGTACGCCAACGGCTCGATATCTTGACGACGGGAGAAAGCGAAGTTCTTGAGTTGATTCTGGCCGGAAACACCAATTCCAAAATCGCCGATCATCTTGGCATCAGCAAGAAAACGGTCGAGGCGCGACGCGCCAAGGTGATGAAGAAAATGAAAGCTGAATCATTGGTCGACCTTACCCGAATGGTGGTTTTGTTGGAGCCATGGCCGGACGAGGCGATGTAGTCGAGAGACGGCGCCGGCACCTTGATGAGGCGAACAGTGCTTATGATAATCGGTGTTTGTTAGAATCAATGTAAATGCTTGTACGGTCGGTGGAGCGGTATTTTTGAATGGACGACAGGTGCGACTGAAATGAGTTCCGTCGAGAGCCTCTATCTTTTCAAGCTTGCCAAGGACAAATCGCCCCGGGGGCGAAAGATATTGGCCGACGAGCTGTCGAAAGTGTTCCTCGACAAATACGCCAATTTGTCGTCGCGGGAACAGAATTTGATGTTCGAGATTCTGCGCCTTCTCGTTCACGACATCGAAATGCCATTGCGCAAGACGATCGCCGAGCGCTTGGCGGCGGAGCCGGCCTTGCCACGCAATCTGGCCAAGCTGCTTGCCAACGACGCCATTGAGATCGCCTTTCCGATTCTTTCCCTCAGTCAGGCGCTGCTCGACGAAGACCTGATCGAAATTATCCGAAAGCGCTCGGTCGAGCACCAATTGGCGATCACCATACGGCCGTCGGTCAGCGAAGACGTAACCGATGCGATCGTCGAGACCGGCAACGGCGCCGTGATCACAAGCATGCTCAAGAACGAAAATGCCGCGATCTCAAGCAAGACATTCGCCTATCTGGTCGAGGAATCCCGGCGCGTCACCATCTACCAAGAACCGGTCCTGCACCGCAAGGACCTGGACTCGGCGCTGGCCGAGCGGATGTTCACTTGGGTAAGCGGGGCGCTCCGTCAATATATCCTCGATACTTACGAGCTTGACCCCGGCTTCGTCGACGGCGTCCTGAAGTCGGCGGTCCGGGCCGAGACCGAAGCGTTGAAGGCGGAAAAAAAGTCCCCCAATCCCGCCCGGGAACTGGTCAATCAATTGTCGAAAGAAGGGAAATTGACGACCGATCTCATGATCAAGACCCTGGGCGAGGGCGAGGTTTCCCTGTTCGCGGCCATGTTTCATGAACTGACGGGCGTCGACGAAGGCATCGTCATCCAGATGCTTGCGGAACCGGCGGGAACGGTGTTGGCCATCGCGTGCAAGTCGGCCGGTCTCGACAAGTCGGTCTTCTCTTCCCTCTATGCGCTCGCCCGCAGGGCCTCGACCGCTTCGGATACGATATCGCGCAAGGATATGCAGAGGGTCGAGAGCCGTTATGACCATATGACCGAGACCGCGGCCCGGAACGTGGTCGCCCGGTGGCGACGTAACGTGACGTCCGGCGCGGCGGCAAACAAACTCGGGGTGGGATAAAAGATTGCCGCGCCTCGGCGTGAGGTAAGCCGGCTCCCGCCTGAACGGAGAATGCGCTAAGCGCGAGCGAAGGAGCGTCGCTCATGACGCCGCCGCCGTTCCGGTCCCTTCCATTCCGTCGTTTGATGTCTTCTGCCGCTCGTTCGCTGTTTCCAGATGGCGGGATTGAAGGCGCGGTTGATTGTTTTGTTCTCATGAGCCAGTGGAATTAACCTGGAATCACCCGGCTCGTTGCCGTGTTCAACCCGGCGCCAACCGTCCAGCCGCGGTCCGCCTTTCCATTTGAGTTCCGCCCAATCGCGAAAGACTTCCGCGCTATCCTTTCCGAACACGCTTTCTATTTCGGCTCGAACCTTTGCCTCTTCGAAAGTGTCCGTGGAACCCGACGCCAAGATGTCTTCGGCCTGGGTGATCGCCAAACGAACAGAGGACCTCTTGTAACGCCCGCCCAGAATGCAGGTGCCGATCTTGTCGACAATCTCGTTGGCCTTGGCCCAGCCTTCCTGGTCATTGGCGTCGTTGAAGCTGAAAAAGTATCCCTCGCCCCGAATCTCGCCCCATGGCCCTCGGTCACCCACGTGCTTTTCCAATACCCGCTCGCAGATCAATTCAAGGGCGGAAAGCAATCGCTCGGAGGGTGTCCCGATGATGTCGAAGAGATCGGAGAGGGGAATGATGTAGACCTTGCCGAATACGCCTCTGCGTTCCGTCAGCAGGTCCTCGGACGTTACGGCTGCGTCAAGGGATGCAGGGGATAGGGTGGTGGTCGCCGAGTCCCCTCGGGCGGATCCGTTTTTATGTTTCCCTCGTCGGTCCGCTCGCTTACCCAAGACGGTTCCGACAAGTTTGGTGAGCACGTTAGGTGACATATGTTGCGCCTCTTCATATCAGAGTTAGCGTCGCCTTCTGAGGGCGGTTTTTTTAATTCGAACGCCTCCAACACGGGAATCGTAGCATATAAATAGGGGTATACTCTATAGAGAAAAGGGAAAACCCTCAAAGTTTTGGAAAAACCGCGAGAAAGAGTCTCATTCTGGCCAGGGTCAGGATTGCGATACCATCGTCCATCGACACGAGGGAGAGGCGGTGGCGCCAAGTTGACGCTCCCTCGGTCCTGGTCCGGCGCTTCGGACCAGCCGGATTAGGAATTCGGGGACTCGGAGCCGCCGACACGCTTGCGAAGGTGGCACTCGCGCAAGATGATGTAAGTGCTGGCCGAGAAGATGATCACGGCGCCGATCAAGGTCTCGGCCGCCGGTACTTCGGCGAAGGCAAAATATCCGATAAGGGCCGACCAGATGAGCCGGGTAAACTCGATTGGCGTCAACGCCGTCACCTCGCTTTCCTTGAGCGCCTGGGCGAAGCAGATGTTTGAAACCGTGCCCAGCGAGCCGAGAAGCGCCAACCAGAGAAGCTGCTGGACGGTTGGCATCTCCCAGTAGGGAAGGGCCGGGATCAGGATCAGCGGCGTCATCAACATGGTCGAATAAAGAACGATTGTCATACTGTTCTCGGTCCGCGAAAGCAGCTTCACGACGATCATGCTGAGGGCCGAAGTGGCGGCCGAGCAAAGGACCAGCACGGACCCCAGGTCCATGGAATGGGCCGTCGGATCGACGATGATCAGAGTGCCGAGGATGCCGATGGCAAGCGCCGTGATGCGGCGGGTGCGAACGGCCTCGCGCAGTATGAGAAAGGCGAGCACGGTTCCGAACAACGGCACCGTGAACTGCAGCGCCGCCACCTTGGCGAGCGGCGTCATGCTCAAGGCCAGAAAACCAAGCGTCATACCGATCGCCTGCAAAGATCCGCGCAGGACATGCAGGCCGGGCCGCGCCGTCCTGAGCGGGGCGAGCCCGTGGCGCGCGAACAGCGGGGCGAAGACAAGAAGGCCGAACAGGCCGCGGAAGAAGGCGATCTCGAAGGGATGAAGATCGGCGGACAGCAGGCGGATGACGCCGTTCATGGAGGTGCCCGTGAAGGTCGCCGCCAACATCAGCGCCATGCCCCGGGTCGTGCCGGCGCCGCCGAATAGATTGGAAACCCGGTGGGCGGAAGACTTCATGGCCGGGGTGACGGTCCTTTCACGGCGCCGCCTTGGCCGCGAAAATCAGAATCCGCGGCAATTTTGCACCGTGGTTCTCGACTTTTCAGAGGGATCGGTGTCCGGCCGGCGCCTCAGGCGACAGCGGCGCGATCCAATTTCATGGCGGCGCGGGCACGGGCGGCGTCGCCAAAGGCCGCGAACAAGGCCTTGGACAGGGGATGTTCGTCGAACCGCCATTCCGCGTGCCATTGCACCCCGACGGTGAAGGTCTTGGCGCCTTCCACGCGCATGGCCTCGACCAGGCCGTCGGGCGATACGCCTTCGACCACGACGCCCTCGCCAAGACGGTCCAGGCCCTGACCGTGGAGTGAATTGACCTTGACCTCGGACGAGCCGACCAGTTTTTCCAGATACCCCCCCGGGGTCAGCGCCAGGGCGTGCCTGAGGCGGAAGCGGTGCTCCATGTCTTCGTTGGGGTCGCGCGACATGCGGTGGTCCATCATTCCGGGCAGTTGGTGGACCCGGTAATGGAGCGATCCGCCGAGCGCCACGTTCATTTCCTGGATACCGCGGCAGCTTCCGAAGATCGGTACGCCGGCCTCGATACAGCCGCGGATCAGGGGCAATACGGTATTGTCTCGCGCCGGATCGCGAATTTCATCGTCGGGGAACGGCGGGCCGTCGAAATGGTGGGGCTCGACATTGGCGCGCCCGCCGGTCAGCAGCACGCCGTCAAGGTGCCCGATCAGCGCCGGCAGGTCGGTTTCCCCGCCCAGCGCCGGAACCAGAAAGGGTACCGCCTGGGCGCCGTCAGCCACGGCCCTGATGTATTTCTCCCCCGACCCGTGAATATCGATCTTGTATTCGGGTATCTGATGGGTGTTGACCGGAATACCGATCAACGGCTTTATGGTGTTGGCTCTCATGGCTTTGTGCGTATCACGTCGGCGTCTCATCGGCAACCCTGACCGGGGCACCGGACCTTGAGTTTGGCCGTCACTTTGGAGTGAAAGGACGACGGGATGGAGAGCAACCACCACCATTTCATGGGGCTAGCCCTCGAACAGGCGCGGCGCGGGCTCAGCGAGGGCAATTCACCCATTGGATCGGTCATCGTCAGGGATGGGACCGTCATCGGCGAGGGACATAACACGGTGACGACGGACCTCGACCCCACGGCCCACGCGGAAACCATGGCCATCCGCGATGCCTGTCGAAAACTTGGAACGACGGACCTTGCCGGTGCGACCTGCTATACCACGGTCGAGCCCTGTCCCATGTGTTGCTGGATGATTGTCAGGAGCGGCATCCGGCATTTGGTGCTGGGGGCCCGCTATGCCGGCCTGCCAGACGCCGACGTCGGCGACTACACGGTCGAAGGCCTGGTCGCGCTGACCGCCAAGTCGCTGGACGTGGTCACCGGCGTCCGCGTCGAGGAATGCATCGCGGTGCGCGACCAGGGCAGTGCCTAAATTCCAAGCCGGCGCAGGCCGCCCGCCGGGTAACGGGTGCCGGCCGCCACGCCCGGCTTGAAGGTGTCGTTCAGCCGCTCGATCTCGGATGCGTCCAAGGTGACGTCCAGCGCCGCCATGTTCTGATCCAGATAGGTTCGCCGCTTGGTGCCGGGGATCGGCACCATGTCGTCGCCCTGGGTCACGACCCAGGCCAGGGCGACTTGCGCCGCCGTGCATCCCTTGGCTTCGGCGATGGCCACCAGAGGTTCCAAAAGCGCCTGGTTGCGTTCCAGGTTGTCGCCGTGAAAGCGCGGGTGCTTATGGCGGCCGTCGTCGGACAGCAGTTCGTCGGCGCGGCGGATGGTGGCGGTGAGAAAGCCGCGCCCCAATGGACTGTAGGGCACCAAACCGATGCCCAGTTCGCGGCACAGCGCCACGAACCCGTCCTCGGCATCGCGCGACCACAGTGAATATTCCATCTGCAGCGCCGTTATCGGATGGGTGGCATGGGCGCGCCGGATGGTCTCGATCCCGGCCTCGGAAAGACCGATGTAGCGCACCTTGCCGGCAGCGATCAGACCCGCCATGGCGCCCACCGTTTCCTCGATCGCAACGTCGGGGTCGACCCGGTGCTGATAATAAAGGTCGATGACGTCAATGCCGAGGCGCTTGAGGCTCGCCTCGCAGGCCTCGACCACATGGTCGGGCCGGCCGTTGATCGCGCGCGTGCCGTCGGCGAAGCGGACGTTGCCGAACTTTGTCGCCAGCACGACCTCGTCTCGCCGCTCGGCGATGGCGCGGCCGACCAGTTCCTCGTTGATCCCCTTGCCGTAAGAATTGGCGGTGTCGAGGAAGTTCAGTCCCCGGTCCAGCGCGTGGTGGATGGTGGCGATGGATTCGGTGTCGTCGCGCCTGCCGTAGTTCTGCGACATACCCATGCATCCCAACCCGATGGCCGAAACCTCGAGACCTTGGCGTCCCAGTTTACGGTATTTCACGGTTCCCTCCTTCGCGTGTTTTCCTGGCAACCTTATACCAAGAAGCGGGACTCGATGTCCTTGGCCGGCCGGACCAGGCGTTTCGTTGTTGCGGTGCAACGGGGATGATATAGTCGATCTTCAGAGACCTGCGGCCCCGGGCCGCCCAATCCCTTCCAGCGGCGGACGAGAAAGGTAGTCGATGGGATCCCCCTCGAAACGATCTTCCTACGCCTCGGTGATGGTCATGATCGGGTCGGGGCATGGGCTGAGCCACTTCTACCTGCTTGCCCTGCCGCCACTTTTTCTGTTTCTCAAGGATGAGTTCAATACTTCCTTCGCCGCCTTGGGTTTTCTCCTCACCCTGTTCAACCTGTCGTCGGGCGCTTTCCAGATCCCTGCCGGTTTCCTGGTTGATCGTATCGGTGCGCGCAAGGTTTTGCTTGGCGGCTTGGCCATCTCCGGACTTGGCGTCGCCCTCGTCGGTCTGGCGACGTCGTATTGGATGGTCGTGGTGCTTGTCATCTTCGCTGGCGTCGGCTGCAGTGTCTTTCATCCGGCCGACTACGCCATTCTTTCGGCCAGCGTCGATCCAAAACGCCCAGGCCGTGCCTTCGGGGTGCACACCTTCACCGGGCTGGTCGGCATGATGGCGGCGCCGGGAAGCATGATTTTGATGTCGTCGTTGTGGGGTTGGCGCGCTGCTCTGGTGATCGCGGGGGCGTTGGCGCTGGTGGTCTTCGCCGCCGTGTTCACCTGGGGCGATATGCTCAAGGAGGGACAGCCGCCGACGGACGGCGCGGAGGACGACGCCGGCGAAACGGAGAAAGGTATCCGCCCGCTGCTGAAACCGGCGATCTTGATGCTTTTCTTCTTTTATATCTGCACCGCCATGGTGAGCTCGGGAGTGCAGACTTTCTCGGTCACCGCCCTGGTCGCCTTTCAGGGAACGGGATTGGGGGCCGCCGGCATGGTCCTGACCGCCTATCTGGTGGCCAGCGCGGCGGGTGTCCTGTTGGGCGGACCGCTCGCCGATCGAACCAGTCGCCACGGCCTGTTTGCCGCCCTTGCAATGGCGGTGGGCGCCGCCATGATGGCAATCGTCGGCGCCTTTCATTTGTCCCTCGTCATGGTGTTTGTTTTGTTCGTCTTGACCGGATTTTCCCAGGGCAGCATCCGTCCCTCTCGGGATATGATGACGCGCGCCGCGACGCCGTCCGGCGCCACAGGACGGGTATTTGCCTTTGTTTCCACCGGGCTCAGCATCGGCGCCGCGATCACGCCCGTGCTGTTCGGCCTGCTCATCGATCTCGGCCATGCCCGGTGGGTGTTCGTCGCCATGGGCGCCGCATTGCTTTTGGGTGTGGCGACGGTCGGCATCGTGCGCAGTCTCCCGTCCGCCAACGCTGGCGGCCAGGGCGTCCGCTCCACCAAGGTTCCCGCCGAGTAGACGGACATTCGGCCGCGCCGAAATATCGGCTTGGGATTGACGTGCTGCCATCTTCGGCAACAATATCCCTTAACGTTATGAGTTTGCCTCGTCGCCGCCTCCGGGCGCGGCCAACGATAGTGGGGGTTATCATGTCGAGAATCGTTCTGTCCGCGATCTTCGGGTTTCTTTTGATGGTTGGCCAGGCGGCTGCCCAGGACCTCGTCGTCATCGCCTCCTCGGCGTCCGCGATCAAGGCCGGGCAGATGGTTAAGTCCGGTGTCGCCCTTGACGTGCCAGCCGGTGCCAACGTCACCTTGGTATCGCAAAGCGGCAAGACGATCATGCTCAAGGGTCCGTTTTCCGGTGTTCCGGGCGGCGGCGGCGGCGGGGATAAGTCCCTGGTCTCGTCGCTGTCCAAGCTGTTGTCGGCCTCAGGCAGCAAGTCGGCCTCCCTCGGCGCCATGCGTTCGGGCATTGCCAAGGAGCCCGATAACCCATGGGCCGTCGATATCGGACGTTCGGGCACGCACTGCGTGCCGGCCGGCGGTCCCGTGACCCTGTGGCGCGGCGATGCCGCCAAGGCCTCGTCGATCAAGGTCAAGAACATGACCGCCGGCGCCAAGGCCGAGGTTGCCTGGCCGGCCGGTGCCAGGACCCTGGACTGGCCGGCACAGGCAGGCGTGGCCGACAACAACACCTATCTCTTGCGTCTCAAGGGCAAGAAATCTGCCACCAAGGTCGTCTTGCACCTGGTGCCCGACGACCTTCCGAGCGCCCCCCACAAGGCCGTCTGGATGGCCGATAAGGGATGCACCAAACAGGCCAAGCACTTGCTGAGCGCGTTGAATTAGGCCGCCGGTCCACGGGCACCATAAGTCCGGTCCAGAACACCGGGGAGAGGCATGGAACCGACCGTTTTCACGTTCATCCGCCGTCACAGCCTGCGCCAGCAGTTCATCATCTTGGGCATTACGGCCGTTTCGTTCCCGTTTCTCTACTTCTCGCTCGATCTGCCCAAGACCATCATCAACAAAGCCATCGACGGTCAGGGTGAGGCCTTTCCGATCCAGGTCGCGGGCTTCTCTTTGGGGCAGATCGAATACCTGCTGGCGCTCTGTTTCGTGTTCCTGGCCCTGGTTTTCGTCAACGGCGGATTCAAGTTTCAGATCAATCTGTACAAGGGCGTCATCGCCGAGCGCCTGTTGCGCCGGCTGCGCTACACCCTGCTGGCACGGGCGCTTCGCTTCCCGCTGTCGCAGTTCCAAAAGACGTCCCAGGGCGAGCTGGTGGCCATGGTCACCGCCGAGGTCAAACCGTTGGGCGGCTTCTTCGGCGACGCCTTCGCCCTGCCCTTGTTCCAGGGCGGGACCTTTCTCACCATCCTCGCCTTCATGTTCGTCCAGGACCCGTTGCTGGGCCTCGCCGCCATCGCTCTGATTCCGGTCCAGGGGTACTTCATCCCCAAGCTTCAGCGCCGGGTGAACCTGATCGGCAAGGAACGGGTGCGCCACGTGCGGCGGCTGTCGGACCGCATCGGCGAGGTGGTGTCGGGCATCGGCGAGGTTCACGCCCATGCCGCCTCGGGGCTGGTGCTGTCGGATTTCTCGAAGCGCCTGGGACAGATCTTCGACCTGCGCTTCGACATCTACAAAAAGAAAAGGGGCTGTCCCAGATAACTAGCCCAAATGCTTCCTAACCCATTGCCTCAATTGCGCTAATTGGATTGATGGG
>JASLLZ010000072.1 GCA_030746775.1 Rhodospirillales bacterium | reverse complement strand
TTGGCATGGGTTCCGATAACCGGTCTGGCGGGTGCCGTGGGACTGGTGAACCTTTTCGGGCGCACCGGATTTCAGTTCTTGTTGTCGGGCATCATCTTGTTCGTGGTGCTGATTCCTTTCGCCCCTTGGGTGGCCCAGGCATTCGCCGTGCTGAAACCGCCGCCGGACGAGGACGCCCGGCTCTAGCCAGCCTTCAGACCGGATCTCGGCGAAGCAAAATGCGCAGGGCTTCGGCAATGCAGCGGGCGTCGCCGGCGGCGTCATGAGCCCGTCCCGGTGGCGGGAAGTCCAGAAGCTCCGGCAGCCGAGAGCTCATGAAATATTTTTCGTCTACCCCCAAGGCACTGACGATCATGGGCGTGATGGTGAAAAAACGGCCGCGGTCAAGGGTGAAAGGCATGCCACACAGCCGGCAGTTCTCTTCCAATATCCACCCGTCATATCCGGCCGACAACACGGGTCCCCGCGGCGGCCCGAGGAAGGCCGAAAAGCGCTTGAACGCCTCGGCGAAATCCACCCCTTTGGCGTCCAGGCGCGCCTGGTCGATGCCGGTCAAGCCGATGAAATAGTCGCTGAGGACCCGATTGCGGCGCGGACGGACAAGGAGATCAAAGCTTTCCCGCTCGCCAAGAGCGCTCCCACCATCCAGCTTGACGGCTCCGATCTGGACGACTTCCCGGTACTCGCCTGGCGCACCCCAGCGGCGTTCCCGCGATCCCTCCCAGGCGGTCCACTCCAAGTCGAGGACGACGACCATCTCGGCGCCACGGATGATCGACGGCGAGGCGGGCGGAGGGGAGTCCGTCATTTGTTAAGACGCGGGCTCGAAGTGATTTTCTGCCCGGTCCACATTCAGCACGGCCCGGATCAGATCGCGAAGAACCGCCTGGGCGGTGGCGGCGCCGGGAGCGTCATAGGCGAACGGCCAGTCCTCTTCCATATAGGTAATCTGTGATTGCTCCATCTGAAGGGCGTGGATGCCGGCCCCGGGGGCGCCGTAATGGCGCGTGATGAAGCCGCCGATAAAGCGTCCGTTGGCGACCCAGGAGAAACCCTGACAAGCCTCAAGGACGCCGAGCGCCGCTTGCTCGAAGGCGGCGCCGCAGCTTTTGCCCTTGGCGGTGCCCAGGTTGAAATCGGCCAAGCGCCCCTCAAACAGGCGCGGCACGCGCGAGCGAATGGAATGGGCGTCGAATAGAAGGGCGTAGCCGTGTTTTGCTTTGATGCGCGCCAACTGGCGGCCAAGTTCATCGTGATAGGGCCGCCAGTAAGCATCGACACGATCGTTGATTTCCGCCTCATCGGGCTCGCCGCCGGCCTCATAGAGGGGGGCGCCGCTAAACAGTGCCACGGGGCACAGCCCGGTGGTCGTCCGGCCGGGATAAAGGCTCTCTCCGGTTGGCGGGCGGTTGAGGTCGACGACGTAGCGCGAATTGCGGGCGACCAGGGTCGTCGCCCCCAGACCGCTTGCGAAATCATAGAGCCGGGGAATGTGCCAATCGGTGTCGGGCAACCTTTGCGCCGCCGCCGTCAGACGGGCGCGGATGGTGTCCGGCACTCCGGTCCCGGCGTGCGGCACGTTGAGCAGCAAGGGGCCGTCACCCTCGCTGAGATCGTAGATCGGCCTGTCCATGAGCGTCGGCAATTCAACCTTGTGCAATGATTTGCGCTATTATTAAATCGTGGCGCCCTCACCCGCAATCACCCGGATCACCCACCCATGATCGCCCTTGCAACCTGGCTCGGCCAATTCGCGCCCTCGGCGTTGATGGCCATCAACAAAAAGACTCGCGAACTCAAGGCGGCCGGCGTGGACGTCATCAGCCTGAGCATCGGCGCCCCCGACTTCGAGACGCCGGAGAACGCCAAGCGTGGCGCGACGGACGCCATCGGTCGCGGCGACACGCGCTATACCAACGTCGACGGCACGGCGGAATTAAAAGCCGCCATCCAAGAAAAATTCCGCCGCGAGAACGGCCTCGACTACGCCCTTGATCAGATCTCCGTCGGCACCGGGGCCAAGCAAGTGGTCTTCAACGCGCTCATGGCGACGCTGAATGCGGGTGACGAGGTCATCGTGCCGGCGCCCTATTATGCTTCCTATCCCGATATCGCGCGCATTGCCGGGGCCGTGCCCAGGGTCGTGACCTGCCCCGCCGAAAGCGGCTTCAAGCTCACGCCCGCCGCCCTGGAAGGCGCCCTCACCGGGCGCAGCCGATGGCTTGTCCTCAATTCGCCGGGCAACCCGTCGGGGGCCGTCTATGACCAAGGCGAGTTGGCGGCCCTGGCCCAGGTCCTGCGTCGCCACCCCACCGTCGCCGTCCTCAGCGACGATATCTACGAGCATTTTCTTTACGATGGGGCCAAATTCGCGACCATGGCCCAGGTGGCGCCCGACATGGCGGACAGGACCCTGACCGTCAACGGCGTCTCCAAGACCTACGGCATGACCGGCTGGCGGATCGGCTACGCCGGCGGACCGAGCGCGTTGATCCGCGCCATGGCCAGAATCCAATACCAGTGCACGACCAGTCCGTGCTCGGTGAGCCAGGCAGCCGCGGTTTCGGCGCTCCTGGGTTCGCAAGACCAAGTGACCGAACGCATGGCCCGGTTCGAGAAGCGGCGCGACCTGGTGGTCGGCCTGCTGAACGCGGTTGACGGCCTGGACTGCCTGTCGCCCCGGGGCAGTTTCTACGCCTATCCGGCCTGCGCCGGATTGATGGGCAAGCGCGCGCCGGACGGCGGGACGATCGATAACGACGCCGACCTGGCCAGTTACATCCTTGAGGCCGAGCGCGTCTCCGTCCTGCCCGGCGCGGCCTATGGGCTGTCGCCCCACCTTCGTATTTCGTTTGCCAACGACGAAGACGCCCTCACCGAAGGCTGCGCCCGCATCGCCCGCGCCTGCTCAGCCCTGGAATAGGGATGACCCAACCCCTCTAACGGCCTTTGAACCGGGGTTTGCGCTTTTCCATGAAGGCGCGCCGGCCCTCGACGTAATCTTCGCTGTCGAAGCACGCCCGGACGACGCGGTCACAGGCCTCCAGGTCGCGTTCCGCTGGGTCCTTCAGAACCTCGCCTACGACGATCTTGGCCGCCGCCAGGGTCAGCGGCGCGTTGTCGGCGATGCTCTCGGTAACCTCCGCCACGGCGGCTTCCAGCCCGGCCGCGGGAACGACCCGGTTGACCAGGCCCATGGCCAGGGCTTCACCGGCGTCGAAGTGACGCGCCGTGAACAAGATTTCCTTGGCATATGCCGGGCCGACCTGATCGACCAGGCGGCGCAAGTGGGCATATCCGTATCCGATGCCAAGCCGCGCCGCCGGAATGGCAAAGCGCGAGTTATCGGAACAGAGGCGTAAATCGCACGACAGCGCCACCGCCATCCCGCCGCCGATGCAGTAGCCGTCGATCATGGCGATGGTCGGCTTGGCGATGGTGGTCAGCGCCGCGGCTGCTCCCTCCGTCGCCCGGGTGTAGCGCGCCAGGGCCTCGGTCGAGGCGCGCTCGTCTTCGAACTTGGAAATATCGGCGCCCGAAACGAAAGACTTGCCGCCGGCGCCGGTGACGACGACGACCCGGATATCGTCGGCGGCGGCGAAATCGGCCAGGATATCGGCCACCGCCTCCCACATCTCCAGCGACACGGCGTTGTGGCGCTCGGGGTAGTTGAAGGTCAGGCGGCCGACGGCGCCCGATTTTTCGGCCAGCACTTTCTCGGTTGCCATGATCTGGCTTCTCCTCACACCGCGTCGCGCCGCCACCATGACGGACTGGCCATGGCAGGATGCCGAACCCGGGGACCGGCCCCGAGAACGCCGCCAAGGAAGGCTAGTCGAGGGCGGCCAGGATGCGCGGCGGCGACATGGGAAGGTCCGCCATGCGCACGCCGATGGCGTCCTCGACCGCGTTGGCCACCGCCGCCATGGGCGGAACGATGGGGACCTCGCCGACGCCCTTGACGCCGAACGGATGGTTCGGGTTGGGCACCTCTATGATCACGGTGTCGATCATCGGCAGGTCCGAGGTCACCGGCATGCGATAATCCAGGAACCCGGGATTTTCCAAACGGCCGTCTTCGTCGTAGACGTACTCCTCGTTCAGCGCCCAGCCGATGCCCTGGGCGGCGCCGCCCTGCATCTGTCCTTCGACGTACGCCGGGTGGATGGCGCGCCCGGCGTCCTGGACGACGGTATAGCGCAGGACCGTGACGAGGCCCGTTTCGCGGTCCACCTCGACATCGCAGATATGGGTGCCGAAGCCGGGAGCCTGGCCCGAGGCGGTGAGCGAGGCGCGGCCGCTGATCGGGCCGCCGGTCTTGGCCGCCATGGCCGCGATCTGGGCCAGGGAAAGGGGCTCGAACTCGCCGACGTTGGTGCTCGCCGGCCGGGCCTCACCGTCCTCCCACACGACGCCGTCGGCATCGACCTCCCAGATCATCGCGGCGCGCTGGCGCAGTTGGTCGACCACGTCTTCGGCCGCCTGGACCACCGCCGTGCCGGTGGCGTAGGTAACCCGGCTGCCGCCCGTCGGATTGGTGAAGCCGATGGAGTCGGTGTCGCCAACGATGGGCCTTACCTTTTCGACATCGATGCCCAGGACCTCGGCCGCCATCATAGCCATGGAGGCGCGCGATCCGCCGATGTCCGGACTTCCGGAAACGACGATCGCGGTGCCGTCCTCGTTGATGTTCAGCGCGGCGCTCGACTGGCCCGAGCCATTGAACCAAAAGCCGGACGCGATGCCGCGCCCCTGGTTGGGTCCCAGCGGCGCCGAGTAATGGGGATGGGCCTTGGTCGCCTCCAGGGTCTCGACGTAGCCGATGGCGCCGAATTTCGGACCATAGGCGGCTTGCGTCCCTTCGCGGGCCGCGTTCTTGCGGCGCAGGTCAAGGGGCGCGATGTCGAGGCGCTTGGCCAGCTCGTCGAGGGTGCTCTCGATGGCAAAGGCCGCGATCGGTGCGCCGGGGGCGCGGTAAGCGGCGCTCTTGGGCCGGTTGACCACCACGTCGTAGCCCACCGTCTTGACGTTTTCGATGTCATAGGGCGCGAAGCCGGTCATGCACCCGTTCATCACCGGCGAGCCCGGAAAAGCACCGGCCTGGAAGGCCAGCATTGCCTCGGCGGCGACGATCGTGCCGTCCCTGGTCGCCCCGATCTTGACCGTCATGGCGCTGCCCGACGCCGGGCCGGTGGCGCGGAAGCACTCGTCGCGGGTCATCACCATCTTCACCGGACGGCCGGTCTTGCGCGACATGAGCACGGCCAAGGGCTCCAGATAGGCGCTGATCTTGCCGCCGAAGCCGCCGCCGATCTCGGCCGGGGTGACCTTGATGGAGGAGATATCCATGCCCAAGAGCTTGGCGCAGACGCCGCGCACCCCGAACTGGCCCTGGGTCGACGACCAGACGTGTGTCTGTCCGTCCTCCGACGTGCTGGCGACCGCCGCGTGGGGTTCGATGTAGCCCTGGTGCACCGGCTTGGTGGTGAAGCGGCGCTCGACCACCACGTCGGCCTTCTTGAAACCGGCCTCGGTGTCGCCAACGACGACATCGAACTGCTTGCCGATGTTGGACGGCTTGTCGGGCGGCGGCGTGGGACCGCGTGTGATCAGGTCGTCGTGCAAAAGCGGCGCGTCGGGCCGCATCGCCTCCTCGACGTCGAGAACGTGGGGCAAGACCTCGTAATCGACCGCGATCAGGGCCAGGGCCTCGTCGGCGATGGCATTGCTGGTCGCCGCGACGGCGGCCACCGCGTGGCCGTCGTAGAGCACCTTGCCCTTGGCCAAGATGTTGTGGGACATGTTGCGGAAGTTGGTCTCGACCCGATAGTCGCCGACCCATTCCGAGGCCAGGTCGGGCATGTCGGCCGATGTGACGACGCTCTTGACGCCGGCAAGCGCGAGAGCCTTGCCAGTATCGACCGAAAGGATACGGGCGTGGGCGTGGGGACTGCGCAGGATCTTGCCGACGAGCATGCCGGGCAAACGCAGGTCGGCGCCAAAATTGGCGCGTCCCGTGACCTTGTCGAACCCGTCGGGACGGATCGGACGCTTGCCCACCGACTTGTATTGCTGACCCTTGCTTGCCATCGGTATTCCCTCTCTTGGCTTGAATACGCTGGTTGGTTGGCCGGCCATGTTACCCGGAATAGCGCGCGGGGGAAGCCCCAATGCGCCGCCGCCGCATGCGGTTGTCAGCGCATCTCGACGTTGAGGGCCGCCAGGGCATCGGCGATGGGGATGAAAAATGCTAGGCCTTCCACGCCCACGCCCATGATCTTCAAGGTGCTAACACCGACCACGTTGCCCCGGCCGTCAAGCAGGGGACCGCCACTGTTGCCGCCGGATATCGCGGCGTCGGACTGAATAAACGTCAACCCCGACTTTCCTTGGATTCGCTTGGCGCTTACGATGCCCTTGGTGATCGTGGCGTCAAGGGTTTCTAATAGGGGGCTGCCAACCGCATAGACCGTATCGAACCGCGAAACCTCTTCAAAGCGAATGGGCAGCGGAAATTGGGTCCGTATGGGGACCCGGACCAGCGCGATGTCGCGCGCGACGCTTTTTCGAAGAACCGTCCCGTCCACCTCGATGCCGGAAGAAACCTGATCGCGACCCGTTTCGCCTTGCCGACGACGTGCGCATTGGTCAACAACAACCCGTCCTTGGTGATGACAAACCCCGAACCATGGCCCCCTCCGATGCGCACGGTGGCGACGCCGTTCAGCACCCTGCTCATGTTCTTTTCGATCGGTAATCTGCTCAGCGTAACGCCGTTCAGTTCGAGCAAGGCAAACGATTCCGAGGGCTCTGGTCTTTCGGGCGGTCCTTGCAACACGATTTTTCTGAACTTTTCGTTGGCCGCGAAGGCTTCCGCCGCCTGGGCGAAGGCCTCGACGAAAACCGTGGCTATTCCTTCTCTTTTGGGTTTCTTATCAAGGTAATAGCCTTCCGTCCGGACCTTCAGGACCTCGGACTTCGCAAGGCTCGAAAAGACCGTCCATTCGATCTTTGCGTAAAACTCTCCACTGTATTCATCCAGGGAAATGCCATGTAACCAATGATAGCTTTCGCAAAAATTTCCTTTAACGTCCAAAATACGCGCGCCGATCAAGTACTCCGCGTTTGTTTCCCCCTTTTCCTTCTCGAACAGGTCCTTGGGATTGCCGACAACGTTGACTCCGTTCGAGCTTAGGACGTCATGGAAAACCTCCCCGAGTTCGCTGTTCCAATCGCCCAGGTATCGGCTCCCGGAACCCCATTCCAATCTCGATTCGCCAAGATGGCGATGATTGCACAGTGTCCCGCCCAGGTTAGAACCGAAGGCCGGAAAGTGCGCTATGGCCGTGCCGCGGCGCAGGTTGGCCACGATCTTGCTGAGAGCGACCGTCGGTTGCTCGCGATGAACGTCGATCGGTTGAGAATGAGGAAGCACCCGGACCTGAGGGATTCGCATCGGCGACGTCGTGTTGCAGCCGCCAACAACGATCGCAAGAACGATCACGCAGGCCGAAGATATTCCCCTCATGTTCGGACCCACCATCGAGTTTCCCCTCTTGGCGGCACCTTCAAGGTGCATTGTATGTACCATAAGCAACCCTCCGCGACACCTCAACCAATGTCCGTGGCGGGCGGCGCCGGGGAGTTGACGGGAGTGTGGGCGCGGGTCAGATTGCCCGCCCCGTTCGTTAAGAGGATTCGAGCCCCGGGCCATGTTGAGAATCGGCATCGACATTGGAGGAACGTTTACCGACTTCGCCGTCTGGCGGCGCGGCGCCGGCGCCGACACAGCCATCAAGTCCTTCAAGGTCCCTTCCAGCCCACCTCATTTCGCCGAAGCGGTGCGCGAGGGGCTGGAGGTCCTGCTCGCCGACGTGACCGTGGAGCCCGACGAGCCCGTCTTCGTCATGCACGGCACGACGGTAAGCACGAATTCGGTCATCGAGCGCTCCGGCCCCAGGCTTGCCATGCTGACCACGAAAGGCTTCAAGGACCTTCTCGAACTTCAGCGTCTGCGCCTGAAGGTGCCGACCAACCTGTTCAGCACCCGGACCAAATCCCTGGTGCCGAGAGAACTGATCTTCGAGATCGACGAACGGCTTCTGTCGGACGGCTCGGAGAGGCAGCCGATCGACCTGGATCAAGCCGTCACCGCCGCCACCGCCGCCAAGGCCGACGGCGTCAGCTCGCTCGCCATCTGCTTTCTGCACGGCTATCGAAACCCAAGCCACGAACAGGCGGCGCGTGACGCCATCGCCGCATCCGTCAACGGCCTGGACATGAGTCTGTCGAGCGAGGTCTGGCCGCAGCTCGGCGAGTACGAACGCGCCATCACCTGCGTCCTCAATGCCTATGTCAAGGACCGCATGGATACCTACCTGGGCGAGATCGAGGCCTACCTTCGTGAACGCCTGCCCGCGTCGCGTCTTTTCATCACCAAGTCCAACGGCGGCGTCATGGCGGCCCGCGAGGCCCGCTCCTTCCCCGTCCATACCTTGCTTTCGGGACCGGCGTCGGGGGTCACCGCGGCAAGGTTCCTGGGCCAGATGCTGGACGAGCCCGATCTTCTGACCATGGACATGGGCGGCACCAGCACGGATCTGTCGCTGATCCGGGGCGGCGCGCCGATGGTTTCCACCGATTCGGAGGTCGGCGAGTTTCCCCTCATGATGCCGGTGACCGGAATCGAGGCGATCGGCGCCGGCGGCGGCTCCATCGCCTGGATGGACGGCACGGTGCTCAGGATTGGCCCGAAAAGCGCCGGGGCGCGGCCGGGGCCGGCCTGCTATGGCCAGGGCGGAACGGCGCCGACCCTGACGGATGCCTATCTGTTGTGCGGCTATCTCGATCCCAACCACTTCCTCGGCGGACGCATGGCGCTCCGGCGCGACTTGGCGGAGGACGCCATGGCCCCGATCGCCGAGGCCCTGGCAATGGACGTCACGGCGGCGGCCGAAGCCTGCGTTGCCGTGGCGACGTCGAACATGGTGGCCCGGCTGTTGCCGTATCTGGCCAAGGTGGGCATCGACCCGCCGGAACTGACTTTGGTCCTCTATGGCGGCGCCGGCGCGGTGCACGGGCCTCTTTTAGCCAGCGAAGTGGGGATCGGGCGCATCGTGGTGCCGAGGACGCCCTCGATCTTTTGCGCCTACGGCGGCCTTGTCTGCGGACTGGTCCACGACACGGTCAGGACCGTGCACGGCGAAGCAATGACCCCGGGCGTTCTCAAGCGCACCTTTGCCCAACTTGAGAGCGAGGGCCGGCAATGGTTGGCGCGCCAGGACTGTGAAGGATACCTGACCGGAAGCGAGATCGAACACTCGGCCGAGATGCGCTATCGCGGGCAATCGTTCCAGACCACGGTACCCCTTTCCGCCCAAGCGATCGCGGGCAAGGACCTTGCGCTCGTCGAGGCGGACTTCCATGCCGAGCACGAACGCCTCTATTCCCACGCCGACCCTTCGGCGCCGGTCGAATACATTGAGCTCAGGACCCGCATTCTCGGCACCTTGGACGCGCCGCGCCCCAGCCCAGTGAAGCGGGCGGGTGGCGGCGACGCGCCAACCGGGCACAAGGCGCTGCGGCTTGACGGCCGGGCGTTCGACGATTGCGCCGTCTACCAGCGCGACGACCTGGAACCGAGCCGCCACGTCGCCGGTCCCGCCGTCATCGAACAGGCGGACGCCACCGTCCTGGTGCCCAACGGTTTCGCCGCCGAGGTCGCGGCCCATGGCGATCTTGTCTTGACCCGGGAGACGTGACATGGATCCGGTGCGCACCTCGGTAATGAACAACCGCTTCACGGCCATCGTCGAGGAAGCCTCGACCATCCTTTACCGGACAGCCCACACCACCTTCGTCAAGATGGTGCAGGACTATCAATGCGCCCTGGCCACCGCCGACGGCGAGATATTCGCCTTTCCCACTCTCTCGGGGGTGAACGTGCTCATCGGCCTGCCCCTTCACGCGATCTTGGAACAAATCGGCAAGGAGAACCTTGAGCCCGGCGACGTCATCATCACCAACGATCCCTTCGCCACCGACGGCCTGGTCACCCACATCATGGACGTCAATCTGTTCCTGCCGATCTTTCGCGACGGCAAACTGTTGGCCCTGGCCTGGGCCTTCGTCCATGCCTCGGACGTCGGCGGCGCGGTGCCGGGCAGCATCTCGCCCTCGTTCACCGAGGTCTTTCAGGAAGGCATCCGTATCCGGCCGGTGAAGCTTTATCGCCGGGGCGAGCTCAATACCGACGTGCTTAACCTGTTCTTGGACAACTGCCGCATCCCCGATGAGGTATGGGGCGATTTCAAGGCCATGCTGTCGGCGATGAAGAACATGGAGCGCCGCCTCAATCAGCTGTGCGACCGCTACGGCGTCGCCGACATTCGGACCGGCATGCAAGAAGTCATGGACTACGCCGACGAAAAGGCGCGCTCGGTGATCGCGACCATCCCCGACGGCACTTACAGTTTCGCCGACTATCTGGAGGGCGTCGAGGACGGTCAGTACACCTACATCAAGACGACCATGCGCATCGCCGGCGACCAGGCCGAATTGGACTTCACCGGCACCGATCCCCAGATCGCGGCGGCCTACAACTTCCTTATCGGCGAGCGCACCCACCCGTATGTGACCCTGGCGCTGACCTTCTACATTCTGTCGGTCGAACCCGACACGCCCAAGAACGCCGGCCTGCAACGGCCGATCAAAACCATGGCGCCCAGGGGCACGGTGATCAACGCCGACTTTCCCGCCGCCATGGGCTCGCGCGCGGTTTCCTCGACGCGGGTATTCGACACCATCATCGGCTGCCTCAACCAGGCCATTCCGGGTGGGCTGACGGCGGCCGGCGCCGGCATGGCCGGGGTCGTCGTCGTCAACGCCCGCGATCCGTTGACCGGCAAGGACAGGGTCAGCGTCATCAATCCGATCTGCGGCGGCGGCGGAGGGCGCGCGTCGCTCGACGGCCTCGAAGGGGTCGACAGCCGCTTCGGGTCTTTGAAAAGCGTCCCCACCGAAGCCATCGAGGTCGAGACGGTCATGTTGATGCGCGCCTATCGCTTGTTGCCCGACACGCAAGCCGCCGGCCGCCGACGCAGCGGCTCGGCCCTGGTCATGGAACTGGAGAACACGGGCCTTTCGGCGACCATGACGGTGCGCGGCCTGAACCGCTTTCATTTCCGACCATGGGGCGTCAAGGGCGGCGAGGCGGGACGCATCGGCACGGTGATCATCAATCCCGGCAAGCCCGACGAACGCTCGATCGGCAAGATCAAGATTTTGGCCTTGAAGCGGGGCGACGTCGTCCAGATGACCACCCCGGCCGGGGCCGGCTTCGGCGATGCCCTGGAGCGCGAACCGGAAAGGGTTTCAAACGACGTTCGTGGCGGGTTGATTTCACGCGGCAAGGCTGAACGGGACTACGGCGTGGTCTTCGGTGCGAACGGGATCGACCGACCGGCGACGGACGCCAGGCGCGCCGAACGCCGGGCTTTACGCGCCCCCCTGCCCGACTTCGACTTCGGGCCGGAACGAGAAGACTACGACCGCGTCTGGCCGGACAAACTGCGCACCATGCTCGCCACCGAGGTCCTGCGCCACGAGCCCGGCATTCGCCAGCCCCTGATGGCCGCCGTCCACAGCCGTTTGTCGGAAAAAAGGGGGGCCGTGGACCAACAGGCCCTTAAATCCGCCCTGGCGGAGGAATTCGAGCGCCTGACCGGCAAAGTCGCACCGACCACGGATTCCTGACCCAGGCCTTGGCGTCGATCACCCTTTCGGTGCATTATTGTCGAGGCGCCACTGGGAGGGCGGCACCATGGGAGGCCGACGCCTCACCCTATCGTTGCTGATATTTCTGCTCTTGTTCGGGCTCGGGCTTTACCTGCTCATGTCGGGAATCGCCGTTCGTCCCTGGGGATTCGGCGACGTCTTCGATCCCCAAAGGACCGTCGGCGGCTTCTCATCATGCTCGGCGCCCTGACCGTTGCCCTGATTCAGGCCGCCAAATCCACCGTCCCCCGAGACCCGGCCAAGGCCGCCCGGCGGTTCCTGAAGGCGGCGCAGAAGGGTAACGCCACAGCCCAGTTCAACCTGGGCGTCCTCTACGATACGGGACGCGGGGTACCGCGCGATTTGACCATCGCGGTGACCTGGTACGGCAAGGCCGCTCACCAGGGACTTGCCGAGGCCCAGTTCAATCTGGCCCAGATGTACCGCCTGGGCGACGGCGCCGAGCGCGATGCGGCGCAGGCCGTCAAGTGGTTCCTGAAGGCCGCCAAACAGAACCACGTCCTGTCCCAATTCAACCTCAGCCTTATGTACGAACAAGGCCTTGGCGTCGACAAGGACGAGACCAAGGCCGCCAACTGGTGCCGCAAGGCGGCCGAACAGGGGCATGCCGACGCCCAATACAATCTGGCCCAGATGTACCGCTTGGGCCAGGGCGTGCCGCGCGATGCGGCGGAGGCTTCCAAGTGGTTCCGCCGCGCCGCGGCTTAGCGCGCATCCCCGTATAGAGGATCGGCACCGGCCCCAGGAGGATGAAGAACTGGCTGTCGGCGGTGTCGGGCGCGTTCAAGGTGTGTTTCATGCCGACCACGCCACGCCTGAGCGGCACGTCGGAGATTTCCGCTTTTAGCATCTTGCCCGAACCGCCGGCACCGGTGCCCGTCGGGTCGCCGGTTTCGGCGACGAACCCCTTGACCACGTTGTGAAAGGTCAAACCGTCATAGAACCCCTGGCGCACCAATGCCTTGATACGCGCCACGTGAACCGGCGCCAGGTCGGGAAGCATCTCGACGACCAACCGGCCATGGACGAAATCGAGGTAGAGCAGGTTCTCGGCATCCTTTCCGGCGACGGCGGCGGCAAGTTCGGATGCCGGGGCGGCGCCGTCGCCCACCGCCGTCAGGGCGAGCATCTTCGAAACCGCCTGAACCATGTCGGCCGAGGGCTGGGCCTCGAAGGCGGCGCCCCGGGCGTCGGAGACCCTATAAACTTGCCCCGGATCGACGGTCTGGGAGGCAAACCGGGAATCGACCTGTACCTGGCCCTCATGGACGGCGATCTCGGTCGCGCGGGAGGTCGCGTAGACGTCGAAACTGGTGCCGCGCAGGCCGATCTGGACGAACTTGGTCTTGATCGTCAGGTCGCGGTCGGCCGGCGCGGACGAAACGAAGCGGAGCACCCCCTTGACGACGTTGAAGACGCCGCCAACCCCATTCGCGTTGGGATCGTACACCAGGTCATCGAGCACCAGTTCCGATCTTTCGCCAACCGACAGGGTCGTCTCGTCGGCGAAGACGATGTTGGTGGCGCTGTCGACGCCGGTGCGGACCTTTTGCCCCGATTGAACGCCCTCGCCCCGCTCCATGCGCCGGTTGAGGCTGTCGCCATAGACGTTGTTCACCACCACATCGGTGGCGCCGATCCGGCCGGCGCCTTGCGACGGAACAGTGGGGATTGCAAGCGCGAAGAAGGTGAAACAGAGCACCACGGCCGCTATGGCGGCCGTGCCCCGCAACGGGCGGGAACTCTCCTTCGCGCGCAACGTTCTCGACACGGCTTGGCGGACCCCCGGATTGGGAATAAGGAGACCATAGCCCCGACCGGTTGACAATTGGTGAATCGCAGGGTTCAACACCATCGGTTTGTTAACCCATTTGCGCTATAACAAGCCGATTGGAGGGACATGGCGACCATGAAGCGGGCGAAATGGATCATAGTGGCGGCGGTGACGGCGTGGCTCGCCCAGCCGACGCCCGCCAATGCCGTGTGCGGGGCCAACTTCGTCGAGCTGTTCAATTCCAGTATTGGCCAATTCGAGTGCGTACCGAAGGTTCTTTCGTTACAGGAACTGAATCAGCGCAAGCTGCAAACCGAGCAGCTCAAATTGCTGCGCCGGCAAGAGCAAGACGCCCGCAACCGAACGATTACCCAGAACCGGCAAATCCGCCGCCAGAAGTCGCGCCAACGCCAGCTTCTGCGCCAACAGCAGAGATTGCAAGCGCGGTAGGGAACCGCCCCCTCAATATCCCCGCGCCGGGTCGATCTGGTTGGGCATCGGACGGCCGTCCAGATAGCAGCTCATGTTTTCGAAGAAAATATCCAGCGCATTGGGGATGTAGGTATCGGCGTCGTCGCACGAAACGTGCGGCGTGATAATCAAATTGGGCGTCGACCACAGGGGCGAATCAGGCGGCAGCGGTTCGACATCGAAGACGTCGAGAACGGCGCCCGCCAGCTCGCCGCGCCTCAGCTTGTCGGCCAAGGCGTCTTGATCGACGACATCGGCGCGCGCCATGTTCACCAACCCCGCCGTCGGCTTCATCCGATCCAGTTCGTCCCGCCCGATTAGTCCCCGCGTCGCCGGAACCGCCGGCACGTTGACGACGACGAAGTCGGCGCGGGCCAGCACCGTGCCCAGGTCGGCCGGAGTGAACATTTCCTCGACCGCGTCGTGGGGCCGGCCGCTCGCGTTGACGCCGATTACCTTGAGGCCGGCCTGGCGAGCCCGTTCCGCCGTCGCGCCCCCCATGGCGCCGGTGCCGATGACGGCCACCGTCTTGCCCCGCGCCGCGGTCGAGAAGACGGGGTCCCAGCGGGCGGCGCGCTGGCGGGTAACGAAGAACGGAATGCGCGCGTTGAGCATGAGGATGGCGGTGAGCGCGAATTCGCCCGCCTTCTCGGCGTGGGTGCCGCGACAATTGACCAGAACGGCGCCGGGCGGCAGCCAGTCGGTGGGCAGCAGGGTCTCGACGCCGGCCGAGGTCACGAAAACCCACTTCAGGTTGGGCGCCCTCGGCACCGGGAACCGTTCGCGCAGGACCTTGGTCTTGGAGAACACCACCTCGGCCTCGGCGGCGGCGGCGGCAAGCTCGGCAAGGTCATTGCTGATCGTCGCGTCGAGGACCGCCGCCACGTCGGGATGACGTTCCATGGCGGCCCGCAAGCGCTCGTCGGTGACCCGAAAGGCGATATCGGCCGAGCGGTCGGGGACGTCGCCTTCAGCGCCATTTTCGGGCGGCGGCATGTTTTGTATGTGCACTCGGACGCGGCGCGGCTTGGCGGTCATGGCCGACGTTCCTCCCCTCTTGTTATCGGTGGCGGCATGGTAGCTTTCAATGGTGCGGCAGGGAACGCCCGTCTTCCTTGTTCCCGGCATTGCCTTGAGCGGCACGATAGGCCACCATCGCCCCGGCGGCGCGGCCAATCGCCAAGAGGCAAACCGGGGAGGCAATCCATGTATGCGGATCTGGACGGCAAGGTGGTCATCGTCACCGGCGGCGGCGCGGGCATCGGCGAGGCCATCGCCCGGGCCTTCGCCGACGACGGATGCAAAGTCGCGGTGGCGGGCCGGCGCAAGGAACCCATTGAGCGCGTGGCCGGCGCAATCTCGGGCCTGGCGGTCCCGACCGACGTTTCCAGGGAAGCCGACGTGGCGGCCTTGATCGGCGCCGTCGAAGCGGCCTTCGGGCGCCTTGACATACTAATCAACAACGCCGCCGTGGTCGGCCCCACGGTCGGCGTCGCCGAAGAGGACGCGGCGGTGTGGGACGAGACCTTCGCCATCAACGTGCGCGGCGTGTCGTTGTGCATCAAGCACGCGGCGGCGCTCCTGAGGAAGTCGCGGGGCGCCATCGTCAACATCTCGTCGATCGCCGGCATTCAAGCCAACCCGCGGCGCGGCGCCTATGCCGCCAGCAAGCATGCCGTCCTTGGCCTGACCCAGGCGGCGGCCTTCGAACTTGGCCCCGACGGCGTGCGCGTCAACGCAGTGTGTCCCGGCGGCGTCGATACCGAGATGTTTCGCGAACTCCTGCCCCTGCGCAAGGGCTCGGAAGGCATGGACGTCGACCAGTTGGTCGAGCGCGCGGGGTCGGGCAACGCCCTCGGTCGTCTGGCGAAACCGGAAGAAGTCGCCCAGGCGACGTTGTTCCTGGCCAGCGCCGCCGCCGGCGCCATCACCGGACAACACCTCGTCGTCGATGCCGGAAAGAGATAGTCCGCGCGCCCCAATGGCGAAACGAAAGGAAGAACCCATGCAATACCGCAACGTCGGCAAAAGCGGCCTCAAGGTCTCGCCGCTGTGTTTGGGCACCATGCTGTTCGGCGGCTTGACCAGCGACAAGGAAGCGGCGCGCATCGTCGACAGCCTGCGCGAGACCGGGATCAACTTCATCGATACCGCCGATTCCTACATGAACGGCGAATCCGAGCGCGTCGTCGGCCCCCTCATCAAGCGCGACCGCGAGGAATGGGTGCTCGCCACCAAGGCCGGCAACAAGCTCGGTCCCGGCATCCACGAAGGAAGCCTGAGCCGCAAGTGGTTGATGTACGCTATCGATTGCAGCCTGGAGAGGCTGGATACCGATTACGTGGATATCTACTACCTGCACCACGACGACAAATCGACGCCCTTGGACGAGACCGTTGTCGCCATGGGCGACATCGTCGCCGAGGGCAAGGCGCGCTATTGGGGCTTCTCCAACTACCGCGGCTGGCAGATCGCCGAGATGGTGCGCCTGTGCGACGAGCTTGGCGTGGTGCGTCCGATCATCGCCCAGCCCTACTACAACGCCTTCAAACGCACGCCCGAGATGGAGTACCTGCCCGCCTGCGCCCATTACGGCATCGGGGTGGCGCCCTATTCACCCCTCGCCCGTGGCGTCCTGACCGGCAAATATCAACCTGGCAAGGCGCCGCCCAAGGAAAGCCGGGCCGGGCGCAAGGACGCCATCATCATGGCCACCGAATACGACGAGGAATCCCTGATCAAGGCGCAAACCATCAAGGCCCATGCCGAGAAGCGCGGCATGACGGCGGGTGAGTTCGCGATTTTGTGGGTGCTCAACAACGAACTGGTGACCAGCGTCATCGCCGGCGCCCGCACCTTCGAGCAGTGGCAGGGCTACCTGAGTGCCCTTGATCACGAATTCACCACGGACGACGAGGCCCTGGTCGATTCCCTGGTGGCGCCGGGCTTCCAGTCGCCGGCGGGCTACGTCCCCGAGCGCCACCCCTTCACCGGCCGCCGGCCGCGTACGGGATAGGCATGATCAAGTTTGGACGGCACCGGCGCACCCCCCTTCGGGCCAGCCATGGCATCGTAAACGCGGGATCAATTACACCTCATTGTTTATGTCCGCTTTCCCCCCAAGAGCGGACCTGTTTGGCGCCTGTCGGAAATGGCTGTTCTTGACCCTTAGCGGACATTCATCAGCCGGATGGTTTAGCTATCTGCCGCCGAAGCTGTATGTGGAAAGGGCCGGCGCGCTTGAGCTCCGCCATGGCTCCGCGCGCCGGCTTGTTCCGGAATTAAACACCGTGCTATCAACCCAGGGACTCGCCCCCTAGGCGGGCCTGATACGGGGGAAGGGTCAATCTCGACCCTTCACCTCAGCAGAAAGAGCTTCTATGACAGATCGGTCCGACATGGCAAGGCTTGCAAAGCTTGACGCCTATATCGAGCAGGGCGGGGATCGATTCGTGGAGTGGCTCGGAGGGTTGATCGCCCGTCCGAGTGTCTCCACGACCGGCGAGGGCTCCAGGGCGTGCGCGGAACATATCGCGGGCCTGATGGCGGAAACAGGTCTCGAAGCAAGACTTCTGGAAACCGACGGAGCACCGCTGGTCTTTGGGCATTTGCAGGGAAACGACGCATGGCCCACCGTTCTGGTGACGACCCATTACGATGTCCAGCCCGTTGAGCCTCTCGAGCTTTGGCAATCACCGCCGTATCAGCCGACACAAGTAGGCGATCAGATTTTTGGCCGCGGCTCCAGTGATGCCAAGGGGCCCGTCAGTGCTGTACTTGCGGCAGTGGAGACGGTGCTTCAGACCGGCGGGCTGGACGGCGTGAATCTAAAAGTGCTGTTTGATGGCGAGGAAGAAATCGGCAGCCCCAGCCTGCCGGGCGCAATCGCTCGCTATGGCGAACTGCTGGCCGCGGACGCCGTCGTGACCTTCGACGGCAACAGCCTGCCGGATGGTCGGCCGCTCATCAATTTCGGCGGCGGTGGCATGCTGTATCTCGATCTTGGGGTTCGTACCGCGCGCAACGACATCCATGCCAACCGCGGAGCCCTGGTTCCCAACGCGCTCTGGCGCATGGTCTGGGCGCTGGCGAGCCTGAAAGACGCCCGGGAGAATATTCTGATTGACGGGTTCAGTGACGCTATAAGCACGATCTCCGCGCGTGATCTCTCATTGCTTGACAGCCATCCTTGGTCCGACGCGGCCGAACTTGCCTCGATTGGAGCTGCTGAATTCCTCCCACGCGATGGTCATAGCGGCAACGAAGCGCTTCATCTGCTTCCCATCGTCGGAATTGCCGGCCTGCACGGCGGCTATGATGGTGAAGGCGTCGCCGCGGTGCTGCCATCAAGCGCGGGGGCAAAGCTCTATATAGGCCTACGCCATGCACAGAGCCCGGAGGACGTCGCGGCGAAAATCCGTGCCCATCTCGACCAAAATGGGTTTGCCGACGTAACGACCACGATCGTCGCGGGCACCGAGCCGTCCGGTCATCGCACCGATTCCGCGCTGGCACGCCTTGTCGAAAGTGAGGTCACAAAGCTCTATGGACGCCCCGCCGCCGTCTATCCGCGGGCGAACTGGTATGGCCGGCAGGCCAGTTGGATCGGATCGCGCATCGGCGCGCATGCCTGCCAGATATCAATGATCGCTCCGCCGCAGCCCAATAACCACGGCCCAAACGAATACATCGACATCAGCTATTTGTTGCGGGGAATCCGCTTCATCTCGCGCTTCATCCTGCGGGCCTCAGGGCTTCCGCGGCGGGGCGCGGCGGATTATGGCGCGGTCGGTCCACAGCTATGAACAAAGGCCTGCGTCTCCGATCTTGATTAAGAGTTCAGAGCCTCTTGCAAAACTCGGGCGGAATATGGCCCGCGTGTCGATGTCCGCTTTGGGCTGCATAGCGGACATCATTCGGGGCCAGTGATTATGTCCGCTTATCACCCCAAGCGGACACGCACGAGATTAGTCAAATCCCGTCACAAAATTATGCCGCTCGATGGCACGCCGACATGCTTCGCGGTGCGTAACACCACGAGCAGTATTTTCGACATTTGGGAACGCGCGAAAAAGTTCGTTGGGTGTTTCGTGCCAAGTGGTGATCATTTGGAGATAGATGTCACAAGCCGAGAAGCGATCTCCCAAGAGCCAAGGCCCCGACCCTTCCAATGCATCCTCAACAGTCTGCCATTGTTTCAACGCGGTTACGACCGCCTGCTCCTTAACCGCGACCGCGCCATCGGTTGCCGCCGTGTAGCGTTCCGGATGGTAATCCGCCGCGGGCAGCCTGCATTTCCAGCGCGAGCAGCAGCAGATTATGTGCCTTCTCGTGGCGCATTGCGCCCCCAACGCCTTCTCAGTGGGATGCGCAAGGTATCACCATTAACCCTAATGCGTAAGGGGGCATTGTCACGTTGTTTGTAGGCTTGCGGTCTGTCCGACGGTTTGTTAGCCAAATGGATGAAGAAAATCAGTTACA
>JASLLZ010000071.1 GCA_030746775.1 Rhodospirillales bacterium | reverse complement strand
TAGTGCCGTTACATTATACAATAGTGTTTCGATAGTAGGGCAGAGAACGATCGCACGATTGACTTCTTCGTGATTGATCTGGTCCCTCGGCCTTGTCCGAGGAACAGTCGCATGAATGCCGTGCGCTGAACGTATACGGCATACGGTCGGATACGTTCATTTTGGGAAATGGAAATGCGGAAGTCCGACCTCTTCGTTTGGGGTGTTCTGATCGTCGTTGCCGTTATCCTTGCCGATGCGGCGTGGGAGCTGTTGTTCGAGAGTTGGATAAAGGCCCGATTCTTTGCCGACGCGACCCTCACGGCCCGGGATAGCGACTGGTTGAACTTTCTCGCCATCTTTGCGTTGATATTGATCTTCGGTTCCGTCGCCGTCTCGCTTGCCATCCTGGCGCGATACCGGCGCGCCGGACAGGCGTTGCACGACAGCGACACGCGCCTTCGGGCCGTGGTCGAGAACTCGCCTAGCGCCATCTATCTCAAGGACATCGAGGGTCGGTATCTGCTGGCCAACAGAAAACACCGGGAGTGGTTCCAGGACGATGTCCTGGGCAAGAGGGCCCACGACTGTTTTCCGCCAGACTTGGCCGATTTCTTCGCGGCCGCCGACCGTGAGGTTCTGGAGTCGGGATCAGCGCGCGAGTACGAGTACGACACGGAGCACAAGGACGGCACCCTCCATACCAAATTGATGGTCAAGTTCCCCATCCTCGGGGACGATGGCGAACCGGTTGCCATCGGCGGCATCTCCACCGACATTACCGAGCGCAAGCAGGCCGAGGCGGCGCGCCGGGAGAGCGAAGCGAAGCTTGTCTCCGTGATCGACAACTCGCCCGCCCTTATCTATATCCGCGACCGCGAGGGCCGCTACCTGCTGACCAACAAGGCGTTCGACAGGCGCCACGGAATCGAACCCGGCTCCGGCGTCGGCAAAATGCCTCACGACCTGGTTTCCCGGCGCGCGGCCGACGGGTTTATGGCCGCCGACCGCAAGGTCCTTGAGAGCGGCGAGGTCCTGTCGCAGGAAGTCGACCTGACCTACGCCGACGGCGTCACGCGCACCGTGCTGACGGCCAAGTTTCCCATCCTCGGGCGCGACGGCCAAGCCGTCGCCGTCGGCGTCGTCTCCACCGACATCACGGCGCGCAAGCAGGCCGAGGACGTGCTGCGCGCGGCCCACGGCGAGCTTGAGAAACGGGTCGTGGAGCGGACCGCCGAACTGAGGGCGGAGATCGCCGAGCGCGAGCGGGCGGAGAAGGCCCGGCGCGAGAGCGATGCCCTGTTGCGGGCCGTCGCCGACCATTCGCCGGCCGGCATCGTGCTGAAGGACCTCCAAGGGCGTTATGTTTTGGTCAACAAGCAGTTTGCGAAGTGGAACGGCGTTTCCCCCGCCGAACTCATCGGCAAAACACTCCGCGACGTGTTTCCCGAGGAAACGGCGAAACAGTTCTCCGACCACGACCGTGCTGCCCTCGAAACCCGCGCGCCACAGGAACGCGAGTTGGTGATACGCCGCCGCGACGGCTCGGTGAACAACCTGCTTTCGACCAAGTTCCCGGTCCTGGGCGATGACGGTTCCGTCGTCGGCATCGGCAGCATCGTCTCCAACATCGACCAGCGCAAACGGGCCGAGGCGGCGCTCAAGGAAAGCGAGGCGCGATTCCGGGCCGTCGTCGACCATTCGCCGGCCGCCATCGCGCTGAAGGACCGCCAAGGGCGCTACGTTCTGATCAACGGACAGTTCGCCAAGTGGAACGGCATTTCCCCGGCCGAGGTCATCGGAAGGACATCCGACGACGTGTTTCCCGAGGAAACGGCGAAACAGTTCTCCGACCACGACTGTGTCGTCCTCGAAACCCACGCGCCACAGGAACGCGAATTGGCGATACGACGCCGCGACGGCAGGGCGATCAATGTTTCTTCGACCAAGTTCCCGGTCCTGGGCGATGACGGTTCCATCGTCGGCGTCGGCAGCATCGCCACCAACATCGACCAGCGCAAGCGGGCCGAGGCGGCGCTCAAGGAAAGCGAGGCCCATCATCGCGCCGTCCTCGACAACGTCCTCGACGGCATCATTACCTTCGACGAGTCGGGCGTCATCGTTTCGTTCAATGCCGCCGCCGAGAGAATTTTCGGCTACGGCGCGGCGGACGCGGTGGGCCGAAACGTCAAGGTCCTGATGCCCGAGCCCGACCGCTCCCCATACGACGGCGACATCGCGAAATATTTGGAGATTGATGCGTCCAGCGCCATCTGCATCGGCCGCGAAGTGATCGGCCAGCGCCGCGACGGGACGGTCCTTCCCCTCGACCTCGCCGTCAGCCGGTTGGCAACGGAGGGCAAGAGCCTTTTCATTGGCATCGTCCGCGACATTACCGAACGCAAGTTCGCGGAACAGGAATTGCAACAGGCCAAGGAGCAGGCCGAGGCCGCCAACCGCGCGAAATCCGAGTTCCTGGCCTCCATGAGCCACGATCTGCGCACGCCGATGAACGCCATGCTGGGGTTCGGGCAGCTGCTCGAGCACAATACCAAGGAGCCACTCAGCCCGCGGCAGCGGGAATTCGTCGGATTTATGATGGAGGCCGGCCGGAACCTTCTGGAACTGATCGACGAGGTCCTGGATCTGGCCAGGATCGAGGCCGGAAAGATCGTCCTTAAACCCTCGGAGGTGGTGCTGAAAAAGGCCATCGAGGAGAGCCTTTCCCTGATCCGTCCGGCGGCCGAAAATAAGGGCGTCGAACTTGTCAACCGTTGCTCCGCAAAGCGCCCGCCCCGGCTGTGGGCCGATTTGTCGCGTTTCAGGCAAGTGCTGCTCAACCTGCTGTCCAACGCCGTAAAATATAACCGCGACGGCGGCACGGTGACCGTCGATTACCGCAAGATCCCCAACGGTCTGATCCGTCTCGAAGTCTCCGACACCGGCTACGGAATTTCGCCGGAGTGGCACGATCAGGTCTTTCGGCCGTTTAGCCGTCTGGAGGAGCAACACACGACCATTGAGGGAACCGGCCTTGGCCTGTCGATCTGCAAACAGCTTGTCGAGGCAATGGGGGGGAAAATCGGGTTCGAGAGCAAGGTCGGCAAGGGGACGACGTTTTGGGTCGACCTTCCCGTCGCCAAAAAGCAATCCTCCGGCAAGGCCCGGGCCAAGGCCCGCGTCCGGCCCGCGCCGCCAAGCAAGGCCGGCACTGGTCGCGTCACCGCCAACAAGGATGCCCTCGCCAAGCCGCACTGACGTCCGCCGGGCTGGACTGGGGCAGCGTCAAATGCCATATTTGCGCCCGTCGCTCCGTCGGCCGAGGGCGGGGCGTTGCAACGGAAGGGCATGGACCGCCATGTATATCGGAACGCTTTTGTTCACTTGGCTCAGGGGCCGCAGGGCCGGCAACGACGAGTTCGACAACCGCTACTACCGCAGCAAGGGACGCCGGTTACAGGGGCGCGAGCGCCGATGGGTCCTTTACAAGGGTCCGGCCGAGGCCTCCAAGGTGCCGCCCGAATGGCATGCCTGGCTTCACCACACGACCGACGCGCCCTTGAGCGAGGAGGCGGCTCGGGCCCGCCCGTGGCAGAAGGAGCACAGCCCCAATCTGTCGGGCACCATCGGCGCCTATCGCCCGCGCGGTCATGACTTCAAGGGCGGACGACGGGCCCGCGCCACCGGCGATTATGAGGCGTGGACCCCGCAATGAGGCGGGCAACGGCTTAGATGGCACGGGTTCCCTAGATGGCCAAGGACGGTCGCGAAATTCTTGTCGGCATGGCGGTTTTCGCGGCCCTTGTGCTCGCCCTTGGGCTTTCCTACGGCGGCAGCCAGCTGAAGCCGGTCGGCGGTTATGCGCTGATGGCCACGTTCAACCGGGTTGACGGCCTGGTCGTCGGTGACGACATCCGCCTCAGTGGGATGAAGGTGGGCAGCGTCGTCGACCACGGCCTTGATCCCGAAACCTTCGACGCCGTGGTCGCGCTGTCCATTGCGAGCGAGGTCAAGCAGCCCACCGACACGGTCGCCGGCATCGCCAGCGAAGGGCTGCTGGGTGACAAATACGTGCGGCTTGAGCCGGGCACCCAGAAAACCTATCTCGCCGCCGGGGCGACCATCACCAAGACCAAGGACTTTCGTTCGCTGGGGGACCAAGTGGGCGAGATCATCTTCCTCGCCACCGGCGGCTCGGATTCCGGCGGCGGGACCAAATAGAACTCCCTCACCGCAGCTTGGCATGGGCGGATGACACGGATCGGTATTACCGCCCTGCTCGGCGCTGGCGCAATTGTCGGCTTGGCGGCGGCGGCCGTCGCCGATCCCTATCTGGTAGCGGTTCTCCAGGGCCTGGACAAGGTAACGGCCCGGGTATCGACGATCGAGGCCCCCGTCGGGCAGACGGTGAGCTTCGGCACCCTGGAAATCATTGCCCGCACCTGCGACAAACGGCCGCCGGAAGAGCCGCCGGAAAGCGCCGCCTTTCTCGATATCTGGGAGGTCCGCCCGGGCGAGGCGGCGCAAAGCCTCTTCCGCGGCTGGATGTTCGCTTCCAGCCCGGCGCTCTCGGCCCTCGAACACCCGGTCTACGACGTCTGGATGCTGGACTGCCACGCCCCCGAAGAGGAAACCCGCTAGGCTGGGTTTACAAGGTCATGGACGCATATGCGACGGTGTGATCGGATTATGGCCCGCCACACCGATGTCCCGACGTGTCCAAGAGCAGACCTTGGGCTGAGCTTTCGTCGCTGCCGGGTGTAGCCAAATTAGGGATCTGGCCTTTCCTAACGGGTGGAGATACTTCAAGGTCGACAATGATCATTCAACTATCGCATGACAGAGGAAACCGACCCATGTCCCCCAAGAGCCTTATAGCAGCCGTCACCCTTATGGGCTTTCTCTTGCCCGGGTATGCCATGGCACGGAATACGAATGATCCCACCAAGAGCGATTTCTTTGTGGAAATGTGCAAGAAGAATATGACCTACTGCTCAATCTATGCCGGGGGGTATCGTGACGGCGTAACGACGAGCTATTTTATGGCCATATACGATCATCTCATTATTGAAAAAGATAGTGATACCGGGAGCGGCGTTTCTGTTCCCGATCATATAATGGAAGTAATGAGATCTTCTGCAAAGCGTGTCTTTGAATATTCAATCGGGTGTATTCCAGAAAAGGATTCCAACGATAAAATCGCCAAAATTTGGATCAACTACCTTAAAGGTCACCCTAAAGAGCATCGCGAAAGTCCCGAATCCACGTTAATGAAAGCCGTCGAGAAAGCCTTTCCCTGTAAGTAATCAGCGCTAAACCACCGGAAACCGCTGAATCCGTCACCGAAGCAATGGCAAAACACCCCTAAACGGCTGGAAACAGCCGGCGGCACCGATGAAGAGTGGGAGGGGGAGGTAAAGCGAAGAGACGGGATGCTGACATGGTGTATCGCAGCGTCCCAATAATAATGTCCCCTAAGGGTCCTGCGCGGACCTAAACACCGGTTCCCCACATGGTCCGCTTGTGGCCCAGAGCGAACCGGGTGCCTGATCCTTCTGGATGACCGTTCCTGGCCCCAAGCGGATATCAAAACCGAGCCTGAAGCGGTCGGACCCGGGATCTGTTTCGTTCGCCGGCCCCTGGCGACGGTTGGCCGGGATTGCCAATCATCAGCCATCTGCTATGAAATGCCGATGAACGCCGTTGTCGACCTCGCGACCGCACTGTGGAATGCCCGCGCCGAGGGTGGCGTGATCCCGCGCCAGGCTGCCGAGGGGTTGGTTTCCGTCGAGGCGGCCTACGCCGTCCAGCGCTGCATCGCCTCCTTGGCGGCACGGCCGCGTGTCGGCTGGAAGGTGGGCGCGACCAGCGACGCGGCGCGGCGGCTGTTGGGTACCGACGCGCCGGCGACGGCGCCGATGTTCGCCGAGCACTGTTTCGACAGCCCGGTCGAGGTTGCCGTCTTCGCGGATCAGGACGCCAGCATCGAAAGCGAATTTGCCTTCCGCTTCGCCCGTGATTTGCCGCCGCGCAAGACCCCCTACGACCGCGACGAGGTCCTGAGCGCGGTCGCTGCCGTTATCCCGGCGATCGAAGTTGTTGGCTGTCGGTTCGAGGGCGGCTTCGACAACCTCGGCGCGGTTCGGCTGGTTGCCGATATGGTGGCCAACGCCGCATGGGTCAAAGGCGGGGAAAACGCGGACTGGCGGGGGATGGATCTGAAAGGCCATGCGGTGCGGCTCTACAAGGATGGCGAACTTGTGGCCGAAGGCGTCGGGGCCGCGGCGCTGGGCGATCCCCTGAACGTCCTCGAGTGGACCGCCAACCACCTGTCGGCGCTTGGCGACGGCATAAAGGAAGGCGAGGTGGTGAGCACCGGAACCTGCACCGGCGTCGTGCCGGTCGCGCCGGACGAAACCTTCGTTGCCGATTTCGGGGAACTGGGAAGCATCGAGGTCCGTTTCGTGGCGAAGAAATAGAATACATAGGCACGCGGATTCGCCGCTCGCCGCCTGATTCGCCAAATCCCCCGCACCCCGTCGCGGCCACCCATGGCATGGTCCGCTTGGGGTGGCCGAGACGAGGTGCGGGCCGGTTCCGTCTACACGGACACTGCTCTAGGAGGCGGTCGTCGGTTGCTTGCCTGACTCATGTTCGATGACGCCGGCCAGCACCCCCTCGAAGCCTTGCGGGTTGGGCGCGGCGGGAAAGTCCCGGCTGTCGGAAAGGGCGTCAGACAGGCGCCGCTGATAGACCCGGCCGGCAATTTCGACGGCGCCGAAGCGGCGCAAATGGTCGGTGACAAACTGGATGTCGAAAAGGCGAAAACGACCCAGTCTTAAACGCGCCACCAGGTGAACCAGGGCCACCTTGCCGGCGTCGGTCTCGCGGTGGAACATGCTTTCGCCGAAGAAGACTCCGCCCAGCGCCACCCCATAGATACCGCCGACCAGTCGGTCGCCCAGCCAGCTCTCGACGCTGTGGGCGCGGCCGTGATCGTGAAGTTCCGAATAGGCGCGGATAATTTCGCCGTTTATCCAGGTGTCCGGGTGTTGGCGGGTGGCCTCGGCGCAGCATCGCATGACGGGCCCGAAGGCGGTATCGCAGCGCACCTCGAAAACCCGGCGCCGCACCGTCCTGGCCAGGCTTTTCGGAACATGAAAAGTTTCCAGGGGCAGAATGCCGCGGACCGGCGGATCGACCCAAAAGATGTCCGCGGCGTCGGCCTTCTCGGCCATCGGAAAGATGCCTGCCGAATAGGCGCGGACCAGAAGTTCCGCCGTCAGCCGCGTCGATCCCGGCGGCGCCCCCTTCATAATCCTACGCGTCTTCTTGGTCGACGAACCGTTCCAGCCAGTGGATGTCGTAATCGCCATTGACGAAGGCCGGTTCGTTGACCAGGCGCTGATGCAGTTCGATGGTGGTATCCAGCCCGCCGATTACGTATTCGCCGAGCGCCCGGCACAGGCGCATCAGGCATTCGTTGCGGGTTGCCCCGTGGACGATCAGCTTGGCGATCATGCTGTCGTAATGGGGCGGCACGAGATAGCCCGAATAGAGGGCCGAATCGACCCGCACGCCAAGGCCGCCGGGGGCATGGTAATCGACGACCCGGCCCGGCGACGGAAGAAAGGTCGTCGAGTTCTCGGCGGTGATGCGGCATTCGATGGCGTGACCCGAGAAGCGGATGTCGTCCTGTTCGAAGCCGAGCGGCGCGCCGGCCGAGACGCGCACCATCTCGCGCACCAGATCCATGCCGCAGATCATCTCGGTCACCGGATGCTCGACTTGAAGGCGCGTGTTCATTTCGATGAAATTGAACTCGCCGTCCTGATAGAGAAATTCAAGCGTGCCGACGCTGCGGTAGCCCATCGATACCATGGCATCGCGGGCGATGGCGCCGATCGCGTCGCGCTCCTTGTCGTTAAGGGCCGGCGACGGGGCCTCCTCGACAAGTTTCTGGTGGCGCCGCTGCAAGGAGCAATCGCGCTCGCCCAGATGCACCACATTGCCGTGTAAATCGGCCAGTACCTGGACCTCGATATGGCGCGGATGGGAAAGGAAGCGTTCGATGTAGACCTCGCCATTGCCGAACACCGCCAGGGCCTCGTTGCGGGCCGTCTTGAAGCCTTGGCGCAGGTCGTCGGGCGAGTTCGCTACCTTCATGCCGCGCCCGCCCCCGCCCGCCGAGGCCTTGACGATCACCGGATAGCCGATCTCCTCGGCCACCTCGAGGGCCGTCGCCTCGTCGTCGACCGGGCCGTCGGAGCCCCTGACCACCGGAATGCCGGCGTCCAGCGCCGCCTTTTTGGCGGCCACCTTGTTGCCCATGACGCGGATGTGCTCGGGCGTCGGGCCGATGAAGGTAAACCCGTGTTCCTCCACCATGGTGGCAAAATTGGCATTCTCGGAAAGGAACCCGTACCCGGGATGGATGGCGTCGGCGTTGCTGATCGCGGCGGCGCTCAGGATGGCGGGGATGTTCATGTAGCTCTGCTGCGCCGCCGACGGACCGATGCAGACCGATTCATCGGCCAGGCGCACGTGCATGGCATCGGCATCGGCGGTCGAATGGACGGCGACCGTGCCGATGCCCATCTCGCGGCAGGCGCGGTGAATGCGGAGCGCGATTTCTCCCCGGTTGGCGATCAGGACTTTCTCGAACATGGCCGGGATTTCACCCACTTTTCGTCAAGGGGCGCCTATTCGATGACCAACAAGGGCTCGTCGAATTCCACCGGCGTCCCGTTGCTGACCATGATGCGCACCACGGTGCCGTCGCGCGGCGCCTCGACCGGGTTAAACACCTTCATGGCCTCGATGAGGAAGAGGGTCTGGCGCGCCGTGACCTTGTCGCCGACCTTGACAAAGGGCGGCGCCCCGGGCTCGGGCGTGTTGTAAACGACGCCGACCATGGGCGAGGTGACAATCTCGGCGTTTTCCCCCCAGGCCTCGGTCTCGTCGGCGGCCGGGGCAACGTCGTCACCCGGCGACGGCGTCACGGCCGGCGGCGCCGGCGCCAATGACGCCTTGGCGACACGCATATGCCAGCCGTCCTTGCCGTACTCGATCTCGGATAGTCCGGTTTCCTCCAGCAGCCTGGCCAGTTTGCGGACCAGATCCTCGTTGATGTCGGATACGCGCGGTGATTTAACCATGAGGCGCTTGGTCCGCGGGTACCAACATACGCGCCGCCGCGTCGAGGGCGAGTTCGTAGCCATAGGGGCCGCATCCGGCGATTGCGGCCCGGGCCACCATGGCGACGTATGAGTGCCGGCGGAATTCGTCGCGCTGGTGGATGTTCGTGATGTGCACTTCGATGATCGGCGCATCGAAGGCGCGCAAGGCGTCCAGGATGGCGACCGAGGTGTGGGTATAGGCCGCGGCATTGATAATCAATGCATCGAAGACGCCGCGCGCGTCCTGGACCCAACCGACCAGTTCGCCTTCGCTGTTGCTCTGGCGGAATTCGACCTCCAATCCCAAGTCCCGACCGCGCGCGACGCAGGCCGCCTCGATGTCGGCCAGGCTTTCGCGGCCATAGATTTCGGGCTCGCGGGTGCCCAGCATATTCAGGTTGGGTCCATTGAGGACCAGAATACGAGCTGTCATGATTTCGATTTCGGTGCTGCCCCCTGGGCGTCCTATATAGCATGGCCCAAGGCGGTTGGGACATAGCCTTTTCCGGCCCCAGGCAGCGGTGTCGGGAAAGACGCGCCATTTCGTTGCCTTACCTGTTGAAAGCGGCGGGCTATCGCCTCATATTCTGGCTTATGAACGGGGTCGATACCAAGCCACCCACCTTACGCCTTACCGTCAACGGCGAGGAACGCGCCTTTGGCTCTTCCATGAGCGTCGAGGACTTGCTCGAAGACATTGGGCTGGAGCCCGGCAAGGTCGCGGTCGAGCGCAATCGGGAGATCGTGCCCAAGTCGCTTTACGCCGCGACGCGGCTTCGCGATGGCGACCGGCTGGAGATCGTCCACTTCATCGGCGGCGGCGCCCCCGACGAGGCCCCGACCGCCGCCGACACCTTCGAGGTGGCGGGGCGGCAGTTCCGCTCGCGCCTTCTCGTCGGCACCGGAAAGTACAAGGATTTCGAGGAGACGGCACGCGCCATCGAGGCCTCGGGCGCCGAGATCGTTACCGTCGCCGTGCGCCGCGTCAACGTTACCGATCCCAAGCAGCCCATGCTGGTCGATTACGTCGATCCCAAGACCTATACCTATCTGCCCAACACGGCGGGCTGTTACAACGCCGACGATGCGCTCAGGACCCTTAGGCTGGCCCGCGAGGCGGGCAGCTGGGACTTGGTCAAGCTTGAGGTGCTGGGCGACGAAAAGACGCTCTACCCCGACATGGTGGAAACCCTGGCCGCCGCCGAGGCGCTGGTCGCCGAGGGCTTCAAGGTGATGGTCTATTGCGGCGACGACCCGATCATGGCAAAGCGTCTTGAGGACCTGGGATGCGTCGCCGTCATGCCCCTGGCGGCGCCCATCGGGTCGGGTCTTGGGGTACAGAACCCGGTCAACATCCGCATCATCGTCGAGCAGGCGGGCGTGCCGGTGCTCGTCGATGCGGGCGTCGGCACGGCCTCGGACGCCGCCGTGGCCATGGAACTGGGCTGCGATGGCGTGCTCATGAACACGGCCATCGCCGAAGCCAAGGATCCGGTCAGGATGGCGCGGGCCATGAAATTGGCGGTCGAGGCCGGCCGACTGGCCTATCTGGCGGGACGCATGGCGAAGAAGCGCTATGCCGATCCCTCTTCGCCGCTCGCCGGCCTGATCTGACTTTGTCCGGCGCCTTTTCCGGAGGAGGGGGAGTTCGGAATGACCCCAAGGATTGAGCGGTTCCTGGCCGATCATCGCCCGCCGAGCCCATGCCTTGTGGTCGATCTGAACCGGGTTGGCGAGAACTATCGCGCCATCGCCGAGGCACTGCCGGCGGCGCGTATCCATTACGCCGTCAAGGCCAATCCGGCGCCCCGCATTCTGGAGATGCTGGTCAGCCTGGGCTCGTGCTTTGACGCCGCCGGCCCGCGCGAGATCGACGCCTGTCTGGCGGCCGGGGCGTCGCCCGGCGACCTGTCGTATGGCAACGTCGTCAAAAAGCCGGGCGACATCGCAAAGGCGTTTCGCCAGGGCGTGCGCCTGTTTGCCTTCGACAGTGCCGGCGAGCTAGAAAAACTGGCCCAGGCGGCGCCGGCGGCCAAGGTCTATTGCCGCGTCCTGGCCCCCAACGACGGCGCCGAGTGGCCCCTGTCGCGCAAGTTCGGCTGTTCCCTCGACATGGCGCGCGATCTCATGGTGCGGGCCCGAGACCTTGGCCTCGACGCCCATGGAATTTCCTTCCACGTCGGCTCGCAACAGACCGATCCGCATCAGTGGGAGGTCGCCATCGGCCGCGCGGCGATGGTTTTCTCGGATCTGCGCGAGGCCGGAATCGAGATCAAGATGATCAATCTGGGCGGCGGCTTTCCCGTCCCTTACCGCGACCCGGTGCCCGGCTTCGACGCCATCGCCGAGGTCATCATGAAGGCGATGACGGCCAACTTCGGCAATCGCCTGCCGGCCATGGCGATCAAACCGGGGCGCAAGATTGCCGCCGAGGCCGGCGTCATCGAAAGCGAGGTCGTGCTGGTGTCGCGCAAATCGTATGACGACGAGATGCGCTGGGTTTATCTCGACGTCGGCCTGTTCGGCGGCTTGGCGGAGACCATGGGCGAGGCCATCAAGTACCGTATCGTGACGCCCCGCGACGGCGCCTCCGCCGGTCCGGTGGCGATCGCCGGGCCGACCTGCGACGGCGCCGATATCCTTTACGAGGACGCCGGCTACACCCTGCCCCTCGATCTCAAGGCCGGCGACAGGGTCCGCCTGCCCGGCACCGGCGCCTACACCGCCACCTACGCCTCGGTCGGTTTCAACGGCTTCGCGCCGCTGGAATCCTATTACGTCTAGTCTCCTGGCCCAATCGTCCTTTAAAATGATCCGTATCAATGCCCGGCGCGGTGCTTCGTGCGTACCCTCGGCGCCAGGACCATGGAGGAGTGATCCATGAAGACAATTTCGCGCCGCGGCATGATTGCCGGGGGGATTGGATTGGTGGCCGCGGCCGGGGTGGCGGGCCTGTGGTGGACCCCCGATGATGCCCGGGGAGCCCGAGTCATCGTTTTTAAGTCGCCGTTGTGCGGGTGCTGCGGAGGCTATGTCGAGCACCTGCGGGCCAACGGGTTCAGGGTCAACGTAAAATCGATGGACGACGTGACACCGGTCAAGGAACGCCTTGGCGTTCCCGACGACCTGTGGTCGTGCCACACATCCCTGGTCGGCGGCTACGTGGTCGAGGGGCACGTTCCCCTGGTGGCGGTGCGCCGCCTGCTCGCCGAGAAGCCCGCCGTCAAGGGCATTGCGCTGCCCGGCATGCCCGACGGCAGCCCCGGGATGCCGGGGCCGAAGAGCGAACCCTTCGTCATCCAAGCCTTTGGCGCCGGCGCTCCCAAGGTCTTCATGCGGCTCTAGATATCCGGGCGCTTGCGTCCGGTGATCATGGCTCGCACCAGGTTCTCGCGGTGGGCGAAGCTGGTCCACGCCACCCCGACGAGATGGAACGCCACCAAACCCAGGGTAAGGTCGGCGAAGAATTCGTGAACCTCCTCCAAGGCCTCGGCCATCGGATCGTCTTCATCGTCATCGTCGTCGTCGTCGTCGTGGTCGGCACCCTTTTGTCGCTGGCTTGCCGCATGACCGCCGACAGTGTCATCCACCGCCGAGGCCGGGAATAGCCCAGCCATTGGGCCGGCTTTCTCCCCGGCGCCATAGAGCGCCAAGCCGGACAGCACGGTCAGTGTGACGGCAACCATCAGGACGACGATCATGGCGCCGGCGGCAGGGCTGTGGCCCAGGTGCCTGGGCGCCCTGAGGGCGAGTAACTGACGCATATAGGCGATGCTTTCAGCGGGTCGGCGGACGAAGTTGGAAAAGCGCGCGTGCCGGGGGCCGACGAAGCCCCAGGGAAGGCGGAGGACGATGAGAATTCCCGCCACGTAACCGCTCCAGACGTGGAGGCCTAGAAAGTCGTCCTCGGTCAAGTAGGCAACTAGGAAGGATGCCGCCAGGGACCAGTGGAACAATCGGATGAAGGGGTCCCAGACCGGGATATCTTGTCGATCATCGTCGGGCATCGTCGAAGAAGCCTCGGGAAACCGCCATGAAGGGGATGACGGTGAAGATGAAGGGCTTCTTGAAGCCGGGCTCGCGCTTCAACTGAACGAAGACCGTCTCCGTGTTCATTCTTCGTCGTCCGGGCGCCCTTTCGGCCGCGTCACGGGGCGCAGCATGAACGCAGGCGTGTGATCGCCCATGCCCAATTTCGGGGGCTCCGCTTTGCGGCGTTGCTCGGTGGGGCGGTCGACCGCTTTTCGCTCTTTCTTGCGGTCGCGGGGTTTGGCTCTGTCCCGTCTTCCGCCATCCGGCCGCGCCGGGCCTTCGGGTCTGGCGGCCTCTTCCTCTTGTCGTGTCGATGCCGGCGCGGCGCGCCGCGGCTGGCTCTTGGGCTCGGCGGCTTTCGTCTTCCGTCCCTCTGGCGCCGGCGTGTCGCGCCGCGACTGTTTCTTGGGCTCGGCGGGCCCTTCCTGCCGTTGCGTGGCCTTGGGCGCGTCACCGGACAGGGTCATGGGTGGGATTGTCTTGCCGATCAACTGGGTGATCGCGGCCAGGTACTTGGAATCCTCGCGGGTCGCGATGGTGAAGGCGCGGCCCTCGCGCCCGGCGCGCCCGGTGCGCCCGATGCGGTGGATGTAGTCCTCGGCGTGAGAGGGCACGTCGAAGTTGAAGACGTGGCTCATATCGGCGATGTCGAGGCCGCGCGCCGCAACGTCGCTGCACACCAATAGCATCGCTTCGCCGCGCCGGAAGGCCGCCAGGGTCGCCGTGCGCACCGGCTGGGCCAAGTCGCCGTGCAGCTGGGCGGCACTGAATCCGTGACGCACCAGCGACCGGTGAAGGATGCCGACATCGCGCTTGCGGTTGCAGAAGACGAGCGCGTTGCCGACGTCTTCCTGGCGGATCAGGCGGCGCAGCGCATCGCGCTTTTCCTTCTGCCCGCCGCCCGGACGGCGGCCGTCCTTGTGCTCGACCATGATCAGGCCTTGGGTCACGGTTTCCGCCGGTGTCGCCGGCGGCGCCACCGAAATCTCCTTCGGGTTCATCAGGAATGCGTCGGCGAGGCGGCGGATTTCGGCAGGCATGGTGGCCGAGAAGAACAGGGTCTGGCGCATCTTCGACACCAGCGAGACGATGCGCTCCACGTCGGGGATGAAACCCATGTCGAGCATGCGGTCGGCCTCGTCGATGACCAGTATCTTGACGTCGTTGAGCAACAGCCGGCCACGCTCGAACATATCCAAGAGCCTGCCCGGCGTCGCGATCAGCACGTCGGGTCCGCGGTCGATGGCCTTGATCTGGTCGCCCATCGACACGCCGCCGATCAAGAGCGCCATGGTCAGCTTGTCGTGCTTGCCGTAGGTGTGGAAGTTCTCCGCCACCTGCATCGCCAACTCGCGGGTCGGTTCCAGGATCAGCGAGCGCGGCATGCGGGCCTTGGCCCGGCCGGCGGTCAGGATGTCGATCATGGGCAGCACGAACGAAGCCGTCTTACCGGTTCCCGTCTGGGCACTGGCGAGCACGTCGCGGTTCATCAGGACATAGGGAATTGCCTGTTCTTGTATCGGTGTGGGGATACTGTAGCCCGCGTCCGCCACGGCCCGAAGAACGGACTCGCTCAATCCAAGGTCTGAAAAGTTCATACTGTCAGGGTTCTGCCCAGCAACCATCCGGCTGTGCTGGAATTGGGGGTCGGTCAAAAATGTGGCGCGATATTAGGGTTTCCCCGTCCCCTGTCAATGACCGTCGTCACCCAATGGGAGACTCCTCGGCCCGCGCCTTGACGTAGGTGCCGGGGGCATCGGCCAGGGCCTTGAGGGGTCCGGTGCCCGGAATGCGGGCGGCGACGTCTTGGCGCCCGGCGTGCCGTTTCACCCACTTGTCCCAGTCGGGCCACCACGAGCCGTCGTGGCGGGTGGCGCCCTTGAGCCACGCCTCGGGAGTTTTCGCGGTCCTGGCCTTGGTCCAATGGCAGTACTTGCCGGCGTCCGGGTGGTTGATGATGCCGGCGATATGGCCCGAGGCCGAGAGCACGAACCGCACCGGCCCGCCAAACAGCCGCGCCGGCGCGTAAGCCGAACGCCACGGCGCGATGTGATCCTCGCGCGTCGCCACCACATAGCTCGGCACCTCGATCGATCCGAGGTCGATGGCAACGCCGTCGATCTCAAGCGCGCCCGGTTCGACGAGCCTGTTTTCGAGATACATCTTGCGCAGATAGAAACTGTGCATGGCCGCCGGCATGCGGGTCGAGTCCGAATTCCAGTACAAGAGGTCGAAGGGAAAGGGTTCCTTGCCCAAGAGGTAGTTGTTGACGACAAAGGACCAAATCAGGTCGTTGGCGCGCAGCATGCTGAAGGTTGAGGCCATGTCGCGGCCTTCCAGATAGCCCTTTTCGTTCATCCGCGCCTCGAGCGCCGCGATCTGGTCCTCGTCGATGAACACCGCCAACTCGCCCGGATCGGCGAAGTCGATCATGGTGGCGAAAAAGGTCGCCGAGGCGATGCGTTTGTCGCCGCGTGCCGCCATGACGGCCAGCATGGTGGCCAACAGTGTGCCGCCGATGCAGTACCCAACCGCGTTGACGCGCTTTTCCCCGGTCGCCTTTTCGACCGCGTCGAGCGCCGTCAAGGCGCCTTCGGTGAGATAGTCTGCGAAGGTTTTTTCGGCCAATGCCGCGTCGGGATTAACCCACGAGATGACGAAGACGGAGTGCCCCTGCTCGGTCGCCCAGCGAATGAAAGAGTTATCCTCACGCAGATCGAGGATGTAGTACTTGTTGATCCACGGCGGGATGACAAGCAGCGGCCGCTGGCGCACGGTCTTGGTGGCGGGCGCGTATTGGATCAATTCCATCAACGCGTTGCGGAACACCACCTTGCCCGGGGTGATGGCGACGTTGCGCCCGACGTCGAAGGCATCGGGGTCGGTCATGCGGATGTCAAGCTGGCCTTTGCCGCGCTCCAGATCGTCAAGCAGGTTTTCGATCCCCTTGATCAGGTTCTCGCCGCGGCTTTCGATGGTGGCGCGCAGGACTTCGGGGTTGCTCAAGACGAAATTGCTGGGCGACAAGGCATCGACGAACTGGCGGGTGTAGAAATCGACCTTGCGGCGGGTCGTTTCGTCCAGTCCTTCGACATCGGCCACCGTCGAACGCACCCAGCGCGCGGTCAGAAGATAGGACTGCTTGATAAAGTTAAAGATCCCGATCTCTTCCCATGCCGCGTCCTTGAAGCGGCGGTCGTCCTTTTGCGGCGTCGCGGCGGGGGCCGCCGCCTCGCCCATCATGCGCCGCGCCGTCGACTCCCACAGGTTCAGATAATCCTGCCACAGCGTCATCTGGGCGTTGGCCAGCTTGGCCGGATCGGCCATCAGGCGCGTCGTCATCTCCATGAAGGCGCCGCCGATGTTCGCGGGATCGGCCATCCCGAGGCCGCCGCCGCTGGCTTGGCGGGCCAGGAATTCCGCCGCCATGCGCTGGCCGCGTCGGGTGATGTCGGCCAGCGATTGGGCCAGAGCCTCGGGGTCGGGGGACGGGATGTCGGACCCTGGTTGATCGGCCATGAGTCAATCCTTTATGATCTAAGTATCTTTGGAGGTACGCCTTTACGATCCTGGGGCGCGGGTGAACGGGACAAGAGGATAATATGGGGCCGGCCGGCGGAATTTGAAAGGCGATAAGCGTATGCGGTTATTTGGCGCGCAGAAAGGTTCGGTACTCATGGCGACATCATTGGCAACTACGCCGGTTCGCGATCGGCTGGCGGGGCGTGGCCTGGCGATCGCGGTTCTCGCCCTGATGACGGCCATCGGCGGGTGTTCCCAGGTGCCCGACGCCGTCAACCCCGTCGAATGGTACAAAAGCACAATAGACTTTTTCGGCGGCGGCGACGACACGAAATCCGCCGCCGACGCAGGGGACAAGCCTGATCAGAAGAGCCGACCGGTCACCGAACGCGGCCAACAGGCGCCGGGCACCGACAAGCCGTTTCCTTCTCTCGCCACGGTTCCCGACCGGCCGCCGGCGCCCAGCGCCTCCGAGCGCCGCCAGGTCGTCGAGGGCCTGGTCGCCGACCGCTCCCGCGCCCGCTATTCGTCGGAGGTCATCCGCCGTCAGGGCGAGGCGGCGGAAACGCTTCGCTCCGGCGCCACGGCGGTGGCCGGCGCCCCGCCGCCGCCGCCGCCGCCCGCCGCCGTTCCCATGCGCCGCGAAACGATGCCGGCGCCCGTGGCGCCCCCGGTCGTCGCGGCCGCGCCGCCGCCCGTTGTTACGCCGCCGCCTGCCGTTGCGGCCGCGCCGGCGCCCGTGGCCAGGCCGGCACCGGGCGCCAGCGTCGAGGAAATTTACCGGGCGCGTCTTGCCCAGCGTTTGGGACAATCCGCGCCGGCCAACGCGTCGTCGCCGGGTGGGGCGCAATCGTTTGAAACCGTGGTCGTCTCGTCGGCGGGTGTCCAGGTCGGAGGCAGAGTCCAGGTTGCCGCCACCCAACCCGCCCCGGCGGTGCCCCAGGTGGGCGGCGTCGTCGCCGCCGTTCCCGACGCCGCCAGCGGGGCCACGTCGCTAAAGGTGGCGACCATCCTCTTCACCAATGGCTCGGCGCGCTTGAGCCGATCGGACCACCAGATTCTGCAGGGCGTTGTTCGGCTGCATCGCCAGAAGGGTGGTCGGGTCCGCGTCATCGGCCATGCGTCGAGCCGGACGCGCACCATGGATCCGGTGCGCCACAAGATGGTCAACTTCAAGGTATCGGCGGATCGCGCCCAGGTGGTGAGGGATGCCTTGATCAGGGCCGGTCTGGGGCGCCAGGACATTGCCGCCCGGGGGGTATCGGACAGCCAGCCGCTCTACTATGAGGTTATGCCGTCGGGCGAGGCGGGCAATCGCCGCGCCGAAATCTACATCGAGCGCTGAGCGGCCGGGCGAACGCTCGGCTGATCCCGGCCGCGACCTGATGGACGATCAACGCCGCCCTCCAACTCCATTAATCCTTGGTATAACGGGCAAGGACACGAGATGAAGCACCAGTGCCACCGCATTCGGCGGAAACCGTCCACCATCCTCGCCGGCCAGGGGAGTGCGGGGCGGTGAGCCGGCCTCTGAAGATCGCCGTCGCCGGCCTGGGTACGGTCGGGGTCGGCACCCTCAAGGTGCTCGAGACCCACGCCCGGTCCCTCGAACGGCGCAGCGGCCGGCCCATCGCGGTCAGCGCCGTATCGGCGCGCGAGCGGGACAAGAAGCGGCCCGTGTCGACGGATGGCTTGGCTTGGTACGACGACGCGGCGGTCATGGCCGCCGAGGCCGACGCCGAGGTGGTGGTCGAACTGATCGGCGGACCCGATGGCATCGCCAAACAGGTCTGTGAAGCGGCCATCGCCGCCGGCCGGCACGTCGTCACCGCCAACAAGGCGCTTATCGCCGAGCACGGTACGGCCCTTGCCCGCGCCGCCGAGGCGGCCGGCGTCAGCCTGTCATACGAGGCGGCGGTGGCCGGCGGCATCCCCATCGTAAAGGCCCTGCGCGAAGGCCTGGCGGCGAACGGCTTGAGCCGCGTCTACGGCATCCTCAACGGCACCTGCAACTATATCCTGACCAACATGCGCGAGAGCGGGCGCAGCTTCGATGACGTGCTAGAAGAGGCCCAGCGCCTGGGCTACGCCGAGGCCGACCCCGGCTTCGACGTCGACGGCATCGACGCGGCCCACAAGCTGGCCATCCTGGCCGCCCTCGCATTCGGCTGCGAGGTCGATTTCGCGGCCGTCCACGTCGAAGGCATCCGCCGCGTCTCGCCTCTCGACATCCGCTTCGCCGACGAACTGGGGTACCGCATCAAGCTGCTTGGCATCGCGGCTCTGACGAACGGCGAGCTGGAGCAGCGTGTGCATCCCTGCATGGTGCCCGTCCAGGCGCCCATCGCCAGCGTCGAGGGGGTCTTCAACGCCGTCGTCGCGGACGGCGATTTCGTCGATACCTTGATGCAGGAAGGCCGCGGCGCCGGCGAGGGTCCGACGGCATCCGCTGTCGTCGCCGATCTGGTCGACATCGCGCGCGGTTACGCAACCCCGACCTTCGCCATACCGGCGGCCGAGCTAAGACGCCTCGCGCCGGCGTCCATGCAACGTCATTGGGGGGCCTATTACGTGCGCCTGATTGTGGTCGACCGGCCCGGCGTCTTCGCCGACATCGCGGCCGCTATGCGCGACTTCGACGTGTCCATGGAATCGGTGCTGCAGCACGGCCGCGATCCCGGCGAAACGGTGTCGGTCGTCATGACCACCCATGAAACCGAGGAGGCCGCCATGACGGGAACCATCCAGGCCATCGAATCGCTTGACGCCGTGGTCGAGCCGCCGTGCCTGATCCGCATCGAATCCTTCGCCCCGCCGGCGGCCCGGGAATAGCGCCGCCGTGTCCGCCCCCAACCGCAGCCTGGCCATGGAAGTGGTCGGCGTCACCGAGGCGGCGGCGCTGGCGGCTTCGCGGCTGATGGGGCGCGGCGACGAGGAGGCCGCCGACGGCGCCGCCACGGACGCCATGCACGAAGCCCTCATGGTCCTTGCCGTCGACGGCACCATCCGCATCGGCGAGGGTGCCGCCGGCGAGGCCGACAAGCTTTACGTCGGTGAGAAAGTGGGTTCGGGCGAGCCCCCCGAAGTCGACGTGGCGCTTCTGCCCCTCGAGGGTCCGACCATCATCGCCAAGGGCGAACCCAACGGCGTATCGGTCATCGCCATGGCCGAGAACGGCGGCTTCCTCAACGTGCCCAACGTCTACATGGACAAGATCGCGGTGGGCTGCGGAATGCCCCCGGGGGTCGTCGATCTCGACCAGGAACCGGCCCGGAACCTCGCCAACCTGGCCCAGGCCAAGGGGGTGGAGGTCGGCGACCTGGTGGTCTGCGCCCTCGACCGGCCGCGCCACCAGGAACTCATCGCCAAGACCCGCGAGGCGGGGGCGCGCATCATGCTGATCGCCGACGGCGACGTGAGCGGCGTCATCGCCACCACGCAACCGGCGAGCGGCGTCGACGTCTATATGGGAATCGGCAGCGC
>JASLLZ010000070.1 GCA_030746775.1 Rhodospirillales bacterium | reverse complement strand
CGCAAAACTTTCTCGCCGCCCTATGTCTCGTTGCCCTCATCTGTTATTGGATTTGAATGAGTCTGGACCCTAGTATCACAATAACGTTTGCCTGCATATGGTGTCGTCATGTTAAAGAAAGCTCCCAAGACAGCACGCCGCCACACTAACCCGCCGCCCCTCACGGCGCCTTTGACGCTACCCAATCTTCGTCGGCGATGGCGGCGCCGAAGCGCTTGGCGGTGAAGCTGGACAGTTCGGGCGGCACGCGGTTCTCCAGGATGGCCGGCGCCAGGTCAAAGGCGTGGGCGGCGGCCAGGGTCACGCCCGAGTGGCAGGTGGCGGAGAAGGCGCCGGGGAAATCGGCCGATTGGTCATAGATGGGAAAGGCGTCGGGCGCCATGATGCGCAAGCCCCCCCAGGCGCGCACCACTTGCAGGCCGCCGAGATAGGGCAGCAGGCGCAGCGCGGTGGCGGCCATCGAGCCCAGGGCGGCGGCCGTCGTGCGGTCATCGAGGCCGACGTCCTCGGCCGAGCGCCCGATCACGAAGCCGCCCTCCGCCGTCTGACGCACCAGGCCGAGCGGCATGGGGATGGCGCGTCGCGTCCTCTCAGTGACGATAACCTGACCGCGCTCGGGCCGCACCGGCATGGCCAAGCCGAGAGGGCCGGCAAGCGCACTGCTTCCCAGGCCGGCGGCCAGCACGATCCTGGGCGCCCTGGCCCGCTGTCCTCCCGCCGTGACGGCAAACGTGCCGCCGGCGGCCTCGACATGGGTGACCTTGGCGTCCGCCACGTAACGGCCGCCGAGGCCGATGATCGCCCCGTGCAGGGCGCTCAGGGCATAAAGCGGCGAGCACTCGCAGTCGTAGGGGGTGAAGGACGCGCCGACCACCTCGGGTCCCAGGCCGGGTACCATGCCGGCGACCGCGTCGCGGTCCAGCATGTCGTAGTCGTAGCCCAGGTTGCCGGCGTCGGCGCGCAGTTCTTCCATCAGCCGGGCGCGCTCGTTCCATTCGTCCCCGGAAAGACAAAGCCGCATGGCGCCGGGGCGCACGAAGCCGAGATCGACCCCTGTCCGTTCCGTCAACTCCTGGGCCAGGGTGGGCCACAGGTCGGCCGAGCGGCGCGTCAGGCGCAGATACTCTGGCCTGCCGACGCCCTTGCCCTGGACGGCGATGTTGCCGAAGTTGGCGCGCGCGGCGCGGAACGCCACGTCGCCTTCGTCGAAGACGGTGACCCGGGCGCCGGCACGGGCCAGGCCGAAGGCGACGGCGCCGCCGACGATCCCACCGCCGACGACGATGGCGTCCGAGGCCGTCATAACCTTACATACTCCGGGTCAGGCCTCCGTCGACGACGATGCTCTGGCCGGTGATATAGCCGGCGTCGGCCGACAACAGGAAGGCCGCCGTTTTGGCCAACTCGTCGGAAGAACAGGGTCGCCCAAGCGGAATCTGGCGGCGCGCGTCATCCGCCATCTCGTAGTTGTCGACGAAGCCCGGCAGGATGTTGTTCATACGGATACCGGCCTGCCCATAGCGGTCGGAATAGAGCTTCATGAAACCGGCCAGCGCCATTCGCAGCGCCGCACCGACCGGGTACTTGGCGCTCGGCTCCTTGCCGGCGAAGCTCGAGACGTTGAGGATGGCGCCGCCGCCCTGGCTCTCCATCACCGGCGTTACCAGGCGCGCCATGCGGACCACGTTGAGGACGATCATGTCGAGCGCATGGTGCCAGTCTTCATCGCCGATCTCTATGAAGTGGCTGTCGTCGTCCGCATCGTAGATCGAGCCGCGCGCCGGTCCGGCGCCCTTGGCGACATGGCCGGTGTTGTTGAGCACGGCGTCGATGCGCCCGTGCTTTTCCAGCGCCGTATCGACCACGGCCTTGAGGTCGGCGGCCTCGGCCACGGAGCCGGTAACGGCGGTGCCCCCCAACTCGTCGGCCAGCTTGACCGCCGAGCCGCCGGCCGACATCAAAACCAGGTCATAGCCGCGCTGGGCCAGTTCGCGGGTGCAGGCGCCTCCGATACCGCCTCCGGCGGCGACGACGATGGCGACGGGCTTGTCGGACATGGCTTTCTCTTCCTTGGTTTGGGTTTGGTGATGACGGGGGCCAAACATATCAGGTCGTCGCCGTTCGACAACCGCGCTTATCGGCGGGCCACGGTCTCGCGGTGGAAAATGTAAAGACCGCTGGCCATGACCAGGATCGCGCCGAGGGTCGTCCAGCGGTCGGGCAGGTGGGACCACATTACGAAACCGATGACGACCCCCCACAACAGGTTGGTGTACTTGAACGGCGCCACCACCACCGCCTCGCCGAGGCGGTATGCCTCGATCAACAGGAACTGACCCAGGCCCAGGAATATGGCCGCCCCGGCCAGTAGTCCGACGTCCGCCGGGTTGGGAAGACGCCAGCCGAGCGGCAAGGTGGCGAGCCCCGAAAGAGTCACCGCGAGCGACGAGACGCAAAGCATCGAAACCGAGGTCTCGGTGATCGTCATGCGCCGGGTCAGCAGGTCCCGGCTGGCGCCCGAAAGGGCCGCTCCGAGCGGCAGCAGCGCCGCCCATTGCCAGGCCTCGCTGCCCGGCCGGGTCATCACCAGGACGCCCGCGAATCCGATGCCGACGGCGGCCCAGCGCCGCCACCCGACTTGCTCGCCGAGGGCCGGCGCCGCCAGGGCGGTGAGGAACAACGGCCCGGTAAAGGTGATCGCCAAGGCGTCGGCCAGATGCAGGTAACGAAGCGACGTGATGTACAAGAAGGTCGACAGCACGGTCAGCGCGGCGCGGATGGCCTGGGCGCGGATATTGCCCACCCTGAGCTGGCCCATGCCGCCGAAGCGCCAGGCCAAAAGCCCTATCGGGATGATGACGAAAAAACCGCGGATGAACAGAATCTCGCCGATCGGATAATCCGCCGTCATCATCTTCATGACGGCGTCGTTGAGGGTGATGACCAAGCCGCTCACCAGCATGCAGGCGATGCCCTTGAGGGGGTTCGACGATGGGGCGCCGGCGATCATGGCGGTTCGGTCGGAGAGCGCCGGCGCAGAGTCTCGCGGCGCAGAATGTAAAGGCCGCTCAGGATGACGATCACGGCGCCGCCCATCACCCAGGAGTCGGGCCAGTTGACCCATATCACCAAATCCAGGATCAGGGCCCAGATCACCGCCGAATAGTGAAAAGGCGCGGCGACGGCGGCCTCGGCCAGGCGGAAGGCCTCGATCATCAGGAAATGGGCGCAGCCAAGCAGTATCCCGGCCAGGGCCAGAAGCGCGACGTCGCTCGTCGACGGCGCGCGCCAACCGAAGGGCGCCGTGGCCAGGGAGACGACGGTCACCGAGACCATGGAAACGCACAAGATGGAGACCGAAGATTCAGTGGCGCTGATGCTGCGCGTCACGATGTTGGCGAGACCGAATGTAAGAGCCGCCCCAAGCGGCAACAAGACGAACCAGCGCATGGCCTCGCCACCCGGCCGGATCATGATCAACACGCCGACAAACCCGACCAGCACCGCCAGCCAGCGCCGCCATCCCACCGTCTCGCCGAGGAGTGGCGGCGCCAGGGCGGTGACGAACAGCGGCGAGGCGAAGGTGAGCACGATGGCCTCGGCCAGAGGCAGAAAGCTCAGGCCGGTGACGAAAAAAACCATCGACAGAAGGCTCAAAACGGTTCGAACGGCTTGTCCCCGAATGTCATGGACGCGGAGCGCCGCCAGGCCGCCGGCGCGCCAGGCCAGAAGCGCCACCGGGATGAGAACGAAGAGACTGCGGATGAAGATGATCTCGCCGATAGGATAGGTTGCCGTCATCCACTTCATGACGCCGTCGTTCAAGGTCAGGAAGGCGGTGCCGCCAATCATGCAGGCGATACCCTTGAGGCTGTCGGAGAGGGTGGGAGCGGCGGCCATGGCCAAGTCTAGCGCAGGTTCACGGGCGACGGCATCAAGGTTGGCTCGGCCGCGATTCTTGGCGGTCGCGCCGGTGGCCGGCGCGGCTCTGGGCCTCGATGAAGACCCGCGTGATCTCGGGATAGGCGGCCTTGATCGACCGTTCCAGGGCCGAGATCGTTTCTTCCACCTCGACCGCGCTCAGGTGCTCTTTGAAATCCAGGCTCAGGTTCAAGAGCACGTCGCGCGGCCCAAGGTGCATGGTCAGGGCCTCGTTGATGCGCGCCACGCCATCCTGTTCATTGGCCATGCGCCGGACACCCCGGACGACGGCGCGCCCCGCCCCCTCGCCGATCAGCAGGCCCTTGCACTCATAGGCCAAAAAGGCCGCCGTCCCCGCCAACACGGCGCCGATGACGATGGAACCGACGCCGTCCCACAGGGGCTCGTCCAGGGCATCGGCAAGGCCGATGCCGACGGCGGCGATGACCAAGCCGGCGATGGCGGCACTGTCTTCGAAGAGGACGGTGAACACCGCCGGGTCCTTGGAGCGACGCACCGCTTCCAAGGTGCCCAAGTCCCCCTTGCTCTTGGTGAATTCCTTGAAGGCGACCCACCAGGCGCCGGCCTCGAGGACCAGGGCGACGGCGAGGACGATATAGTTGATGTGAGCATCGATGATCGGCTGGGGATTGCCGAGCTTGGCCACGCCCTCGTAAACCGACACGCCGGCGCCGCCGGCGAAGATCAGGATGGCGACGACGAAGGTCCAGAAATAAAGTTCCATGCCGTAGCCGAAGGGATGGTCGTCGTCGGCTGGCCGGCCGGCGCGGCGGATGCCATAGAGCAAGAGCCCCTGGTTGCTGGTATCGACCACCGAATGGACGGCCTCGCTGAGCATGGACGAACTTCCCGTCATGGCGGCGGCGGCAAACTTGGTCACCGCGATGGCGGCGTTGCCCGCCAGCGCGGCCAGGACGACCTTCTTCGATGACGAGGGATTCATTGTCCTTCTCCGTTCCGTGCCGGGTGCCGCTGGCGGGTCGCCACGTGAATGCCTGAAATGACGAGGGCGGCGCCGATCAGATGATAGGGGCGGATGACCTCGCCCAGAAAGGTCACCGCCAGAAGCGACGTGAGGACCGGCATCAGGTAGAGGAACAATCCCGCCGTGTTCGGTCCGACCGCCGCCACCGCCTGATTCCAGCACAAGAATGCCAGGATCGACGGGAAGACGCCGGTATAGGCGATGGCCAGGAAGCTTTGCGGCGCCATGCGCATCTCGGCGCCGGTACTCAGCTCCCAGCCGTAGAGGGGAACCAGGAAGACAAGCCCGACGGCGAAGGTGGCGGTCAGCAGGGCAAGCGGATGAAGCCCGGCGGGAAGACGCCGCAAGAGGATCGAATAGACGGCCCAGACCAGGACCGACAGCAGGATTATGAGATCGCCGTCGTTGAATCGCATTTCCATCGCCGCCCGAAGGTCGCCGCGCAGGATTACCGCCGCGACACCGATCGCCGCGATCGCCAACCCCAAAGCCTGGCGCGGCGAAAACCTTTCGCGGTAGGCGATCCAGGCGACGACGGGAATAACCGCCGGCGCCGTCGTGCTGACCACGGTGGCGTTGATTGCCGTCGTCGCGGTCAGGGCCAGGTAATAAAGCGTGTTGAACACGGTAACGCCAAGCACGGACAGCGCGGTGACGACAGGCCACGCCTTGACAAGGCTGTGCCGCGCCGCCCACAGATGGCTGAACCCGAAGGGCAGCAAGATGGCCAGCGCCACCGTCCAGCGCCAGAACGCCAGCCCGACGGGCGGCACGCTTCCAACCATACCGCGCCTGACAACCGCGTTGCCGGACCAAAACAGCATGGTCAGGAACAACAGCACATAGGGCGAGGCGACGGCGGACAGCAAGGCCCGGGGGGGGGGCGAAAGCGCAAGGCGGACTCCGGAACATTGGATGACGCGCCGCCGACTGTACCAGCCTGTTCCGGCCCTGCATACGGCGTTGGCCGATCATCCCCTTTTGCCATCAAGGCACGCAGCGCTTATCTTCTTCACCATCGGAGAGGGCGAACCCGCGATGACCGATCTTACTCCCGACGAGCGCGCCATGACCGAGGGCCGGGACGGCCCGGCGGCCGCCATGGCCATGCGCATCGTCGCCGAGACGGCGCGTATCCTGGGCGCCGAACGTCTGATTCCGGTCACCTCGGCCCATGTCGACGGCTGCCTCTACCACGGCGATTCGGGCGTCTATTTTGTCGAACGCCTGGTCGAACTGGAAGGCCGCGTCGCCGTGCCGACGACCCTCAACGTCGGCGCGCTGGATCTGATCCATCCCGAACGGGTCCACGCCGACCCGCATGCCACCGACATGGCGCGGCGCATGATGGCGGCTTACGAGGCCCTGGGCTGCGCCCCGACCTGGACCTGCGCCCCCTATCAGGTCGGCCATCGCCCGGACCCGGGCGAGGACGTGGCCTGGGGCGAAAGCAACGCCGTGGCGTTTTGCAATTCGGTGCTCGGCGCGCGCACCAACCGCAACGGCGATTTTCTCGATATCTCGGCGGCGCTGGCCGGGCGGGCGCCCTATTACGGCCTTCACGTGGCGGACAACAGGCTGGCCACCGTGGTCGTCGGGACCGCCTCGCTGAGCGACCGTCTCAAGGCCGAGGATGCTTTCTATCCGGTTCTCGGCGCCTGGCTGGGCGCCGAGGTGGCGGGCGCGGTGGCGGTGATCGACGGGCTGCCGGCGGACATGCCCGAGGACCGGCTCAAGGCGCTTGGCGCCGGCGCCGCGTCGAACGGCGCCGTGGGGTTGTTCCACGTCGCCGGCGTAACGCCCGAGGCGCCGACCCTCGAGGCCGCTCTTGGAGGACGGCCGGCCGAGCAACGTATCGAGCTTACGCCGGAGGTGGTGCGCGCCGCCCGCGATGCCCTGTCGACGGCGCCCGACGGCCCCCTTGATGCCTTGGCCGTCGGGAGTCCCCACTTTTCGATCGCCGAGTTCGATGCGCTGGAGGAGCGTCTCGCCGGACGCCGCGCCTCGCGGCCGTTCTACGCCTGCACCAACCGCCAGGTGCTCAGGAGTCTGGAGGCTTCGGGGGCATTGGCGCGGATCGAAGCGGCGGGAATAGAGATCATCACCGATACCTGTATCGTGGTGACGCCGATCCTGCCAGCCGGCGGCGGCGTCCTGATGACCAATTCGGCCAAGTTCGCCCAGTACACGCCGTCGAACACCGACTACGAGGTGGTGTTCGGCTCCTTGGGCGACATTGCCGAATCGGCGGTGGCCGGACGTGTGGTCAGGGACGAAGCGGCATGGAATTAACGAATTATATGTTTGGGCGGCACCGGCCCGCACCCCCACCCGGCCACCCACGGCATGGTACGCTTGGGGTGGCCGGGTGGGAGTGCGGGCCGGTGCGAGGGTAGCAATGGAATTAACCCGCGGAAGGGTGCTGGTGGCGGGGGCGGCGGCGGGCCCGGTGCTGCGCCTGGCCGAACCGGTCAGCTTCTGGGGCGGCGTCGATCCCCGGACATCGGCGTTGATCGACCCGCGTGGCCCGGCGCCCGGCGCCGAAATTGCCGGGCGCGTCCTGGTCCTTGCCGCGACGCGCGGGTCAAGCTCGTCGAGCGCCATCTTGTTGGAACTTCTGCGCGGCGGCCGGGCGCCGGCGGCGTTGGTTATGGCCGAGGTCGACGCCATCTTGGTCATCGGCGTCGTGGTGGCGCGCGAGATGGGCTGGCCGACGATCCCGGTTTTGGAACTGCCCCTGGCCGGCCACGCGGCACTGGAAGACGGCCGGGCGGTTCGCGTCACCGAAGACGGCGCCATCGTGACCGCCTAGCGTGACGGCTGGGGGCCGTGCTAACGTCGGCTCGGCCCCGACCGCGGATATTGCCCGGAGATTGACCCCATGCGCTGGCGCAAACGCCTATCCATCGTCGATGCCCATGCCGAGGGAGAGGTCGGTCGGGTGATCACCGGCGGCGTCCTCGACGTCCCGGGCGCCACCATGTTCGACAAGAAGCGCCACCTTGAGACCGAAGACGATTCGATCCGCCGGTTTTGTCTTTTCGAACCGCGCGGCGGCGCCGCCATGTCGGTCAATCTGGTCCTGCCGCCGACGGTGCCCGAAGCCGACGTCGGCATGATCATCATGGAATCGACCGACTATCCGCCGATGTCGGGCTCCAACACCATCTGCGTCGTCACCGTGGTGCTGGAAACCGGCCTGGTGCCCATGCACGAGCCCGAGACGCGCCTCGTCCTCGACACCCCGGCGGGGCTGGTGGCGGTGACGGCCCGGTGCAAGGACGGCAAGGTGGAGACCGTCGCCTTCGACAACGTTCCCTGTTTCGTCGACCGGCTGGACGCGGCGCTGGAGGTCGAGGGCGTCGGCACGGTAACGGCCGATATTTCCTACGGCGGCGCCTTCTTCGCCATCGTCGATGCGTCCTCGGTGGGTTTTTCCATGGTCCCCGACGAGGCCCGCGACATGGTCGATCTGGGAGAAAAGATCAAGGCGGCGGCGGTCGAGCAGCTGGACGTGACGCATCCCGAAAACCCGCTTATCCGCGACGTCACCTTTGCCTATTTCACCGACCGGGTCGCCGGTGAGGACAACACCTGGGTCAACGCCATCGTCGTTTCGCCGGGACGCCTCGACCGCTGTCCCTGCGGCACCGGGTGCTCGGCGCGCCTGGCGGTGCTGTCCGAACGGGGGCTGGCCAAGCCGGGTCAGGTCCACACATTCCGCTCGCTTCTCGGCACCCGCTTCGTCACCGAGGTGGCGCGGACGACCGAGGTTGGTGGGCGTCCCGCCGTGGTGCCGCGCATTAAGGGCCGCGGATGGATCTTCGCCACCCATGAACTGGGCTGGGACGCCAGCGACCCCTTCCCCGAGGGCTTCTTGCTGACCGACACCTGGGGCGCCGGCATGAAGGGGCTTAACTAGTTACTCCGGCGCGTCGTCGTAAGGCGGCGGACATACACCGTCGCGGGCCGCCGCCGCCCATTCGAGCGCCGCGTCGGTCAGGGTCGGCACGCTGCATACCATGATCAGGAAGCTCAGCGCTTCCGACACCTCGGCCACCGTGGCACCGGCGGCGAAGGCGCGGCCCAGGTGCAGGCGCAGGCCGCGCCGGCGCCGCTTGGCGGCGTGACAGGCCACGGCCATGATTTCGCAAAGTTTTGCCTCGATAGTGCCCCGCACCCGCTCGACCCCGGCCAGATAGAGGTCTAGCACGGGCCCTTCGTCCACTTCGTCCGGCCAATTGTCGACCACGAAATCGTGGGTCGAAAGGGCGTCGAAGGCGCCGCCGAGGGCGATGGCCGACGCGATGCGGTCGTCATCGACCCCGGCGTCGCGGGCGCGCCCGACGTGGATGCGTCCATGGGCCTCGCGGGTCGTCGTCAACAAGGACAGCAAGATGAGTTCGCAGGAGGCGGCATCGAGGCTTCTGTCGCTCAGAATGAGGCGGCGATAGAACGAGTTCCAGGCCTCCAGAACCTCGGGATCCGTCGCCCCCATCATGCGCCGGTAGGCGAGCCCAAGGCTCTGTTTGGACCACGCATCGAGGTTTGCCTTGGGGTCGGGGTCGCGGCTCATTTCCGTGCCTCCTCCATGGCCCCACCATGGACAACCAACGGGCCGCGCAACCTCACGATAACCTGTGCCATGGGACCAGCCTTGTTCCGTGCCGTTGGGATGGAAATGGTATACTCGCGGCTCGGGCGGCTGTCTAATCGGGCCAAGGGTAATTCAGTCCCTGTGTTTTGTGACACGATCGGCCTATGAGGCGTCGTCTTGTGAAGCGAAGGATTGTGCCATGGCGGACATTGTTCTCGAAACTGTTTGGGCAATTGTCTTGGCGGGAATCGTGATTTTCTTGTGGGATTCGGGGCGCAACCGGTTCGAACAAACCCAGAAGGGTTGGAACCTAATCGTTATAGGGTTTGGATTACTGCTGTTCGGCAGCGTTCTCGACATCACCGACAATTTTGAAGGCCTCAACACGTATGTCGTCATTGGCGATACGGAAACCGAGGCGTTCTTGGAGAAATTCGTCGGTTTTCTTGGCGGCTTCATTTTCATTTCGGCTGGATTGTTCAATTGGATTCCCAGTGTTCAGGGGTTGTCCGATCTTGTGGAGGCCCGCACGCGTGATCTCCAAAGGATGAACAACTCCCTTGTCACGGAAGTCGAAAGCCGTAAACGGGCCGAGGAAACGCTGGGGCTAAGCGAGGAAAGATACCGCAATCTTGTCGAAACGAGCCATGACCTGATTTGGGCCGTCGACAACGAAGGCATGTTCACCTTCGTCAATCGAGACGCCGCCATGCGCATTCTGGGCTATGAGCCGGACGAAATGATCGGCAGATCGTCGGCATATTTTAAGACGCCGGAACAGGCGGAGAAGGATTTAAAGGCCTTCACCAAGATCAGGGAAAAGGGGGCGTTCGATTACGAAACAAGGTACCGCAAGAAGGATGGGTCGTTTGCCGTCATGAGTTTGAACGCCGTCGTCGTCAAGGATTTCAATGGGATTGTCATGGGCGCGATGGGCACGGCACGGGATATTTCCCAACGCAAGCGGGCCGAGGAGCGCCTTTCCCAAAGTGAAGAGACCAAACGGGCTCTCTTTGCCGCGGCGATGGACAGCATCTTCTTGCTGAACCGCGCCGGAACCGTGCTGGAGGTTAATGAAGCCGGCGCAAGGACGCTGGGGGCCGACGTCGGGGACATGGTCGGCCGCAATATCTTTGAGTTCATGCCGCCCGAGGTCGGCGATCTGCGGCGCGGCAAATTGTTGGCCATGCTCGAAAGCAAAGAACCGGTCGTCGACGAGGACGGGCGTGACGGACGCTGGTTCGAAACCCATGCGCAGCCGATCCTCGATGCGCGAGGCGAGGTGCGGCGGATCGCCCTGTTTTCACGCGACATCACCCAGCGCAAGCAAGCCGAGGAACAACTCCAACAGTCCCAGAAGATGCGGGCGGTGGGCCAGTTGACCAGCGGTATCGCCCACGAATTCAACAATATCCTTACCGTCGTCATCAGCAATCTGGAAATCCTCGAGACGGGCAACCTCTCTAAGAGTGACGCATCCATATTGATGCGCAATTCCACCGATGCCGCCCACCGCGGCGCCCGACTGACCAAGCAGCTTCTGGCGTTCTCGCGCAAGGAGATGCTGCGGCCCGAGGTCTTCCAGATCAACGATCTGATTATCGATGAGGTTGACCTGCTGCGCCCAACCCTGGGCGAGGGGATCACCATCGAGGCCTATCGTGCAGAGAACCTTGAGTCGATAAAGGTAGACCGGCAGCTTCTGTGGAACGCCGTCTTGAACTTGGCCCTCAACGCCCGCGCCGCCATGCCCGAAGGCGGCACCCTGACCATCGAGACGGCCAGCATCGACCTGGAAGAGGAAATGCCCGGTGAGGATGGCGGGCTGCCACCGGGGCGCTACGTAACATTGACGGTAAGCGATACGGGATACGGCATGTCGCCCGACGTCCTGGAGCATGCCTTCGAGCCGTTCTTCACCACCAGGGGGCTGGCCGAGGGAACCGGCCTGGGCCTGAGCATGGTCTATGGGTTCGTCAATCAATCGGGCGGTCATGTGACCATCGAGAGCGAGGAGGGAAAGGGGACGTCGGTCAGACTGTATTTACCGGTCGCCGAGGAGGCGGCGGAGGAAAAGGAAACGGAACCAAAGAATCAAGACCATCGTTGGATCGGGAAAAAGACCGTCTTGCTGGTCGAAAATGACAAGGCCGTTCGTGAAGTGATGGTCATGGTGCTGAACGGTCTCGGCTGTGAGACCCATGAAGCGGAGGACGGCCTCGAGGCACTGGAGGTTTTGGACCGGGTTCCCCGGATCGATCTGTTGTTCGCCGATGTCGTGTTGCCCAACGGCATGAGCGGCACGGAACTGGCTTATGAAGCCAGAAGCCGGGATAGGGACATCAAGGTGCTTCTGACGTCCGGTTATTCGGCGCAGAGTCTTGTCCAGGAAGGGAAGCTCGACGAGGAATTCGACCTGATTCCCAAACCATACGCGATCAACGAACTGAAGGAGCGGCTGAGGACAATATTGGGGGGATAAGGGCCGGTGCCGGCTGGTATCGGCAGTTTCGCCGCGCCCCGCTCCTTGGTATTACCCCGCCTCCTGGCGCTCGCGAAACGCCAGGGCCGCGTCTTCCATGGTGACGAAGCGCGCGCCCTGCTCGCGCAACGCCTGGATCAGGCCTTCCAGCATCATCATCCGGTGGCCGCGCCCGATGACGAAGGGATGCATGGTGTAGGTCAGGATGCCCCACGGCTCGGTCCGTTTCATGTACTTGAAATCGTTGACCCAGTTGTCCAGGACGTGTCCCGCGTTGACCAGGCCGGGCAACACGGAATTGGGCAATCTGAGGTATTCAAAATGGGGAAAGTCGTCGAGAGACCAACTGATCGGCATCTCGATCAAGGAGGTGACCTCGCCGAATTCAAAGGGCTCTTCGTCGGAAACGACATCGCCGCGGCGCGCATAATAGGGGATGTGGTCGTGGCCCATCATGGAGCTGTCGTAAAGAAAGCCATGCTTGATCAGCAGGTCCACGGTAACCGGGCTCAGGTCCCACGACGGCGAGCGATAGCCCCGCGTCGTCTTGCCGCAAAGGTCGAACAAGGCCTGGTTGGCGCGCTCCAGCCCCTCGTCTTCCTTCTCGGGCGTGAGATCGGCGGGCGGGACATGGGTCCAGCCGTGATTGCCGACCTCGTGGCCGCCGTCCACGATGCGCCGGCACTGTTCGGGATAGGTCTTGATGGTGGTGCCGGGAATAAACCAACTGGTCGGAATGGCGTTCTTCTCGAGCAGCGGCAGGATGCGGTCGACGGCGACGGCGCCGAACTCGCCGCGCGAGATCGCCGTCGGAGTCTTCAGCCCCTTCGCGATCATTCCCGACATGGCGTCGAAGTCAAAGGTCAGACAAACCAGATGCTCGGCCATGCAACGCTCCTTGATCCTAGTCGCCGGCCGCCCTTTCCCCGGCTTGGCGGGCGCCGATCCTATCGTATCGACGCGCGAAGACCAGCCCACTCATATGGCCCATTGCTGGTATGAGGAGCAACCAAAATCCAATCATGAGGCCGACCCCCGCCACCGCGAACACCAACAAGAAGGGCTCGATACTTTCCATCATTTCCTGGAAGGAGCCGCCGTCATAGGTCCCTTTGATCAGGCCGGCGGCAAGAAGGGCGGCAAGAAATACAAGGAGTGACCCGTTGGCCAGCCAGAAGCCGGCGTTCAAGGGCCGGGCGTGTCTGATTTCGACGTCCTGTCCGATCCGTTGCTCGAGCACATAAAAGACCGAGGCGAGCAAGATCATGGTGTTGATGCCGATGGTGGTGCCCATGGTGTGGGCGACGATGACATGGGTGCCGTGGGTGAACAGGTTGAGAGCCGGCACCGAAATGACCAGCGCCAGGACCAGATTGGCGAAGACCCACATGTCGGAGGCGAACAGGAATCGATAGGGGCGGCGGTGCTGGAATTTCTGGAGGGCCGTAAGGGAGGCGCGCCAATCCCAGATGATTTTGCCGAGCAAGAACAATTCGGTCATGCTGACCAGATAGGCGAAATCGCGGACCCAGGCGGCGAAAGGAACCGGATAGGTGTGATGGGCCCAGCCGAACATCAGGTTGAAAAGGCCGAGAAAATAGAGCCCGAAGGCCATTTTGGACCGCGCCACGCCTTCGTCGCCGCTGATCCTCTCCATCAAATAGAGGGCGGTTCCGTAAACCAGCATGTTCCACGACCCGACCAGGGAGCCATAGGACTTCCATTGCACCGCGATTTCCCTGAGCATGTTCTCGCGGAAATACGGGATCAGCCAGAGATAGCTTTCGGTAAACGTCAGAAAGAAAAAGACGATGCCGGTGCCCCACATCCAATAATACACCGGCCACGCGGTTCGCCGCTGCCTGGCGATTCTAAAATAATTGGTTCCGAACATGATCCAGGTGGCGAAGATCGGCAGGGCCAGCAGCGGCGGAAATTCCCAATATTCCCGGCCCCCGAACCGGCCCAGGGCGTAGGCGGCCAGGATGGCCAAACCGGTAACCAGATAGATCCAAAAATGCCAGCGCGCGACGCGGGTCGAAAATGCGCTCAGGCTGGGGATATGGGGCAGGTAATAATAAATGCCGCCGATCGCGGTGAGGAATATCCACGAGATCGCCAAGGAGACATGCAGCGGCCGAAGTTTGTTGAACGCCAGGCCCTCGATGAATTCCGGATAGAGGAACTTGAAGGCGCCGAGGACGCCGAATAGCAGACTTGCCGCCAGGGCTCCCAAGCCGAGAAGCATGAACCGAAGGCCGATGTCATTGTGTGTGTTTGGCGGCGCCGTAGGCGACTGTTCCATACCAACTCATCTCCGGGGTTTTTGCCGGGTAGGTTCCCGACGAATCGACGAATTTGAGAAATTGGACAAGGGCATCGACTTGCTTTTCGCCGAGGTTGAAGTTCGGCATCTTGGACGTTCCGCTCTCGATAAACGCCTTGGCATGGTCGACGCCCTTATCCGGCGCCGAAACCACGTTCGTCAGGTCCGGACCCATATGACCGCCAAGACCGTACAATTGATGGCAGGCGATGCAGTTCTTTTCCTGGAACAGGGCCAAGCCCGCCTTCACCTGATCGCCCGGCGGACGATGTTGCGGAATGTCCGTCGCCGCGGTCCACACATAGGCGGAATAAACCGCGAAGGCGGCGCAAAACGACCCAAGGATCATTCTCTTGGGGGATGTCTTCATTCGCTCGGTCACCGTATGGGGGAAGGCGCGCCGTCGTCGAAAATCAGGCCCCACGACCTTACAGGGGATGATCCGAAATCGATTCCCAAATTTCATTGCATTTGGGCGGTGTAATGGAACAACGTATTAAGATTCTAATTATTCTTAGAATGAATTAGCGCGTATCCACCGAAATGGCAGCATGATGCATGGTTTTATCGGAATTCGGCTTGTATGCGGCGCCGGGACGACAGCTTCGTACGCCGAACCGGGGGCCGGTCAACGCCGTTCCTTGGCCTGGACCCCCAATCACCCGTATCATCGTGGCGTGAAAGGGATACAAGACCGCGTTAGCGCCCCTTCCCCTCAGCCGAGTACGGGCCGAATGGCATGAAGACGCCCCTTGCTTTGTTCGCCGATCTTTCGGACAGCCACCGGGGCATCCTTTGGATGCTGCTCACGACGCTCCTTTTCGTCTTCATGGACACCATTGCCAAGTATCTGACCGGCACTTATCCGGTGCCCCAAATTACCTGGGCGCGATATGCGTTCCATGCCCTGGCCTTGGCGGTTCTGTTCCGCCGCCGGTTGCCGGCGCTGATGCGCACCAAGCGTCTCGGTCTCCAGATCTTGCGGTCGTCGTTGTTGTTTTCCGCCACGATCCTTTCCTTTTTCGCCTTGCGTGTGATGCCGTTGGCCGACGTCGTCGCCATCTGGGCCATAACCCCGATCTTGGTCACGGCGTTTTCCGTTCCGCTGTTGGGCGAGCGGGTCGGGCCGCGGCGCTGGGCCGGCGTCGGCGCCGGCTTCGTCGGCGCCATCATCATCATCCGTCCGGGGATGGGTGTCATGCAGGCGGCCGCCATTTTGCCGGCGTCCGTGGCGGTCGTCCTGGCCTTCTATCATCTTGCCACCCGGGCGCTCAGCAGTACCGATTCGTCGACGACGACGATCGTCTATACGGTGATCGTCGGGTTGTTGGTCTCCACCGCGGCGGTGCCCTTCTACTGGGTGACACCCGATGCTTCCGCCTGGATCCTCATGGTCGTCCTTGGCCTGTTGGGCATGGCGTCTCACTTTTCGCTCATCAAGTCGTTCGAGGTGGCGACGGCGGCCACCGTCATTCCCTATACCTACACCAATTTGATCTGGGCGACCGTGGTTGGCTTCGTCGTTTTCGGCGACTTGCCGGACCGCTGGACGGTGATCGGGGCCGGCGTCATCGTTGCCGGCGGCCTCTACATCTTCCACCGCGAGCACCACGGCCGTCGGCCGCGCGAAACCTCATGAACGCCCCGCCCGCATCCTCCAACCGGTTGTCGGACAGCCGCCGCGGCATCCTCTGGATCTTGCTCTCGACGGCGCTTCTGGCCCTGGTCAACGTGTCGGTCAAGGTGTTGACCGAGGACTACCCGGTGGTTGAGGTGGCGTGGGCGCGCATGACCTTCAACGTCTTGTTCCTGATCGTCCTGTTCCGGCGTCGGCTGGGGGCGGTCCTAAGCAGCGCCGGGCCGGGACGACAGCTCATGCGATCGCTTCTCATGGGGGTGGTGACAATCTTCATCTTTGCCTCGCTGCACCTGGTCCCCCTGGCCAACTTCACGGCCATCATGTTTCTCGCCCCCATCATCGTCACGGCCTTGTCGATGCCGTTGCTGGGCGAGCGGGTGGGTCCCCATCGCTGGGCCGCCGTGCTGATCGGGTTTGCCGGCGCCCTGATCATCGTCCGCCCGGACGTCACCGTGTTTCAGCCCGCCGCCGTCGTGCCCTTGGTCACGGCCACCTTGTTGGCGCTCTATTACATCTCGACCCGTTGGATCAGCCGCGTCGACGACGCCATGACGACCCTGGTTTACACACCCCTGGTCGGGGCCGGAATGTTCAGCTTGGCGGTGCCCTTTTTCTGGGTCGCGCCGGACCTCAATGGCTGGCTGTTGATGGCGGCCACCGGCCTGCTTGGCCTGGGGGCGCATTTCGCCCTGATCAAGGCCTTCGAGGCGGCGCCGGCGGCCACCGTCACGCCGTTCAACTACCTAGGCCTGATATGGGCGATCGTGTTGGGGTTCACCGTCTTCTCCCACCTGCCCGACGGCTGGACCCTGCTCGGTGCCGCCATCATCGTCGCCGGCGGCCTCTATATCTTCCACCGCGAGCAGCGAAGCGGGTAGGCGGTGAACCACAGAGGCACGGAGGCACAGAGAAGGACTCCGGCGCGCTCAGCGCGCAATCCTTCTTCTTTCTTTCCTTCCTTCCTTCCTTCTTTCCTCTGTGTCTCTGTGCCTCTGTGGTTGGCCGGGAATGGACTTCAGTCCGTCGGCTTCAGCTTTAGGGCGGCCGAATTGATGCAGTAGCGCTGGCCGGTGGGCTCGGGTCCGTCGGGAAAGACATGCCCGAGGTGGGCGTCGCAGCGGCTGCACAGGGCCTCGGTGCGCACCATCCCCAGGGTCGAATCGCTCTCGGTGGTTACCGCCGCGTCATCCACCGGCGCCCAGAAGCTGGGCCAGCCGGTGCCTGAATCGAACTTGGTTTGGGAGCCGAACAACGGTGCCGCACAACAGACGCAGTGATAAGTACCGGCCGTCTTGCAGGCGTCGTATTCGCCGCTGAACGGCCGTTCCGTCCCCTTTCCCCGGGTCACGAAATACTGTTCCGGGGTCAGTTGCCGGTGCCACTCGGCGTCCGTTCTCTTTACCTTGTCGGTTATCGTCTCGCCCTCCTTTTGGTGGCGCCGCCGAGCAGGCCCAACCCTTCCAGCACGCCTTGCAGTTTGCGCGAATCACGGGGCGACAGGGGTGCGACCGGTTCGCGGGGAACGCCGGCCGGGACGCCGATCATGTTCAGTCCCGCCTTGAGCGCCGCCGGCCAGGTGCCGAGGGACATCAGGGTTTGGTAGACCGTGGTCAGGGCATGGTGTAGATCGCGGGCTTCGGCGCATGGTTTGGCGGCCGCCAGGGGCCGGATGCGGCCGACCGAGTCGCCCAGGAACTCGGCCCCCGTCGCCAGGAACCCGGCGGCGCCAAGCGCCAGGCCGGGAAAGACGTAATGGCCGGGACCGATAAGAACCGAAATGCGCCGGGCAAATTGGCGGATGACATGGCTTTGATGGAAAAAGTCGCGCGACGATTCCTTGATGCCGACCACGGGCAGGGCATCGCACAGCGCGCCCAGGGTGTCGATGTCGATGTTGACGCCACCGGTGCGGCGCGGCGAGTTGTAGAGCAAGATGGGCAGCCCCACGGCCTTGTTGATGGCCCTGTAGCGCCCGACGATTTCGCCCGGCGACGCCTTCATGACGTAAGATTGCGGCGTAATCATCAAGGAATCGACACCCGCCTCGGCGGCGATGGCGGCGTTCTTGATGGTTTGGCCGGCGGTGGTGGCGCTGACCCCCATGGTTATATGCGCCGTCCGCCCGGCGACGCCGACCGCCGTTTCCGCCAGTTGCTTGCGGTCCCGGGCGTCGAGCGACCAGGCCTCGCCGTTGTCGCCGGCGACGCAGATGCCGTCGGCGCCCCGGTCCAGGTGCCACCGCACGACCTCGGCGAAGCGGTCGATCATCAGATCGCCGGCGGCGTTGAAGGGCGAGACGACGGCCGGCACGTAACCCCAGATTTCGCGGCGCGGGTCCTTTTTGGCGGCCATGGCCGGGCTTCCTCCCTGTTCGGCGGGACGATCATAGCACGGCGCCGCGGGCGCCGCCACGCGGCCGCCACGCGGTTGAAGGCGCCGCCGGTTCCACGCTAGTCTGGGGTCCCGCGCAGCAAGGCCCGATCGGTCCCATGTTCAAGAAGATCCTGATTGCCAACCGCGGCGAGATCGCGTGCCGCGTCATGCGGACGGCGCGCCGCCTCGGCATCGCCACGGTCGCCGTCCATTCCGAGGCCGACCGCGACGCGCTGCACGTCGAGATGGCGGACGAGGCGGTGTGCATCGGCCCGCCGCCGGCGACTGAAAGCTATCTGCGCGCCGATCGTATCGTCCGCGCCGCTCTCGACACCGGGGCCGAGGCGGTCCACCCGGGATACGGCTTTCTGTCCGAGAACGCCGCCTTCGCGCGGCGTCTGGCGCGCGAAGGCATCGTCTTCATCGGCCCCGGGGCCCGCGCCATCGCGGCCATGGGCGACAAGATCAAGGCCAAGCGGCTGGCCCTCGGCGCCGGGGTCAGCATTATCCCCGGCCCGGCGGAGGCGATCGGCGATGCCCGGGCCGCGGTGCGCGCGGCCAAGCGCCTCGGCTATCCGGTGATGCTCAAGGCGGCGGCCGGCGGTGGCGGGCGCGGCATGCGCATTGCGCGGAGCGACGCCGAGGTGCGCGACGGACTGCGCTCGGCCGCCCGCGAGGCCAAGGCGAGCTTCGGCGACGGGCGCATCTTCATCGAGACCTACGTCGAAAGACCGCGCCACATCGAGATCCAGGTCCTCGCCGACAGCCACGCCTCCATCGTCCATCTGGGCGAGCGCGAGTGTTCGATCCAGCGCCGCCATCAAAAGATCATCGAAGAGGCGCCCTCGCCTTTCATCGACGCCGATACCCGGGCCGCCATGGGCGAACAGGCGGTGGCCCTGGCGCGGGCGGCGGGCTACGTCTCCGCCGGCACGGTCGAGTTCGTCGTCGACGAAGAGCGCAACTTCTATTTCCTGGAAATGAACACGCGCCTTCAGGTCGAACACCCGGTGACCGAACTGATCACCGGCCTCGATCTGGTCGAGCAGATGATCGTGATCGCGGCGGGCGAAAAGCTGGCCTTCTCCCAGGCCGATCTGCGCCTCGACGGCTGGGCGGTCGAGGCCCGGGTCTACGCCGAGGACCCCTTGCGCGGCTTCCTGCCCTCGGTCGGGCGGCTGGTCGCTTACGCCGAGCCGGCTGAAGACGGCGGCGTCCGGGTCGACAGCGGCGTCCATGAGGGCGGCGAGATCTCCATCCATTACGACCCCCTGATCGCCAAGGTGATTGCCCACGGCGCCGACCGGGACACCGCCATCGAGCGTCTGCGTGGCGCCTTGGATACCTTCCGCATCCGCGGCGTCTCCAACAACATCTGCTTCCTCGCCGCCGTCGCCGGCCATCCTGGTTTCGGGGCCGGTGATATAAACACCGGCTTCATCGACGAGGCCTACCCTGACGGGTTCCACGCCTCCGACGTGCCCCACGACGACCCGGCGCTGCTTGCCGCCGTCGCCGTTTCCATGCACCGCGCCTACACCGAACGCGGGGCGCGCATCGGCGGCCAGGTGCCGGGCCACCCGCCCACAATTCCAGACGCCTGGGTGGCGTTGATCGGCGATGAACGGTTTGCCGTCACGGCGGCGCCGACGGACGGCGGTTTCGACGTCGTCGTCGACGATGAGCCCTACCAGGTGCGGACCGATTGGAGCCTGGCCCAACCCCTGTTCCGGGCCGTGATCAACGGCGTCGCCGTCACCTTGCAGGTCGAGCGCGCCGGCGCCGGCTATCGCATTATTCACTCGGGCCTCGATGTCGACGTCCTGGTGCTCACCCGCCAGGCCGCCCGCCACCAGACCAAGATGCCCGCCAAGAAGCGCCGCCAGACGTCGCGCCATCTGCTCTCTCCCATGCCGGGGCTGTTGCGCTCGGTCGCCGTCGCCGTCGGCCAGGAGGTCCAGGCGGGTGAGGAACTGGCGGTGGTCGAGGCGATGAAGATGGAGAACGTGCTGCGCGCCGCCCGCGACGGCACCGTCGCCGCCGTCCATGCCCGCCCCGGCGACCAGGTAGCCCTCGATCAGCCGATCATCGAGTTTGCGGGCAAGTCGCGGTGAGCGGCCCGAAAGCGCTCCGGGCTGTGATCGAAGGGCGCGTTCAGGGCGTCTGGTTCCGTGCCTGGACCTGCGAACAGGCCGTCGCCCGCGGCCTCGACGGCTGGGTCCGCAACCGCGCCGACGGCACCGTCGAGGCCCTCTTCGCCGGCCCCGCCGAGGCCGTCGACGACATGATAGCGCTGTGCCGGGAGGGGCCGCCGGCGGCCCGGGTGACGTCGGTCACGACCGAGCCCGCCGAGGACCCCGGCGCCGCCGGCTTCAGACAAATGCCGACGGTTTGAGCTAGAGCAAATCCCGAGCAAACGGAATCGTTTGCGACGACGCATTTGCGAAAGATACATATTTTAGAGAATTTTCGGTGAACGCACGTGAACGGAAATTGCTCTAACGCGACAATTCGGTGGCCGACCCCCCGTAGGCTTTCCACAGTTCGGTGAACTTGCGCCGTTTCAGTTCCTCCGGCGTGAGGCCGAAAACAACAAGAGCTCTTCCGCCCTCGAATGTTCCGGTCGCGGTTCCGATGCTTTTCCCTGTGTACGAACCTTTTGATTGCCGTCCTACCTGCTTGAAGGCGCCCGCGATCTGGATCTCGTTTTCGAAACATTCGACAAGTATTTTTCCTTCTCCCTTTATAATTTTGGGGCTGTCCCAGATAACCCATTTGGGGGGTTATCATGGGAGCTATGCGGAAGAGCCGTCTCAGCA
>JASLLZ010000006.1 GCA_030746775.1 Rhodospirillales bacterium | reverse complement strand
CTAGTTATCTGGGACAGCCCCTAAATCGATAATCCCGGGAGCATTCGGTCGAGATCGGTGCCATGATAGCCTTTCGGTCCCGGCGCTGGAACCCGGGGTGTATTTTTTTTGGCGCGGTCGGGCTTGCCCGGGGCAGCACCGGCCGACAGGCGAGGCGCCATGGTTAGATCGACACTGATCTGGATTGCCGCCGCCTTGATCGTCACCTCGGTACGCGCCGAGGTGGCGGTGACAAGTTTTTCCGTCCCCGCCGGGGCCCACCCCCATGACGTGGCGCCGGCTCCTGACGGCGCGGTTTGGTACACCGCCCAGCATCAAGGGGCCCTGGGCCGCCTCGATCCGGCCACCGGCCAGACCCGGCACATCTCTTTGGGCGCCGGGTCTAGGCCCCATGGCGTCATCGTCGGGCCCGGCGGAAACGCCTGGGTCACCGACAGCGGCCTCAACGCCATCCTGCGCGTTCATGCCGATACCCTGAAAGTCACCCGTTTTCCCCTGCCCGCGGAAAGCGGATACGCCAACCTCAACACGGCGACATTCGATGATCTCGGCGTCTTGTGGTTTACCGGCCAGAGCGGTATTTACGGCCGCCTCGACCCGGCGACGGGCACCATGAAAGTCTTCCCGGCGCCCCGGGGAAGAGGTCCCTACGGCATCGCCGCGACGCCGTCGGGGGTCGTTTACTATGCCTCCCTGGCGGCAAGCTACGTCGGGCGCGTCGACACACGAAGCGACCGGGTACAGGTCATCGAGCCGCCGACACCGGACCAGGGCGCGCGCCGCGTATGGGCCGATTCGCGGGGCCGCGTGTGGGTCAGCGAGTGGAATACCGGCCGGCTCAGCGTCCACGACCCGGCGCCGGCAACCTGGAAGACCTGGAAGCTGCCCGGCACCCGGCCGCTCACCTATGCCGTTTACGTCGACGAAAAGGACAAAGTATGGGTCAGCGATTTCGGCGCCAACGCGGTGCTGCGCTTCGACCCCGAGAGCGAGACCTTTACATCCTTCCCGAGCCCGCGTAAGGGTGCCCGGGTGCGCCAGCTCCTGGGCCGGTCAGGCGAGGTGTGGGCGCCCGAATCGGGGACCGACACCTTGGTTCGGTATCGTTTCGCTTCGCCCTAAGACGGTTCCCTTTCCAGCCGTGATGCCCTTCAAATCCAAAAAATGGCTCTTGCTGCCGCCCGGCGCCGCGCCCCAGGCTCGGTTGGTGTTGTGGGTGCGGGGCCTGCGCGCTTTCGGCGACGGCTACGTCAGCCTAATCTTGCCTTTTTATCTGTCGATTCTGGGGCTCGATCCCTTCTTCGTCGGTCTGATCGCCACCGCCTCGCTTCTGGGATCGGGCGTTATCACCCTTGGCGTCGGCCTGGTTGCCAACCGCTTTCGTCTGCGCTCGCTTCTGCTGGCGGCGACGGCGATGACGGTGGCGACGGGCGCCGGCTATGCCGTTTTCACCGATTTCTGGCCTCTGCTGATCATCGCCGTCATTGGCACCCTCAATCCGTCCATGGGCCACAGCGCCATGTATCTTCCCCTTGAGCACACGCTGCTGCGAGCACCATTGACGATCGCGACCGCACCCCCGTCTTCGCCCGCTACAGCCTGATCGGCACCTTCCTCGCCGCCTTGGGCAGCCTCGCCGCCGGGATGCCCCAGCTCGTGGCCGCCGCCACGCCGCTCGACATGAAAGCGGCGCTGCAAGCCATGTTCTGGCTTTACGGCGCCATCGGGCTGGTGACCGTCTTCATCTATCGGCGCATCCCGCCGGGCAGCGCGCCCGCCAAGGAGACGCGCCCGCCGCCGCTGACCCGATCCCGGCGCACCGTGTTTATGCTGGCGGCGCTGTTCAGCCTCGATTCCCTGGGCGCCGGTTTCGTCGTTCAGTCCTTGGTGGCGCTGTGGCTGTTTCAGCGCTTCGGCTTTCAGCCCGCCGCCGTCGGCACGATCTTTTTTTGGGTTACCCTGCTGGGCGCTTTTTCCCAGCTGGTGGCGGGCCCCATCGCCAGGCGCATCGGGCTGGTCAAGACCATGGTGTTTACACACCTGCCGGGCAATCTTCTTCTGATCGCGGTGCCCTTCATGCCCAACGCCGGGCTTGCCGTTGCCCTTCTCATGGTACGCGCCGCCCTTAATCAAATCGACGTGCCGGCGCGCAATTCGTATGTTATGGCGGTGGTGCACCAAGAGGAGCGCCCGGCGGCAATGAGCTTCACCACCGTGCCCCGGGGCCTGGCGGCGGCGGTCGGGCCAATGGTGGCGGGTTATCTGCTCTCGGTCTCCGGCTTCGGCTGGCCTTTGGTCGTCGGCGGCGGGCTGATGAGCCTCTATGACCTGTTGCTGCTCAAGATGTTTCACGCCGTCCGCCCGCCCGAGGAGAAAACCGACCACCCCGACCGGACAGGCTGTTAGAGGAGGTCCCGCCATGGGACGAGAGGGCATCGCATGAGCACGCCCCCCGACGTCATTGTCATCGGGGCCGGTCTGCACGGCTGTTCGGCGGCGCTTCATCTGGCGCTGCGCGGCCGGCGCGTCGTGGTCATCGAGAAGAACACCGCCGGCCGCCACGCTTCGGGCGTCAACGCCGGCGGCGTCCGCCGCCTGGGACGCCACCCGGCCGAGATCCCCCTTTCCATCGCCTCGCTGGATCTTTGGCACCGTATCCGCGAACTGGTGGACGACGACTGCGGCTTCCAGGCCACGGGCCACATCAAGCTGGCCGAAAGCGCCGACGACATGGCGATCCTCGAGGAGCGGGCCGGCCTGGTCCGGGGCCTTGGCTTCGAACACGAGGAAATGGTGGACCGGGCCGAGGCCCGGCGTCTGGTGCCGGCGGCGGCGCCCCACATCAAAGGCGGCCTGATTGCGCGCCGCGACGGTTTCGCCGACCCGGCGCGCACCAGCCGTGCCTTCAGGGTCAAGGCCGAGAACCTCGGCGTCGTCTTTCGCGAACGAACCCGCGTCGTCGGCCTCGAGCGCCGTGCCGACGATTGGGTCGTGGTCACCGATGGCGGCCGCTTCGAAGCGCCCGTCGTGGTCAACTGCGGCGGCGCCTGGGGCGACCAGATCGCCGGCTGGCTGGACGAACCGGTGCCGCTCAGGGCCGGCGGGCTGATGATGATCGTCACCGCCCGGGTTCCGCATTTCAACGACCCCGTGGTCGGCCTGGCCAGCCGGGCGCTGTCGTTCAAGCAGACCGCCGAGGGCACGGTGCTGATCGGCGGCACGCTGCATACCAGCGCCGACCGCGACCGCGAGACCACGCGGCTCGACTTTTCCCGCCTGGCCCGCAGCGGGCGCACGGTGTCCGACGTCTTCCCTCATTTGCAGGGCGTGCCGGTGATGCGTTGCTGGGCCGGCATCGAGGGCTTCATGCCCGACGAAATCCCGGTCATCGGACCCAGCCGCACGGCGCCGGGCGTCTTTCATGCCTTTGGCTTCTGCGGCCACGGGTTCGAACTTGGCCCCGCCGTCGGCGGCGTCATCGCCGAGCTTGTATGCCAGGGCAAGACCAACATTCCCATCGCGCCCTTCGCCATCGACCGCTTTGCCGCCGGCGACACCGTTTGACGATTGCGCCGGGGCATTGCTAGATTGCGGAACCGCCGCCGCGCGCCGCGAGCGTCGGCTTCAATGTAAGGAACGCTTCCCATGACTCTCAAGCGCCACGATGTCGGCCACGAATGGGGCTATGGCCCGATCATGAGCCAAGCCATTGAGGACGACAGCCTGGTCACTATCTCCGGCATGACGGCCGAGGACAGGACCGCTTCCATAGAGGTGCAGACCGCTCAGGTGCTGGCCAAGATCGACGGCTACCTGGCCGCCGCCGGCACCGATAAATCAAAGCTTCTTTCCGCCCTTATTCTGATCGCCGATATCGGCCTGCGGCCGCGTATGAACAAGGTGTGGCAGGCCTGGATCGACCCCGACAACCCGCCGACGCGGGCCTGCGTCGGTGTCCAGTTTGAAGGACAAACCAACGTCGAGATCATCGTCGTCGCCAAGAAGTAGGCGCGGCGTCCCTCGCGTAACATCCGTTTTACCCTCACCCAACAAGGAGATCGTTATGAGTATCAAGCGTCATCAGGTCGGCCCCATCATGAGCGGCATCGTCGAGGACGGCGACACCGTATACCTGCAAGGCCTGACCGCCGACGACAAGTCCGGCTCCATCGAACAGCAGACGGCCGAAGTTCTGGCCAAGATCGATGACAGGCTGGCCATTGCCGGCACCGATAAATCGAAGCTTCTGTCGGCCATGATCTACGTTTCCGACATCGGCCTCAGGCCGGGGTTGAACGAGGTGTGGAACGCCTGGATCGATCCCGAAAACCCGCCGACCCGGGCCTGCGTCGGCGTCCAACTGGAAGGCTCGACCAACGTCGAAATCATCATCGTGGCGCGAAAGTAGAGGTCCCAACGACACCCTGGGGCGCACTCCCGTTGACAGGCGGCGGGTGAATGCCTATTTTCCGCCCCTTGCCGCGCCCCAGGTTTTCCAGGAACCTCCCAACCCCCCTCGGCAATGAGGAACGAGCCATGAAGGTCAAGAACTCGCTGAAGACGGCGAAAAAGCGTCACAAGGACTGCATCGTCGTGCGCCGGGGCGGCCGCGTCTACGTCATCAACAAGCGCAACCCGCGGTTCAAGGCCCGTCAGGGCTGATCTTTCCGGCCCCGCGCCGGACGCCGTGGACCGCGCCTTCGGGCGCGGTTTTCTTTTGCTCTGGCCTCAATCACGCTAAGCTAGGACCCCTGACCATCGGAAGGTATGCCCCATGCTCATGCCCGAACCTGACGGGCAGGTCCTGGCCCGGCGCGGCGCCATCGTGGCCGCGTTGCGCGCCCTGGTTCCCGGCGAATCGATCATCGTCGACGAGGACGAACTTCGGGTCTACGAAAGCGACGGCCTGACGGCGTACCGCCAACTGCCCCTCATCGTCGTCCTGCCCGAGACCACGGAGCAGGTCGCGGGCGTGCTTGCCTACTGTCATGAGGCCGGGGTCAAGGTGGTGCCGCGCGGCGCCGGCACCTCGCTGTCGGGCGGCGCCCTGCCCCTGGCCGACGCCATCACGCTCGGCCTTGGCAAGTTCAACCGTATCCTGGACATCGATTTCGCCAACCGCTGCGTCGTCGCCCAGCCCGGCGTCACCAACCTTGCCATCACCCAGGCGGTCGCGGGCCAGGGCTTTTATTACGCCCCCGACCCGTCGAGCCAGATTGCCTGCACCATCGGCGGCAACGTGGCCGAGAACGCGGGCGGCGTCCATTGCCTCAAGTACGGCCTGACCACCAACAACGTGCTCGGCGTCGAGATGGTGTTGATGACCGGCGAGGTGATGCGTTTCGGCGGCAAGCACCTGGACAGCGGCGGCTACGACCTGATGGGCCTGATTACCGGCTCCGAGGGGCTGTTGGGGGTCATCACCGAGGTCACCGTGCGCATCCTGCGCTCGCCGGAGACGGCCAGGGCCTTGCTGATCGGCTTTCCGTCGAACGAGGCGGCGGGCGATTGCGTCGCCGCCGTCATTGCCGCCGGCATCATTCCGGGCGGCATGGAGATGATGGACAAGCCCGCCATCCACGCCGCCGAGGACTTCGTCCAGGCCGGCTATCCGCGCGACGCCGAATCGCTTTTGATCGTCGAGTTGGACGGTCCAGAGGCCGAGGTGACGTACCTCATCGAGCGCGTCGAGGGGATCGCCCGCGACAATGGCGCGAAGACGATACGGGTCAGCCAGGGCGAAGACGAACGCGAGCGTTTCTGGGCCGGGCGCAAGGCCGCCTTTCCCGCCGTCGGGCGCATTTCGCCCGATTACTACTGCATGGACGGCACCATCCCGCGCCACAAGCTGCCGGTGGTCCTCAACCGCATCCGTCAACTGTCGGCCCGTTATGGCCTGCGCGTCGCCAACGTCTTCCACGCCGGCGACGGCAACCTGCACCCGCTGATCCTCTACGACGCCAACCAGCCCGGAGAGCTGGAAGGCGCCGAGGAATTCGGCGCCGACATCTTACGGCTCTGCGTCGAGGTCGGCGGCGTGCTGACCGGCGAGCACGGCGTCGGGGTGGAAAAGCGCGACCTCATGGGGGTGATGTTCACCGAGGACGATTTGAAACACCAGCAGCGGGTCAAGTGCGCCTTCGACCCCGACGGCCTGCTCAATCCGGGCAAGGTTTACCCGACCCTGCACCGCTGCGCCGAACTGGGCCGGGTCCACATTAGCCGCGGCCAGACGCGTTTTCCCGACATCCCGCGCTTTTGAGCCTATCCCGGACGCCAATGACCGAAACCCTGAAACCCGGAACGCCCGAGCAGCTTTGCCAAGCCGTCCGCTGGGCCGCCGCGGAGGAGACGTCGTTCGACGTCGTGGCGGCGGGCACCAAGCGATCCTTCGGGCGGCCGGTGGAGGCCGGCCACCGCCTCGACCTCGGCGCATTTACCGGCATCGGGCTTTACGAGGCCGAGGAACTGGTCCTCGCCGCCGGCGCGGCGACGCCCCTGGCCGAGATCGAGGCGGCGCTGGCCGACAAGCGCCAGCGCCTGGAGTTCGAGCCCCCGGACCTGGGACCGCTGCTTGGCGCGGCGCCGGGCGGCGCAACCATCGGCGGCGCCATCGCGTGCAATCTGGCCGGGCCCCGGCGCATCAAGGCCGGCGCGGCGCGCGACCATGTCCTGGGTTTTCACGCCGTAAGCGGCCGCGGCGAGACCTTCAAGTCGGGCGGCCGGGTGGTCAAGAACGTCACCGGCTTCGATCTGTCGAAGCTCATGGCGGGCTCCTTCGGGACCCTGGCCGCGATGACCGAGGTCACGGTAAAGGTGCTGCCGGCGGCCGAGGAGATTTGCACGGTCCTGGTCCTGGGCGGCGACGACGCGGCGGCCGGCGAGGCCCTGTCAGCCGCCCTCGGCGCGCCCTGCGACGTTTCGGGGGCGGCCCATTTGCCGGCCCCGGTGGCGGCGGCCTCGGGCGTCGCCGGGGTGGCCGGGGCGGGCCGGGCGGTGACGGCGCTGCGCCTCGAAGGACCGGCGCCGTCGGTCAAGGCACGCGCCCGATCGCTGGGCGATCTGGTCAAGGGCCGGGGCGAGCTCGACGAGCTGGGATCGGCCGATTCGGCGGCGCTGTGGCGCGAGGTCGGTGACGTCGCCTATTTCGCCGGCGCCGGGGACGGCCCGGTATGGCGGCTTTCGGTGGCGCCGGCCGCCGGCCCCCGGGTGGCGGCGCAAATTCTCGACCGTATCGACGGCAAGGTGTTCTACGACTGGGGCGGCGGCCTTCTGTGGCTTTCCCTGGCGCCGGCCGACGACGGCGGCGAGGCGGTGGTGCGCGCCGCCACGGCCCAACACGGCGGCCATGCGACCTTGGTGCGCGCCGCCGCCGAGGTGCGCGCCCGGGTGCCCGTCTTCGAGCCCCAGCCGGCGCCCCTGGCGGCCCTGACGGCGCGCGTCAAGGACAGCTTCGATCCCCTCCGCGTGCTCAACCCGGGCCGCATGGCGGCGGGCGTTTAGCCATGCGAACCAGTTTCACCGCCGGCCAACTCGCCGATCCCGCCATCCGGCAAGCCAACGACATCTTGCGCAAGTGCGTCCACTGCGGCTTCTGCACGGCGACCTGTCCGACCTATATCCTGCTCGGCGACGAGCTGGACGGCCCGCGCGGGCGTATCTATCTGATCAAGGACATGCTGGAGAACGACAAGGTGCCCTCGGCCGGGGTGGTCAGGCATATCGACCGCTGTCTGACGTGTCTGTCGTGCACCACCACCTGTCCGTCGGGGGTCGATTACATGCATCTGGTCGACCGCGGCCGGGTGCATATCGAAAAGACCTTCCGCCGCCCCTTGGCCGAGCGCCTGCTGCGCGCCGTGCTGGCCCGAATCCTTCCCCATCCGGGGCGCTTCCGCCTGGCGCTTCGAGGGGCCCGGCTGGCGCGGCCTTTTCGGCGTCTGATGCCGGGGCGCCTGAAGGGAATGATGGCGATGGCGCCGGGACGCATCGCCGCCGCCTCGCCCGCCGACCGGCCCCAGGTCTTCGCCGCCCAGGGTCCCCGGCGCAAGCGAGTGGCGCTGTTGACCGGTTGTGCCCAACGGGTCCTGCGCCCGGCCATCAACGAGGCCACCGTCAGGCTCCTGACCCGCCACGGCTGCGAGGTCGTGGTGTTGGGCGGGCTCGGCTGCTGCGGCGCCCTGGTCCACCACATGGGCCGCGAGGACGAGACCCGGGCCGTGGTCAAGGCCAACGTTAAGGCCATCGAGGCCGAAGCCGGCGCCGGCGGCCTCGACTTCGTGGTCATCAACGCGTCGGGCTGCGGCACCATGGTCAAGGACTACGGCCATATCCTGGACGGCAACGACGATTGGGCGGAACCGGCCCGGCGCGCCGCCGCCCTGGCCCGCGACGTGAGCGAGGTGATGACCGAGCTTGGCCTCAAGGACCCGGTTTCCATCCCCTGGCCGGGCGGCGGACCCCGGGTCGTCGCCTATCACTCGGCGTGCTCGATGCAACACGGCCAGGGCTTGCGCGAAGAACCCGTGGCGCTCCTGAGGCGAGCCGGCTTCGAGGCCCGCGAGCCGGCCGAAGGGCACCTGTGCTGCGGTTCCGCCGGCACCTACAACCTGTTGCAGCCCGACATCGCGGCCCGGCTCGGGGCGCGCAAGGCGGCCAACCTGGAAAGCCTCGGCGCCGCCGTCGTCGCCACCGGCAACATCGGCTGTCTGGTGCAGCTTGCCGGCGCCACGACGGCAACCGTGGTGCATACGGTGGAGCTCCTCGACTGGGCAACCGGCGGGCCCGCGCCCGAAGAACTGGCCTAATCAACACTGCGTGAGCACCCCCCTTCATCCCTTGGCACGAGCGGACGGGACACCGTATCCTTTGCCCATGCGTGGCATTCTCAATACGGTTTTGGCTCTGGCGTTTCTGACCCTGGCCGCCCCGGCGGCGGCGGACCAGAACGATCCGCGCCTGCCCGACTTGTTCTCCCGCCTCCAGAAGACCGACGATCTGGCCGTCGCCAAGGCTATCGAACAGACCATCTGGGGGATATGGACCCGCTCGGGCGACGAGGCCATCGACCGCGAGATGAAGAAGGGCCTCAACGCCATGGATATCGGCAATGCCGAGGCGGCGTTGGCGGTCTTCGATTCGGTGGTCAAGAAGGCGCCCGGCTTCGCCGAGGGCTGGAACAAGCGGGCGACCATTTATTACTACATGAACCGATACGAGGCCTCGATCCGCGACGTCGAGAAGACCTTGGCGCTGGAACCGCGCCATTTCGGCGCCCTGGCGGGCCTGGGCAGCATCTATCTGGAGACGGGCAAGGAACAAGACGCGCTCAAGGCCCTGGAAAAGGCCCTCGCCGTCCACCCCCACCTGATATTTGTCCAAATGCGGGTCGACAAGCTGAAAAAGAAGTTCCTCGGCACGCCGATCTGACGCCGCTCGGGGGGCCTGCCCGGCCCTCCCCCCATCCCTCGACTAAACTTGGCAAGGATCGGGACGCCGCTTATGGTATCGCGCCCGTTGCCCCTGTCCCAAGGGGACGGGCTATACTCACCATGTACGGATAGACGAATATGACAAAGGTTCTGGTTCTGGGCGCCGGCAAGATCGGCATCATCGTCGCCGAACTTCTTGCCGAGGCGGGCGACTACACGGTCACGCTGGCCGACGGCGACGCGGCGGCGTTGAAGGTCCGGCCCCGCGACGATGTGACGGCCTTGGTCCTCGACGTCGCCGACACCGGCGCCCTGGGCCGCGCCCTTTACGGCACGGACGTGGTGGTCAGCGCCCTGCCGTTCTTTCTCAACCGCAAGGTCATGGCGGCGGCGCGCGACGGCGGTGCCCACTATTTCGACCTCACCGAGGACGTCGAGACGGCACACCTGGCGCGCCAATGCGCCGACGGGGCGGACACCGGTTTCGTCCCTCAATGCGGCCTGGCGCCGGGCTTCATTTCCATCGTCGCCAACCATCTGGTGGGAAAGTTCGATGAAGCCAGGGACGTGCGGCTCAGGGTCGGTGCCCTGCCGCAGTTCCCCGACAACGCCCTCAAGTACAACCTGACTTGGAGCACCGACGGCCTGATCAACGAATACTGCAACCCCTGCGAGGCCATCCACGAGGGCGAACGGCGCCAGCTTCTGGCCCTTGAGGGTCTTGAAAGCTTTTCCCTCGACGGCATCGACTACGAAGCCTTCTCGACGTCGGGCGGCGTCGGCACCCTGTGCGAGACCCTGGCCGGACGGGCGCAAAACGTCAGCTACAAGACCATCCGCTATCCCGGCCACCGCGACATGGTCCAGATGCTGATCCGCGACCTCAAGCTCGGCGAACACCGCGACACCTTCAAGGAACTCATCGAACACGGCATTCCGGTTACGCGCCAGGACGTGGTGCTCATCTTCGTGACCGTTACCGGGATTCGGAACGGCGTGTTAACCCAGGAGACCTTCGCCAAAAAGATTTACGGCGACGATGAGGAAGGCGGACAAAGCGCCATCCAGAAGACGACCGCCGGCGGCGCCTGCGCCATGGTCGATCTGCACCGCGACGGCAAGCTGCCGCAAACCGGTTTCGCGCGCCAAGAGGACGCCGACTTCGGCGACTTCATCGCCAACCGTTTCGGTCGCGTCTACGATTAGGAGGCATTCGATGACAACCAAGGAAACGGCGCTGATCGTCGGTGTCGGCGATGGGCTCAGCGCTTCCCTTGCCAGGCTCTTCGCCGGTCAGGGCATGGCGGTCGCCCTGGCCGCGCGCGACACCGACAAGCTGGCCGCCCTGGTCGACGAGACCGGCGCCCGCGCCTATGCCTGCGACGCCGTGCGTCGGGGCGACGTGAACGGCCTGTTCACCGCCGTCGGCAAGGATTTCGGGACCCCCGACGTGGTCGTCTACAACCCCAGCTTCCGGACCAAGGGGCCGCTCGTCGAACTCGATCCCGCCGATGTCGAGAAAACGGTGATGGTCTCGTGCTTCGGCGGTTTCCTGGTCGGTCAGGCGGCGGCGCGGCTGATGTTGGAGAAGGGTAGTGGTTCCATCCAGTTCACCGGCGCCACGGCCAGTGTCAAGGGCTACGTCAACTCGGCGCCCTTCGCCATGGGCAAGTTCGCCCTCCGCGGTCTGGCCCAGAGCATGGCGCGCGAACTGGCGCCCAGGAACATTCACGTGGCGCACTTCGTCATCGACGGCGGTATCGGGCGGGCCGGGGAGGGGCGTACACCCGACTCGCTCTTGGATCCCGACGCCATCGCCGAGACCTACCTCTCCATCCACCGCCAGCACCGCAGCGCCTGGAGCTGGGAGGTCGAACTGAGACCCTGGGTGGAGACTTTCTGAGCGCCGTCCGTCTCCATGAGGTAATATGACCGCTCCGTGGTACAAGGACGCAGGCAAGGAGGGACCGCCATGACAGCGCAACCGGCATCCGACCCGATCGAAGACGGCCTGACCGAAGAGCTTCACGCCATCGTCGGTCAGCGCCTGACGACGGCGCCGGCGGCGCGCGAGCAACACGGCCGCGACGAGTCCTATCATGCCCCACAGCCGCCCGACGTGGTGGTCTTCGCCGCCTCGACCGAAGAGGTCAGCGCCATCGTCAAGGTCTGCGCCCGGCGCCGGGTGCCCGTCATCCCGTTCGGCACCGGGACCTCGCTGGAGGGCCACGTGGCGGCGCTCAGGGGCGGGGTATGCATCGATCTGACGCAGATGAACGAGGTCCTGGCGGTCAACGTCGAAGACATGGACTGCACCGTTCAGGCCGGGGTGACGCGCAAACAGCTTGGCGAACACCTGCGCGATACCGGACTTTTCTTTGCCGTCGATCCCGGCGCCGACGCCTCCATCGGCGGCATGGCGGCGACCCGGGCCTCGGGCACCAACGCGGTTCGCTACGGCACCATGCGCGAGACCGTCCTTGCCTTGACCGTGGTTCTGGCCGACGGACGGATCATCCGAACCAGCCGGCGGGCCCGCAAGTCGTCGGCCGGCTACGACCTGACGCGGTTGTTCGTCGGCTCGGAAGGGACGCTCGGCGTGATTACGGAAGTGACCTTGCGGCTCCACGGCGTGCCCGAGGCGATCTCGGTGGCGGTCTCGGCCTTCCCCGACCTGGCGGCTGCGGTGAATGCCACCATCACCACCATTCAGGCGGGCGTTCCGGTGGCGCGCATCGAAATCCTGGACGACAAGCAGATGGAAGCGATCAACAAATACTCCAACCTCGATTACCCCCAGGCGCCGACGCTCTTTTTCGAATTCCACGGCTCCGAGGCCGGGGTTGTGGAGCAGGTCGAGACGGTCAAGGCCGTTGCCAGCGACTTCGGCGGCTCCGATTTCCAATGGGCGACCGGGGCGGAAGACCGGGCGCGGCTGTGGCAGGCGCGCCACGACGCCTTTTACGCCGCCATGGCCCTGCGCCCGGGGTCCAAGGGCTACGCCACCGACGTCTGCGTCCCCATTTCGCGCCTCGCCGAGTGCATCGTCGAGACCCGCAAGGACATTGAGGATTCGAAGATCTTGGCGCCCATCGTCGGCCACGTCGGTGACGGTAATTTCCACCTGGTGATGGTCCTCGACCCCGACGACGCCGACGAGATGGCCCGCGCCAAGGCCCTCAACGAGCGCCTGGTGATGCGCGGCCTGGCGATGGACGGCACCTGCACCGGCGAACACGGGGTGGGCCATGGCAAGATCGACTTCTTGGTCGCCGAGCACGGCGAGGCGGTGAGCGTCATGCGCACCATCAAGACGGCGCTCGATCCCTTAGGGATCATGAATCCGGGCAAGATCGTGCGCGTTTAAGGAATTTCAAGATTGCTCGGCACCGGCCCGCTCCCCCTCCCGGCCACCCAATGCCATTGTACGCTGTGGGTGGCCGGGAGGGGGAGCGGGCCGGTGCCGGTTATTATTAACATGGAAACACTCTCATCCCCTTTATCGCCGCCTTTGGTTATGACAGCCCCGGACCAAAGTGATAGTATGCCGGCCGGGACCGGAACCGTGCTGGGGCGGACGGTGTGGACCCCAAACCATTGCCAACCTCGGAGCGGCGACCCTGAAAAAACTTCTGTCTGCCCTGATTACCCTGCCCGTCGCCCTGGTGGCGGCGGTGCTGATCGTCCCCTCCTTCGTCGATTGGAACCAGTACAGGGGCGAGTTGGCGGCCCAGGGCAAGGCCCTGACCGGGCGCGACATCACCATCGGCGGCGATATTTCCATCGCGCTCCTGCCCGCCCCCCAGGTGGTGGCGCGCGACGTCCGCATGGCCAACCTGATCGGCGCGGCGGTCCCCGATATGGTGCGGCTCGGCTCGCTTGAGGTGCGGATCGCGCTGGGCCCCCTCCTGGGCGGGAACATCCAGGTCGAAACCGTGCGTTTGATCGAGCCCGTCATCGAACTGGAGGTGTTGGCGGACGGGCGCCGTAACTGGGACCTGGCCGCCGCCGCGAGTAGGGACACCGCGCCGGCTGCCGCCCCGACAGCAACCACGGGAGCGGCGGACCCGGCGGCCGTCCCGCCCGCCCTTGCCGTCAGTCTCGACAACTTCGTCATCAAGGACGGCCTTTTCGTTTATCGCGATGGGCGGAGCGCAACCGTCGAGACGGTCAAGGTGGAGACCGCCACCATCGCCGCCGCCTCGCTGAGCGGGCCCTTCGAAAGTGCCGGGCGGTTGGAGCTCAAGGGCGTCGCCTTCGATTACGAGGCCACCGTCGGCGCCATCATCAATCAACGCACCGCGCCCTTGAACCTGGTATCGGGGGTCGAGGCCGGCACGACCCGAATCCAGCTCGACGGAACCCTGGTCGGTCTGGCCGAAACGCCAAAGTTCAAGGGTAAGGTCAAGGCGGCGGGAAAGGACCTGGCCGGTCTGGTCCGCATGGCGAGCGGCGAAGGCCCGCTTCCCGGTTTCCTGGGCCAGCCCTTCGGCATCGAGGGCGAGATGGTGGCCGCCGCCACCGGCGCCGAGGTCAAGAGCCTGGTGATGAACCTGGGAGATACCGAGGCCAAGGGCGCGCTTACGGTAAAGGCGGAAAACGGTGTCACCACGGCGGCCCGGCTCACCGTTCGCCACGTCAACCTGGACAAGTGGCTGGACATGCCGGACGCGCTGCCGGCGAAGGCGGCCTCGGCGCCGCCGCCGGCCGAGGCAAAGCGGAAAGACGGCACACCGAAGGCGTCGATCAAGCTTGTGCCGCGCAAGGCGGCCGGCCCACCGGCGCCGCCGACCCAGGCCTTTGCCCTGCCGGCGGGCCTTGCCGGCTCCCTCGTCGCCGCGGTCGACACCGTTACTTTCCGGGGCGGACTGGTGCGCCAGGTCAAGGCCAATATCGAGCTGGCCGAGGGCGACGTCACCATTAGCCAGCTCTCGGCCCAACTTCCCGGCGGCTCGGAATTCGCCCTGTTCGGCGTCGTCGGCGCCGATAAGGGGAAGCCTCGCTTCGAAGGCTCGGTCGAAGGCAAGGTGAACGACCTCCGCCGTCTTCTCGGCTGGCTCGGCGTCAAGGCTCCTCCCGTGCCCTCGGACCGCCTGCGCACCCTTAAAATGTCGGGCGAGATCAGCGCCACGGCCCAGGAGGTGCAAGCCAGCGCCATCAAGCTCAAGATCGACAATACCGGCATCACCGGCGGGGTGACGGTGGCGTTGCGCCGCCGCCTGGCCTTCGGTGCCGACCTTGCGCTCGACAGCCTCAATCTCGATTCCTATCTCACCGGCCAGGCCAAGGCAGACAGAAAGCCGCAAGAAGCGGCGCCGGCGAAAGAATCCGCGGCCGGCGCTGAAAAACAGGCCACGCCCGCCAATCCGTTCGCCGCCCTGACCCTGCTCAACACCATCGACGCCAATCTCACGGCGCGCGTCGGCTCGGTGATCTTTCGCCGCACGACGATCAAGAACGTCGTCCTCGATGCGACGCTGTTCAACGGCACGCTGAAGCTGCGCCGGGCCAGCGTCGCCGACCTGGCCGGGGTCTCGGTCAAGGCCAGCGGCACCGTCGCCGGACTGGCCGGCGTTCCCGAACTGAAGGGGGTCCGCTTTCAACTCGGCGGCGCCAATCTGGGGCGCCTGTTCCGGCTCGCCGATGTCAAGCCGCCGGTGGCGCCCAACAAATTGGGCGCTGTGAAAATCAACGCCGACCTTGAAGGATCCCTTCTGCAACCGCGCGTCAAGATGCGCGTCAAGGCGGCCGGCGTCGATGCGTCGGTGTCCGGCTCGGTGTCGGCGTTGACCCTGTTTGGCGGCCTGAAATTGAAGCTCACGGCCAGCCATCCCAACCTGGTTCGCCTGTTGGGCAAACTTGACGTGGACTACCGGCCGGCCGGCCCCATTGGCGCGGTGAAATTCGCCGCCCTGGTGGCCGGCGATCCATCCAAGGTGACGCTCAGCGGTATCGACGCCAAAATCGGCGCCGTGACGGTCAAGGGCAGCGCGGCGCTTGGACTGACCGGGCCGCGTCCCAAGGTCAGCGCCGATCTGACCACCTCCAAGATCATCGTCGATCGTTTCCTGCCCGCCAAGCGGGCCGCTTGGTTGCCCGGCCGGCCGCCGGTTTGGCGCGCCCGGTCCGCCGTCGTTCCCGCCGCCTGGCCCGGCCCGGTGCCGTTCGCCCAGCGCTCGGGGGTCCGCCCGGTGGCGGCCAAGTCCGGCGCGGCGGGGCGCTGGCCCCGGGATCCCATCGACCTTGCGGCGCTGCGGGCTTTCGACGCCGATCTCAAGGTCAAGGCGGCGTCCCTGGTCTTCGACACCTATGCGCTGAACAAGGCCCAGGTGACGGCGACGGTCAAGGACGGCGTGTTGCGCGCCGAACGTCTCACCGGAGTCCTGTTCGGCGGCGATCTCAACGCGACGGCAACCGTCACCTCGGCCCCGGTCCTCGGCGTCGATGCGGCGATGACGTTGAAAAACGCCGACGTTCGCCGGGCGCTGGGCGCGGTGGCCGGGAAATCGGCCGCCGGCGGCTGGATCAATATGGACCTCGCCGTCGTCTCGCGCGGGCCAAGCGTCGCCGATCTGGTGGCGGCCCTCGGCGGCAAGGGAAATCTCGCGTTGCGTGGGCTTGACGTCAAGGGCGGCGCCCGCGGCACGGCGCTGGCCTCGATCCTTCAACTGCTCACCGCCGTTCAGGGGCTGGGCGGCGGGTTGGCCGGCAAGGGCGGCGGCCTGGCCGACGTCACCGGCAGCTTCCTTATCGAGCGCGGCGTGGCCCGCACCCAGGACCTCAAGCTGGTCTCCGATCTCAGCAACGGCGCCGCGCGGGGAAGCGTCGATCTGGCCAACTGGACCCTCGATGTGGAGGGCCAGCTGACCATGGCCCAGAACCTTCTGACCCGTCTTTTGGCCAGCAAGGTGCGCATTCCCCAGCAGGTTCCCTTTAAGGTCAAGGGCGCCCTCGATGCCCCCAAAGTTACGTTATTGAGGGGCAGTACCGGCGGCGCGCCGCAGGGCGGCACCGGCATCAAGCCGCTCGACAAGTTGCTGGAGAAGAAGGGCCTCGGCGGGGTGCTCGATAAAATCATTCCGCGCCAGAAAAGCACCGCCGCGCCGCCGGCGCCGGCGCCGTCTACCGATGGCACCTTGGCACCGCCGCCGCCGCCCCCTCCCACCGAACAGAAAAAGATACGGCCCGAGGACATTCTGAAGCAGATTTTCAAGGTCCGTTAAGGCGGCTCGTCTGGTCAAGGACGAAAAGGCGGATGGCGCTGGACAGGTTGCCGGTGCGCGCCCGGTCGATCTCGGCGGCGAGGCGGTTGACGGAAACGCCCCTGATGCGGGCCGTTTCGGTGAAGGCCTCCCAAAAGGCGTCTTCCAGGGACACGCTGGTGCGGTGGCCGGCGATTTCCAGCGAATGCTTGCGGATGCGGCCCCGGTCCGTGGTCACCGTTTCCTTCCTTTTCCCGTGCCTGTTTTGCGGTTGCGCCTGGCCGCCTCCCAGGCGCGGCCGGCCCAGGCGCTGATCTCATCGGTGTCTTCCAATACGTCGTCCGGCACCTCGTGATAGGGCATGGTCATGCGGCCGTCGGCGAAGGGAACGAATGGCGCCATGTCGGCTGCTTCGTACTCCCCGCGGTTGCCGTCATCGGTGCGGAAGTAGAGCACGTCGCGGCGCGTGATCAGGCCGAACATGATGCCTTCGCGGTAGAGCCCGACGCCGCCGAACATGGGCCGGGCCGTAACCCCGCCGAGGGGTTCCAGAAGGTCCAGGATATGATCGCGAAGCTCGGGGCTGACGGCCATCGATGGTCCCCTCTCATGTCAGGTGTTCGTACAGCATCAAGACGGCGAAGCCCAACAAGATGACGCCCGTGCCGCGCGCCATGGCGCGGGTGACGGCGGGCGCCACCAGCCATCGGCGCACCGCTTCCGCCGCCCATACCATGGGCGCCTGCCACAAGGTGTTGATGGCGATGAGAACGGCGGCCAGCGTAATCAGTTGAAGCGATACGTCACCGCGCCCGGTATCGACGAAGTTCGGCAACAGGGCCAGGAACAACAAGATGACCTTGGGATTGAGGACATTGCACAAGACGGCGTCGCGCAACGCCTTGCCGGTGCCGACTTGGGGGCCGCCGCCTTGCAGGCTAAGGGCGCCGCCGCCCCGCAGGCCCTGGACCCCAAGCCAGCCCAGATACGCCGCGCCGGCGACGGCCACGGTCTTGAACAGCACCGGCGACGAGGCGATGATCAAGCTGACGCCGAGCACCGCCAGCAAGGTGTGGAGGGTAAGGCCGACCTGCACCCCGGCGACGGCGGCCAGGCCGGCCTTGGGACCGGACGTCAAGGTGTAACGCAAGATGAGGATGGTATCGGGCCCCGGCGACATGACCAGGGCCGTCACGGCGACGATAAAGGCACCGAGGACGGCTAACTCGACGGGCACGACGCCAGGTCCGGGTAGATGGGAAAGTCGCGGCACAGCGCCCGCACTTTTTGGCTCGCTTCGGCAGCCGTCCCGGGCGCCGCGTCCCCCGCCATGCCGTCCAGGACATCGGCGACGAGGCCGCCGATAGCGGCGAACTCGGCCACCCCGAAGCCCCGGGTCGTGGCCGCCGAAACACCAAAGCGGAGTCCGGACGTAACACTGGGCGGCTGATCGTCGAAGGGGACGGCGTTCTTGTTGCAGGTCAGGCCGGCTTCCTCGAGGCACCGCGAGGCGGCGTCGCCGGTCAACCTCCGCGCCCTAAGATCGACCAGCATGAGCGGCGTGTCGGTGCCGCCCGAGACGACATCGACATGGCGCGCCGTCAAGGCCCCGGCCAGGGCCCGGGCATTGTCCAGAACGGCTTGCGCATAGGTCTTGAACTCGGGCCTCAGGGCCTCGCCCAGGCACACCGCCTTGGCGGCGACGGCGTTGAGAAGGACGCTGCCCTGAACGCCGGGAAAGACGCCCGAATCGAAACGCCGCGCCAGATCGCCGTCGTTGGTCAGGATGAGCCCGCCGCGCCCGCCGCGCAGGTTCTTGTACGTCGTCGCCGTCACCACGTCGGCGTGGGGCAGGGGGTCGGGGTGGACGCCGCCGGCGACCAGGCCGGCGAAGTGGGCCATGTCGACCAAAAGCGACGCGCCGGCCGCCTTGGCGATGGCGCCGAAGCGGGCGAAGTCGATGACGCACGGATAGGCCGAGCCGCCGGCGATGATCAGGCGCGGCTCGTGCTCATGGGCCAGGCGCTCGACTTCATCGTAATCGATCAAGCCGTCGTCGGCGCCAACGCCGTAGTGGACGGCCCGCAACCACTTGCCCGAAATATTGGGCGCGGCGCCATGGCTCAGGTGCCCGCCGGCGCTGAGGGCCATGGCGAGGATGGTGTCGCCGGGCTTGAGGAGCGCCAGATAGACCGCCTGGTTGGCCTGGCTGCCGGAATGGGGCTGGACGTTGGCGAAGGCGCAGCCGAACAGCCGCTTGGCGCGCTCGATGGCCAGGGATTCGAGGTCGTCGGCGAACTCGGCGCCGCCGTAATATCGCCGTCCCGGGTAGCCCTCGACGGTCTTGTTGGTCATCACCGAACCAAGCGCGCCGAGACTGGCCAGGCTGACCACGTTCTCCGACGCGATCAACTCGATCTGGTCCTGCTGGCGCCTGAGCTCGCCCTCGATCGCCGCGTGGACCTCGGGATCGGCGGCCGCCAGGTCGTCGGTGAAGTAGCCCCGATGGGGACCCAAATCCGCCCAAGATGACGCCATGACGCCGCCCTTTCATCCGCCTTTGCCGGGAAGGCGCAGTCTAGCGCCCGGGCCGCCGGTGGGAAACCCGCCGTGGGTGGATGGATCATCGACACTTGACAGGCGCCGTGGCGGAACATATATTTAACCATATGGTTAACTATCAGCAAAGACCTGGAGGCGAGGCCGCGTTGGACGCCGTCTTCGGCGCCCTCGCCGATTCGACGCGGCGCGCCATCCTGGCCCGCCTGGCCGAGGGTCCGACAAAGGTCGGCGATTTGGCCATGCCCTTCGCCATTTCGTTGCCGGCCGTCTCGCGGCACCTGAAAGTCTTGGAAAGAGCCGGCCTGTTGGCGCGCGACCGCGAGGGCCGGGTGCATCGTTGCCGGCTGGAGGCCGGGGCGATGGCCGGGGCGGCGGATTGGATCGCCGCCACGCGGGCATTTTGGGAAGACCGCCTGGAGCGCCTCGCCGAGTATTTGGAAACACCCAAGGAGGATTGACCAATGGACAGTATCGTCACGACCGCCGAGCTTGAACTGAAGCGCGTCATCGCCGCGCCCCGCGAAGACGTCTACCGCGCCTGGACGGAGGCCGACGCCTTGAGCGCCTGGTTCGGACCCAAGGGCGTGACGGCGCGCATTACCGAGCTCGACCCCCGGCCCGGCGGACGCTACCGCTGCGAAATGAAAGAAGACGGCACCTACATCGTCGCCGGCCGATTTAGCGAAGTGGTGCCATCGCAACGCCTGGTCTTCACCTGGACGTGGGAGAACGGTCACTTTGCCGGCATCGAGACCGAAGTCGAGGTCACCCTGGCCGATGTCGCGGGCGGCACGGAGCTGACCCTGATCCACCGGCGCCTGCCGGGCGAAGAAGCGCATGACAAGCACGCCCAGGGCTGGAACGGCAGCCTCGATTGCCTGGCCGATTACCTGGCTGGCCGTTAGAGGCGGCCCAGGAAGGCGGCGATGACGTCGAGGGCCTCGTCCCAGTTCTGCCGCTCCGTCAGTCCCGACGCCTTGCGCGGCTTGAAACCGTGATCGCCGTCCTCCAGCCAATGCACCTGGATGGCGGGATCGAGGCCGTAGGTCGCGACCTCGGCGGCGCCGCCGAAGGGATCGCGGGTGCCTTGCAGGATCAACGCCGGGGTACGCAGCGATTTCAAATGATCGATGCGCGGCTTCTCGGGGCGGCCCGGTGCGTGGAAGGGATAGCCCAGACAAACGATGCCGCGCACCGGGGCGTCGCCGACTTCGGCGTCGGCGGCGAACATGCTCGCCATGCGTCCGCCCATGGACTTGCCGCCGACGATCAGGCGTTGGTGTCCCAGGGCCTCGGCGACGGTGCGCCAGGTCTCGAGCAGCACCGGCGCCCGGTCGGGCGGCCGCTTGGGCCCGCCGACGCGGCGCTTGGCCATGTAGGGGAACTCGAAACGCGCCGCCCGGTATCCCCGCCCGGCCAGGCCCTCGGCGAAAGCGGCCATGTAGGGGCTGTCCATGGGTGCCCCGGCGCCATGGGCCAGGGCGACGGTGAACGGCGCGTCCTCGGGTCCGTCGAAAAGAATGTCGGGAGTGGTCATAGTTCAGTTTACGCTTAAGGAACGACCGCGCCTCGAAAATACACCTTTTGAGCGTCAATTTGTAAAAACTTTGCTTGCTTATCAGGGTCGGGACTCGTTCGAATTCCGTAACGGATGAGCGCTACGATGCATGGGGCCGCCAGGGGACGGCAATGGGCGCCGCTTATGGCATGGACCTTGGTGTCGCGCCCGCCCTTGGTGCGGCCCGTGGCCTGAACAGAAGCCCCCTTTTCCGCCGCCGTCAGTTGGGCGAACATGTCCTGCCAGATGCCCTTGTGCGACCAACGGTTAAAGCGATTGTAAATCGTCGTCGACGGCCCGTATTGGGCTGGGCAATCCTGTCAGCGGCTGCCCGATTGAAGGACATGGATGACGCAGCCCTCGTCGACCTGGGCGGTTTCGTGGATCATGATTGCTCCTCGCGCAAGGGAACGGCCCTTCCTGTCCGCATGGCCTGCTCGGCGGCGGCGGCGGCGTTGGAACGGGCAGTGTCCGCGTCGGCGTCATGCACCGCGGCGAGCGCGCCGAGGGCCTTGAAGTTGCGCACCAGGTTCTTGCCCCAGGCGCCGCAGCCGACAACCGCGATGCGGGGTGTGCCAACCTGTGACTTACCGTTGTTGACGGCCATTCGCATTCCCATGCCAGGATCGGCGGCGGCGCACATCGAAATCTCGTGGAATCCCATGATACCTATCTCTGTGGCACCGTAAACGATGCTCAAGGGGCGATCGCCCCACTCGCATGGCGCGGTCTCGGCATAGGGTCGCCAACCGATGCTTTATAAGGTCGATCGCGGCGGATCGGCGTGACATTGGTCGAACGACGCACCAGACTGGGCGGACAATGGCCGATAAACCCGAAAGTGAACGTTTCTGGCGCATCGCCGGCGCCGGGGTCGGTTTTCAGGGCGGCTCGGCGGCGGTCGATTCGGCGACCATCATCGCCGGCTTCGTCCACGCCGTGACGGGCAGTTCGATCGCCGTCGGCCTGGCCAGCGCGATATTGCGCTTCGGCTGGCTGTTCCCCCAGCTTTTCGTCGGCTATCTGGCCGAGGGACGCCGCCGCCGCATGCCTTTCTACGTCGTCGGCGCCTTCGGGCGCGCCGCCTGTCTGGCCCTTCTGGCCGCCGCCGTCGCGGCCCTGGGCGGCGCCTCGCCCACCGTCCTGGCGGTCGTCTTCTTCGTTCTGTGGACCGGCTACGCCTTCATCAGCGGCATCGTCGCGGTGCCCTACAACGACATCGTCGGGCGCTCGATTCCGTCCGGCCGGCGCAGCCGCCTGCTGGCGTGGCGTTTCTTCGGCGGCGGTCTGTTGGGCCTGGCGGTGGCCGCCGCCGCCCATCGGTTGATCGGCCACCTGCCATTTGTCGAAGCCCACGCCGCCATCTTCGCCATCGGCGCCGCCTTGATGTTGGCATCGTCGGTCCTGTTCGTCTCGGCCGGCGAGACCGACGCCCCGGCGCCACGGGAACCAAGGCGGGGATTCGCCGAATTTCTGCTGGGCGGGCTCCGGGTCTACCGCGAGGACGCCCGCTTTCGCCTCTTTCTCCGTTCCCAGTGGCTCGGCGGCGCGGCGTTGATGGCGCTGCCCTTTTACGTCATCCAGGCGCGCGCCGGCGGCCTCGCCCTTCTCGACATCCCGCTGCTGCTCGGCGCCCAGACCGCCGGGGCGCTGGCCTCGAACCCGCTATGGGGCCGGTGGGGCGACAGGCGGGGCAAGCAGAGCCTGTTGGAAGGCGTCGCCGTGTTGCGCCTGATCCCGCCGCTGGCGGTTCTTATCATGGCGCTCACCTGGGATCGTCTCGGGGTTGCAACGTTGCCGGCCTTCGCCGCGCTGTTCTTCTTGCTCGGCGCCCTGGTCAACGGCACCACCATCGCCATGCTCGGCTACCTGATGGAAATCTCGCCCGACGATCGGCGTCCGGCCTACAGCGGATATTTCAACGCCTTCGTGGCGCCGTCCTCGTTGCTGCCGATCGTCGGCGGCGTTATTGCCGACGCCGTTTCGCTTAACGGCGTGTTCGTTGTCGCCGTAGTCGCCGGCGCGCTGCAATACCTGACCATCCGGCGGCTCGGCCAACCGGCCGGGGACAGCGAAGAGTGAGGCGCCGGGTGCGGAGATTATTGCGCCGGGCGGCGAACGCTGTTTGCCGGAGGTCGTGGACGGCGGCGCGTCTCTATTACCGTTTTTGGGGCCTTGGGCTCGACGGCGGGCCCGGCGAGGCGGTGTGGTATTTCGCCTTCGGCTCCAACATGCACGATACAGCCTTTCGCGACCGCCGGCGCATGACCGCGCGCGAATGGCGGGCCGGCCGGATAAAGGGCTACCGCCTGCGCTTCAACCTCGACGGCCGGCCCAAGGGCCGGGCGGCGCCGGCCAACATCGAGCCGGCGCCGGACGGCGAGGTCTGGGGCGTGTTGTACAAGATCACGCGCCATGACCTGGTGCGCCTCGATTCGACCGAGGGCGTCCCCGGCCGCTACTACCGCCATCTGTGGATCGAGGCCGAGGATGGGGACGGCCGCCCGGTCCCGGCCGTGACCTACATCGCCCAGGGCAACGAGATCGACGGCAAACCGTCGCTGCGCTACTTGACGCTGCTGCGCGAAGGCGCCCGGGCCCACGGCCTGCCCGAACACTGGTGCCGGTTTCTCGATGGCGTGGAGGCGGCATGAGGGAAGGTGGTGCCCCCGGGGAGAATCGAACTCCCACTCCGTTACCGGAACTGGATTTTGAATCCAGCGCGTCTACCAATTCCGCCACAGGGGCCGCCGCGACGGCGCCGATCATAGCCCGGCGCGATCACGCGTCAATACGCTGATCATCGGCGCTCGATTTTGACCATCGGGTGGACGATGAAGATCGTCCCGATGGCGAGCAGGATGCCCGCGGCGATGGTCCAGAACACCCATTGCGGCTCGCCCTGGTCGATGAGCCAACCGAGGAACACCGGGATGACGGCGCTGCCGACGTGGCCGCCCATGTTGACGAAGGCGCGCACCTTGCCGAACGAACCCGGCGGCGTCGCCAGCATGATCAAGACGTCGCGCAAGGGCCGCATAACGCCCTGGGTAAGGCCGAAGAAAACGACCGCCGCGATCAGGCCGACGCCGGGCAGGACGTAACCGCCGAGCAGGGCCAGGACGGCGACGCCGGGCAAAACCACGCAGGCCATGGGAAGATCGTAGCGCCGCACCCGGTCGGCCAGCCAGCCGCCCGCCAGAACCCCCGTCGAGGTGCCGACGAAGTAGCCCGTCAGCGCCGCGTTGGCAACCGTGAGCGAGCTTTCGTGAAACGCCATCATGGCGGTGACCGAAAAGGTCCTGATGCCGGTCGAGGCCGACGAGTTGAGGATGAAGAACAAAAGGAACAACAGAATGGGCGGCGACAGGAGGAGCGCGAAGCCTCCTTTCTCGGGCACGGGCTCGCGCCTGTCCGCCGGCGGCGCCTCGGTCGAGGCCGTATGCGGCGTGCCCTCGACGAGGAGCCCGCGCCCGACGATGAGGGCGGCGACGGCGAGCAGGCCCAGAACGCCGGCGGCGACGACCGCCATGCGCCATCCGCCCCAGGCCGCCAAGAGGCCCATGGTGGCGGGGGCAAGGACAAAGCCGACCTGGCCGGCGAAGGTATGCAGGCTGAAGGCACGGCCGGCGCGGGCCCGGGCGATGGAACTTGAGAGGATGGCGTAATCGGCCGGCGTGCAGGCCGAATTGGCGGCGCCCATGACCACGGCCAGGGCCAGGAAGGCGGTGTAGGACGAGGTGGCGGCGATCAGCGCCAGGGACGCCGAGGCCAGACCCAGGCCGCCCATCAGAACCCACCGGGCACCGACCCGGTCGACCAGAAAACCGACCGGAATCTGAGCCGCCGCCGAGGCCAGGCTGAAGGCCGTCATGATGCCGCCGAGGGCCGCGTAGCTGACCTGGAACTCGATCTTGAGCAGGGGAAACAGGGGCGGCAGGGCGAGTTGCAGAAAATGATGGACCAGAAAAGCGCCGCCCACCAGGCCGATGACCTTGGTCTCGCGGCGCACTTCCCGGCGCGCCCCCTGCCCCGTCCCGTCGATCATCCGCCGTTTCCTCCTGGTTAGTGCTCTGAATCGAACTGATAGTACCCATACGACGGCCTTCCGAGTTCATCCGGCTAGGCGCGTGGTGCGCCGTGATGGGGAACCATCACAAGCGCCGCGCACCGACGCCGGGGGTCGCGGGGGCGCCCCCCGCAATTCAAATACGGGGGCACCCCATGGCCCCGGTGGGCTCGGAAGACCGCCCAGCGGGTCGCTTTTCCCGCCCCCTCGGTACGTCAGGAAGGCTTGCCGATGCAAAGGCATCGCCCGCGCCTCCCTTCCTGCCGAGCGAACGGGAAAAGCGATCGTATGGGTACTATCAGTCCGATTCAGAACACTAGAATACGACAGCGCGGGGCCGCCGATGGCAAGCCTTTTCGCGGTCCACGGCATCATCCATGCGAATTCAATTGCGTTGCGGTCATCGCCCCCACCCCAGCCCTCCCCCGTCGAAAGGGGGAGGGGGCGCATATTTCGGCGATCGCCAAGAACTTCCCTCCCCCCTTGTGGGGGAGGGCCAGGGTGGGGGGTCGCCCGTCGCCGGCAATTGCCCCGGCCCGGCCGGGCTGGTACACATCCGCCGGGGCGAGGAAGCGGTGGGAGGAGAAGCCGGTGCTGCGCGGACTTTACGACTGGACGATGAAATGGGCGGCCCACCGCCATGCCCTAGCGGCGCTGTTCGCGGTCGCTTTCGTCGAAAGCTCGGTCTTTCCGATCCCGCCCGACGTCCTGATCATTCCCATGGTGCTGGCCAGCCGCGACAAGGCATGGCGCATCGCCGCCGTCTGTACGGCCGGCTCGGTGCTGGGCGGCCTAGCGGGCTATGGCATCGGCTATTTCATGTACGAATCCGTCGGCCGGCCCTTGTTGGATTTCTACGGCTACGGGACCCAGTTCTCGGCTTTCCAGGAGCGCTACAACGAATGGGGGGCGTGGATCGTCGCCGGCGCCGGGGTGACTCCGTTCCCCTATAAGGTGATCACCATCGCCAGCGGCGTCACCGGCCTTGATATCGTCGTCTTCACCGTGGCGTCCGTGGCCTCGAGGGGGCTGCGCTTCTTCGTCGAGGCGGGTCTCCTGTGGCGTTTCGGCGCGCCCATCCGGGTCTTCGTCGAGACCCATCTGAACCGCCTTGCCATCCTCTTCTTCGTTCTCCTTCTGGGCGGCTTCCTGGCCCTCAAGTTCGTCTTCTAGAGCATTTTCCGTTCACATGCGTTCACCGAAAATTCTCTAACTCCTTGTTCTAGGTGCAAATACGTCGTCGCGGATGATTCCATCCGCTCGGGATTTGCTCTACTATCCTTGAGCCATGAACGGGTCCCTTTCAGCCTATGTCCATCCGCGCTTTGTCGCCCTGGCCATTCTGCTCGCCAGTTCGGCGGTGCTGATCGGTGCCTTTGCCGCCCAGCATCTTTTCGGGCTCGAGCCCTGCGTCCTTTGCATCTATCAGCGCGTGCCCTACGTGATCGCGGCGATGCTGGCCACTGTCGGCGTCGGGCTCGGCGGCGAGGGGCGGGCCGGCGCCGCCATCGCCGGCCTGTGCGCCGTCGTTTTCCTGACCGGCGCCTGGCTGGCCCTTTATCACGTCGGCGTCGAGCAGCACTGGTGGGGTTCCATCGCCGCCTGCGGCGGCGGCCAGCCGGGCGCCATGACCCTGGAGCAGTTGAAGGCCGGGCTGGCGGCGGGCTCGCCGGCCAAGCCCTGCGACCAGGTCGACTGGACGCTCTTCGGCGTCTCCTTGGCCGGCTATAACGCGCTGGTCTCCCTGGGCCTGGCCGTGTTCAGCCTGTTGGGCGCGCGCGCCCTTCTCAGAGGGAAGTCGCCTTGACCGCCCGGCCCCGCCGCCTGCCCGGCGACCTTTCGCCCGTCGACCGGGTCAAGCGCATGATCCGCGTCGATCAGGCCGGAGAGTTCGGCGCCGTTCGCATCTACGAAGGCCAACTGGCGATCCTCGGGCGAAGCCCGTCGGCGCCGGTCATCCGCCACATGGCCGAACAGGAGCGCCAGCATCTGGCGGCTTTCAACGAGCTGGCCGCCGAACGGCGGATTCGCCCGACGGCCCTGATGCCCCTGTGGCACGCGGCGGGTTTCGCCCTTGGCGCCACGACGGCGCTGTTGGGCGAACGCGCCGCCATGGCCTGCACGGTTGCCGTCGAGGAAGTCATCGACCAACACTACGCCGGCCAGATCGAACAGTTGGGCGACGACGAGCCGGAACTGAAGCGCGCCTTCGAGGGCTTTCGCGAAGAAGAGATGGAACACCGCCAGACCGGGCTTGATCACGGCGCCCTCGACGCCCCGGCCTTCGACGCCCTTACGGCGGTGGTCAAGACCGGCTCGCGCCTCGCCATCTGGCTGTCGGAGCGTATCTAGAGCAAATCCCGAGCGCATGTTTACATCCGCGACGACCTATTTGCGTTAAATGGATAAAGGGAAAGGAGGCCATGATGGCGGCCTATGATCTGATCATCCGGGGCGGAACCGTCGCCACGGCGTCGGAGCGCTCGCTCTGCGACGTCGGCATCAAAGACGGCCGGGTGGCGGCCCTGGCCGAAAACCTCAAAGGTGGCGAGCGGGTCATCGAGACCAAGGGCAAGCTGGTCCTGCCGGGCGGTGTCGACAGCCATTGCCATGTCGAGCAGGTTTCGTCGACCGGTCTGATGTGCGCCGACGACTTCCTGAGCGCCACCGTCTCGGCGGCCTTCGGCGGCACGACCACGATCATGCCCTTCGCCGCCCAGCACCGGGGCCAGTCGCTGCGTCAGGTGGTCACCGACTACCACGACCGCGACGGCCCCAAGGCGGTGATCGACTACGCCTTTCATTTGATCATCTCCGACCCCACCGACGAGGTCCTGGGCCAGGAGCTGCCGGCCCTGATCCGCGACGGCTACACGTCGTTCAAGGTCTACACCACCTATGAGGCGCTGAAGATCGACGACTACCAGTTCCTCGACGTTCTTGCCCTGGCGCGGCGCGAGGGCGCCTTGGTCATGGTGCACGCCGAAAACGACGACGCCATCCGCTGGATCTCCAACCGCCTGCTCGACAAGGGGCATCGGGAGCCGCGCTATCACGCGGTTGCCCATTCGCGGATCGGCGAGGGCGAGGCGACCCATCGGGTGATCGCCCTGTCGCGGCTCATGGACGTGCCCATCCTGATCGTCCACGTCTCGACCGAAGAGGCGCGCGACGAGATCCGCCAGGCCCAGAACCTGGGCCTCAAGATCTATGGCGAGACCTGTCCCCAGTATCTGTTTCTCACCGCCGACGACCTCGACCTCGAGGGCTCCGAAGGGGCCAAGTTCTGTTGCAGCCCGCCGCCCCGCGACGCCCAAGCCCAGGAGGCGATCTGGACCGGTCTTCGCAACGGCACCTTCCAGGTCTTCTCGTCCGACCACGCGCCCTACCGCCACGACGAGACGGGCAAGCTGGCCGCCGGACCCAACCCGTCGTTCAAGCAAATCGCCAGCGGCGTGCCGGGCATCGAGGCCCGCCTGCCGCTGTTGTTTTCCGAAGGCGTGGGGGCGGGCCGCATCGATCTGCATCGCTTCGTCGATTTGAGCGCCACGGCGGCGGCCAAGCTCTATGGCCTGTTCCCGCGCAAGGGCACGATTGCGGTCGGCGCCGACGCCGACATCGCCATCTGGGACCCCGAAAAAGAGGTCACCATCGGCGCCGACATGCTGCACGACAACGTCGGCTACACGCCCTATGAGGGGCGCGCCGTCACCGGCTGGCCGGTCACCGTGCTGAGCCGGGGCCGCGTCGTGGTCGAGGACGGCCAACTCAACGCCGAGCGCGGCTCGGGCGAGTTCCTGCCCTGCGCCGTCCCCGACGCCGCCCGGCCCTTGGGCCGCCTGGCGCCCGAAATGGACCCCGAACGCAACTTCGGCGCCCAATTGCTGGACGGAGAGGGAGACCCGTCATGACACGCATCCTCAAGGTCGCGGCGGCGCAGCTGGGTCCCATCCACCTGGCTGAGGGCCGCGCCCAGGTGGTCGAGCGCCTGATCGCCATGCTGCATCAGGCCGACGCGTCGGGCTGCCGCCTTGTGGTCTTTCCCGAACTGGCCCTGACCACCTTCTTTCCGCGCTACTGGATGGAGGACCCCGCCGAGATCGATGCCTTTTTCGAGACCGCCATGCCGAACCCGGCGACCCAACCCCTGTTCGACGCGGCGGCACGGCTCGGCATCGGCTTCTATCTCGGCTACGCCGAGCTGACCGAGGAGAATGGCACCCCGCGCCACTTCAACACGTCCATTCTGGTCGATGGCGCCGGCGCCATCATCGGCAAGTACCGCAAGGTGCACCTGCCCGGCCATGCCCATCGCATCCCCGACGTCGCCTTTCAGCACCTGGAGAAACGCTATTTCGAGGTCGGCGACCTGGGCTTTCCGGTGTGGCGCGCCTTCGGCGGCGTCATGGGCATGTGCATCTGCAACGACCGGCGCTGGCCCGAGACCTTCCGCGTCATGGCGCTCCAGGGCGCTGAGATGGTGGTGCTGGGCTACAACACGCCGACCACCAACATCCACCATGACGAGCCCTTGCACCTGCGCATGTTTCACCATCGCCTGTGCATGCAGGCGGCGGCCTATCAGAACGGCATGTGGGTGGTGGGCAGCGCCAAGGCGGGCAAGGAGGACGGCCACGGCCTCTACGGCGGTTCGTGCATCGTGGCGCCGACCGGCGAGATCGTCGCCCAGGCCATGACCGAGGGCGACGAGGTCGTCACCTATACCTGCGATCTCGACCTCGGCAACTATATCAAGGAGGTCATCTTCAACTTCGCCGCCCACCGGCGCATCGAACACTACGGCCTGATCACCGAGCAAACCGGCGTCGTGCCGCCCGAAGACGCGTGAGGTGGCCATGAACGCCCCAATCGTGGTCATCAATCCCAACTCGACGGTCGCCGTGACCGAGGGCATCGATGCCGCCCTCGAGCCGCTGCGCATGGCGGGCGGCCCGGCGATCGAGTGCATCACCCTGGCCGACGGCCCGCCCGGCATCGAAAGCCAGGCCGACGTGGACAGCGTCGTCGAGCCGATCCGCCGCGCCGTTGAGGACCGCGACGCGGCGGCCTACGTCATCGCGTGCTTCAGCGACCCGGGCCTGTCCCTCGCCCGCGCCGCCACCCCGCGCCCGGTCTTCGGCATCGCCGAATGCGCCATGCTGAACGCCATGACGCGCGGCGAACGCTTCGGCATCATCGCCATCCTGGAGGATTCGGTGGGGCGCCACGAACGATACGTCTGCGCCCTGGGCCTCGAATCCCGCTTCGCCGCCAGCCGGCCCATCGGCATGGGCATCGCGGAACTGGCGGACGAAAAAAAGGTGATGGCGCGCATGACCGCCGCCGGGGCGGCGCTGCGCGACGAGGGGGGCGCCGACGTGGTGATCATGGGCTGCGCCGGCATGGCGCGCTACAAGGGGGGCCTGGAATCGGCCCTCGGCCTGCCCGTCGTCGAACCAAGCCAAGCGGCAACCACCATGGCCATCGGCGCCGTCCGCCTGGCCGAAGCGAAGTGAGAGGCCGGGCCCGGACCGCGCGGGCCGCCATGGCGGCGGCGTTATTCATGCTCACCGCGTCGGCGGCCTCGGCGGCGAATGACGACCGGCCGCTATCGGGCCGCCAACTGTTGCAACTGTGCGAAGGCATTGAGGCCGCAAAGCCCGTGGCCGGAACACCGGCGGACAGCCGATGCCTGGGCTATGTCCAAGGCGTGGTGGATGCGCTGGACACCCTGAAGGCCAGGCGCACCCTCACCTGCCCGCCGCTAACCCTGACGGTGAAGGAAATCATCCATTTCTACCAGAGCGAAGCACAACTCTTCCCCGACGCCCTCTCGATATCCCTTTTGAATCTTCTTTTCAAACGAGAGAATTATTCTCCATTTCATGTCGCGCTGTGGGCGGTCAGGCTGGAGGCCAGGGAATGCCTCTGGGTCATTTGTGTGATCAAGGAAGTCGCGAGCTTGTTCTCGAAATCTGGGCGATACATCATAGTATGGGCCCCCGTACAACAGAGGCCATCGGTCAGGGTCAATGGTTGGATGGTAAACTACAGGCGGCGACACATCGGTCATGTCCACGGCGCCAATTCACTCATTTTCTCGACTAGGCAGGATAATCAGGAAGCCCTACATGTAGGTATCACCTCTCTCCTAGATCACAATATATACGAGAAAGAGCCAACTTCAAGGGGTGCGCACCGTCTTGTTGATAAGTCACCCCCTCACCCCGCGTTCTTCTTCAACCACGTTTGCCAATCATCCATGTCCGGGTTGCCTGGCCATTGCTGGTAATACGGGATCAGTGGCTTGAAGGCGTCGAAGACGCGGCGTAGGTCGTCGACCGCGTCACCGCCTTCTTGCGGCGTCGGGTTGGCCATCTCTATGCGCAGGTCGGTGCGCGGGTGGGGATCGTCGCCGCAGACGATCATGCCGCCCGACAGGTGGCCGATTGCCTGGCCGCCGGCGTCGCGGCCGGCCTCGACGGCGGCCATCAGGCGTTCCTCGAACACCGGCTCGGCGGCCGACGCGCGGTAGCTTTCGGCGATTGCCTGGACGACCGGCTCGCCGATCAGGTTGTTGCCCATGGCGACGAAGCCGGGGCCGGTCTCGTGGCTCGCCCAGGCGGCGGTCTTGGGCCCGGTGAAGGCGGCCGAGCGCCCGGCCGCGTCGACGATGCCGATCTGGCGGTGGTCGATCCAGGGGTCGTCGGAGCGTAGCGCCTCGATGGCCTGGGCCGGGCTTTTGCCGGATGCCAATAGATCGAGGGCGGCGGGGCCCAGCTTGGGGTTGGTGTTGGCCTGGGTCGACACCGCCCCGACGCCGGCGCGCAGGAAGGGGCAGCGCGAGGCAACGGTCAGCGGGCTCGACGCCAGACAGATGCCGAGCGCGCCAGTGGTCTCGCACCTGGCGACGATGGTAAAGGTGTTGAATGGGATTCCCGGCCCGCCGGTCATCGCAGGGCTTCCTCTTTCGTTCAACTTTGGGTCCGCGCCAGGCGGTCTTCGATGGCGTCCCAGATCGCCGCTTCCAGGGCGACGCCGTCGAAGCGGTTGATTTCCTGCAAACCGGTCGGCGAGGTGACGTTGATCTCGGTCAGTTTGCCGCCGATGATGTCGATGCCGGTGAAGATCATCCCGCGTTCCCTCAAGGCCGGGCCGATGGCCTCGCAAATCTCGTGGTCGCGCGCGTCCAGGGCCGATTTGGTCGGCGTCGCGCCGGCGTGCATGTTGGCCCTGGCCTCGCCCGCCTCGGGGATGCGGTTGATGGCGCCCACGGGTTTGCCGTCGACCAAGATGATGCGCTTGTCGCCCTGGCGCACCTCTTTCATATAGGCCTGGACGATGATCGGTTCGCGATACAGCCCGTCGAACATTTCCAAGAGCGCGTTGAGGTTTTCGTTCTCGGGCCCGATGTGGAAAACCCCGGCGCCGCCGTTGCCGAACAGGGGCTTGACGATGATGTCGCCGTGCTGGGCGCGAAAATCGGTAATGGCGTCGCGGTCCGCCGTGATCAGGGTCGGCGGCATGAGGTCGGGAAACTGGGTGACGAACAGCTTTTCCGGCGCGTTGCGCACGGCGGCCGGGTCGTTGACCACCAGGGTCGCCGGGTGAATGGTCTCCAAAATATGGGTCGCCGTGATGTAGGACATGTCGAAGGGCGGGTCCTGGCGCATCAAGACGACGTCGACCTGGCTCAGATCGATGACCTCATCGGCGCCAAGCGTATAGTGATCGCCCTTGACGCGGCGCATCTCCAAGGCCCGCGCGCGGGCCGTCACCCGGGGGGCGGCGAACGACAGCTCGCGGGTCAAATAATGATAAAGCCGGTGGCCGCGCTTCTGCGCCTCGAGCGCCAGGACGAAGGTCGAATCGGCGTCGATGTCGATGGTCTCGACCGGATCCATCTGGATGGCGACGACAAGTCCCACGTCTAAGGCACTTTAATATTGCGCGGTACCGGCCCGCACCCCCTCCCGGCCACCCACAGCATACAATGGCACTGGGTGGCCGGGAGGGGGTGCGGGCTGGCGCCGTAATTATTCAACACAACTTTTCCTTTACCCCAGCCGGCCGCGCAGTTCCTGGAGCAGGACCGACGTGCGGTAGCGCACCGCGTCGCCGGCGTTGCAGCGCATGTATTCCTCCAACGCCGCCACCGCCTCCTTGACGTTGTCGAGGTGGGCATGCAGAAGGCCGGCCTCGCGCCATAGAAGCGCCGCGTCGGGGGCGAACAGAAGCGCCGTTTCGACCCGTTCCAGGGCCTGGTCCAACTTCTCGCGGCGCAGCAGGTAGATTTTTATGTCGTTTTGCAGGCGCAACAAGATATCCCGCTTGCCCAAGCCCCGATAGCGCGACGGATCGAGCTCGGCGTGGTTGCCGACCAGGGCCTTTAGAAGACCGCGCAGGTCGGCCGCGCCGACGATACGCGCCCCGGCGGCGGGATCGACGATGGCGCGCTGGCCCCGGTGTTCGAGACGCAGGGGAAAACGGGTCGGAAAATCCAACCCTTCGATGGCCCATCCCAGGCTGGCGGCGACGTGGATGTAAACGATACCGACGCCGACCGCCAGGCCCCGGCGGGCGTCGATGACGTGCATCAGGTTGGCGCCCTCGACCACGTCTTCGATGTCCTCGTCGACGGCGTAGCCATAGCGCTTGGCGATGACCTGAGCCAGGGCCTCGGCGCGCAATTCCAGCCCCGCCCCGTGATTGCCGACATAGGCGCGGACGTCGGCCGCCAGGCGCGCCAGATGGCGGCGATAGGGCTCGATGGAGACCCGCGGACGGTCGATGGAAGCCAGGGTCAGGGCCGCTTCACCCAGGTCTATTTCATCGTCGGGCAGGGTTCCGACGGCGATCAGTTGGGCGCGCGCCCCGGCGCTCAGGGTCATGACGCCCCCTTGACGCGGACGTGGCTGATGATTTTCTTCACGTATGGGATGGTCCGCGCATGGGCCGTCACCCGGTCCACTTCGGCCTGATTCTGGGCGATGCCGATCAGGTAGACGACTCCGGTCACCGTTTCGATGTCGTAATTGATGGCCAGGATGGTCTCGTCGAAGGTGATGCGCGACGCCAGCTGGGCGGTGACCCAGGTATCGCGCGCCACCACCAGGGGTCCGCCCTCGTCGGTCACCTGAATTTCGTTGAGCACCTCCTTGACCGCCGTCGCCTTCCACGCCAGGCGCACGGCGTCGGCGCGCACTTTCGCGTCGTCCACGGCGCCGGTCAGCAGGGCCCGGCCCTCGTAGACGTTGAGGCCGAGGCGGACGACGAAGGTATGATCGAAATTGAACCACAATTCGGTAATCGCGGCCTGGGTCTTGAGGTCGCGCGCCGCGCCCTCGAAGCCGCGTTCCTGATAGGCGGCGACGCCGGCCGTGGCGCCGACCCCGACCGCCGTGCCGGCGCAACCGGACAAAACGGCGCCGGCGGCCAGGCACAGGACCAGCGTTGCCGCAACCCCGAACCGGGTTCGCCGCCGTCCGCCGCCGCTGATCGTGTTCCAGGCCATGGGGCAGTTTAGTGGGCTCGGCGCCGGGCCGAAAGAGTTAGTTGGCGGTGCCTTGCAATCAACCGGGCGAGCCGCTATAACCCTCGCCTTCGCGCCTCACAAGCGGTCCGGCGTGGGCATGCCCAGCCGCTTGGGGCGCGCGTCATCGGCGCTCGCCGCCACCCTTCAGGAAGGAAACAACCAAATGCCCAAGATGAAGACCAAGGCCAGCGCCAAGAAGCGCTTTCGCCTCACCGCCACGGGCAAGGTCCGGGCCAATTTCTCGCGCAAGAACCACATGCTGCGGCGCCGTTCGCAGAAGATGAAGCGCAATGCGCGCGGCACCAGGATCCTGGGCCGCTCGGATTCGCGCATCATCAAGTCCTACATGCCCAACGGCTGAGGAGGCCCCGACATGGCTCGCGTCAAAAGGGGCGTCACCACCCACGCCCGGCACAAGAAACTGATCGCCAAGGCCCGCGGTTACCGGGCCCGCAACAAGAACACCTTCCGCGCCGCCATCCAGCGCGTCGAAAAGGGCCTGCAATACGCCTACCGCGACCGGCGCACGCGCAAGCGCTCGTTCAGGCGCCTGTGGATCCAGCGCATCAACGCCGGCGCCCGCCAGCACGGCCTGAGCTATTCCCAGTTCATGAACGGCCTGGCCAAGGCGGGTATCGAGATCGACCGCAAGGTGCTGTCCGATCTCGCCATTCACGAACCCGACGGGTTCAAGGCCTTGGTCGACCGGGCCCAGGCCGCCATCACCGAGGCCGCTTGACCGGGGTCCCCGATCGGGCGATGTGATTGCGGGGGCCGGCCGACAGGCGGCCCCCTTTTCGTTACCACAGGGCGGCGGAACGACAATGGAAGACCTGGACGCGCTCCGAACCGAGCTGATGGCCGCCGTCGCCGGGGCCGGCGACGCCCAGGCGCTCGAGGCCGTGCGCGTCGCGGCGCTTGGCCGCAAGGGCCGCGTCACGGCGCTGATGAAGGGATTGGGCACGGTTGAGGCGGATCAAAGGAAAACCATCGGCGCGGCGCTGAACCAGCTCAAGGACGCCATCGGCGCCGCCATCGAGGCCCGGCGCGAAGACCTGGCCGACGCCGATCTCGACGCCCGCCTGGCCGACGAACGGGTCGACGTCACCTTGCCGGCGCGGCCCCGGGCGGCGGGCTCCATCCACCCCATCAGCCAGACCATCGACGAGGTCATCGCCATCTTCGCCGAAATGGGGTTCTCGGTCGCCGAAGGCCCCGACATCGAGGACGACTGGCACAACTTCACGGCGCTGAACATCCCGCCCGAACATCCGGCGCGCCAGGAACACGACACCTTCTATCTTCCCGGCACCAAGGACGGCGCCCGCATGGTGCTGCGCACCCATACCTCGCCGGTGCAGATCCGCACCATGATGGAAACCGCGCCGCCGCTTTCGATCATCGTGCCGGGGCGCACCTATCGCTGCGATTCGGACGCCACCCACTCGCCGATGTTTCATCAGGTCGAGGGTCTGGTCGTCGACGAGAGCACTCATTTCGGCCACCTCAAGGGCTGCCTGATCGATTTCTGCCGCGCCTTTTTCGGCATAGACGACCTGCCGGTGCGTTTCCGGCCGAGCTACTTTCCCTTCACCGAACCGTCGGCGGAAGTGGATATCGGCTGCACCCGCGCGGACGGCACCTTGCGCATCGGCGGCGACGACTGGCTGGAAATCCTGGGCTCCGGCATGGTCAACCCGAAGGTCTTGGAGAACTGCGGCATCGACGCGGAGCGCTATCAGGGCTTCGCCTTCGGCATGGGCGTCGAGCGCCTGGCCATGCTCAAGTACGGCATCCCCGACTTGCGCACCTTTTTCGATTCCGACCTGCGCTGGCTGCGCCATTACGGCTTCGCCGCTCTCGACCTGCCGACCATGACGGCGGGGCTGGACCCATGAAATTCACCCTCGGTTGGCTCAAGGAGCACCTGGACACCGACGCAACCGTCGGTGCCATCGCCGAGACCCTGAGCATGATCGGCCTCGAGGTCGAAGAGGTGACCGACCGTGCCGAGGGCCTGAGCGGTTTCACCGCCGCCCGCGTCATCGAGGCCAAACCCCACCCCAACGCCGACCGCCTCAAGGTATGCCGGGTCGAGACCGCCGCCGGCGAGGTCGAGGTGGTATGCGGCGCCCCCAACGCGGTGACCGGAATGAAGGCCGTCTTCGCCCCCGCCGGCTCCTACCTGCCGGGGCCGGGACATACCTTCGACAAGGCCGAGATCCGGGGCGTCGTGAGCAACGGCATGTTGCTGTCGGAGCGCGAGATGGGCCTCGGCGAGGACCACGACGGCATTGTCGAGCTGGCCGCCGATACCCCCGTCGGCGCCGCCGCCGCCCAGGTCATGGGCCTCGACGATCCGATCATCGACATCGCCATAACCCCCAACCGGGGCGACTGCCTGGGCGTGCGCGGCATCGCCCGCGACCTGGCGGCGGCCGGCATGGGCACCCTCAGGCCCCTGAACGCCGAGGCGGTCCCGGGCGCCTTCACCAGCCCCATCGCCGTGCATCTGGACTTCGATAAGGAGACGCTGGACGCCTGTCCCTACTTCGTCGGCCGCACCCTGCGCGGCGTCGTCAACGGCGACAGCCCGGACTGGCTCAAGGAGCGCCTGGAAGCGATCGGGCTGAGGCCGATCTCGGCCCTGGTCGATATCACCAACCTCCTCACCATCGGCCTCAACCGGCCCTTGCACGTCTTCGACGCCGACAAGGTAGAGGGCGATCTTCACCTGCGCCTGGCCCGGCCCGGCGAGACGTTGATGGCGCTCAATGAAAAGGAATACACCCTCGACGGCGACATGACGGTGATCGCCGACGAAGGCGGCGCCGAGGCACTGGGCGGCGTCATGGGCGGCATGCGCACGGGCTGTACCGGCGACACCGTCAACGTGTTCATCGAGGCGGCCTATTTCGACCCCCTGCGCACGGCGGCGACGGGACGCAAGCTGGATCTTCAATCGGATGCCCGCTATCGCTTCGAACGCGGCATCGACCCGGCCTTCCTGATCGACGGCATGGAGATCGCCACCCGCCTGGCGCTCGATCTGTGCGGCGGCGAGGCTTCCGAACTCGTCATCGCCGGCGCCGAGCCCGAGGGAAGCCGCGATATCACCTTGAGGGTGGACCGGGTCATGGCGCTTGGCGGCGTCGAATTGGCGGCCGGCGAGATCGAACGCATCCTTACAACACTGGGTTTCGGCGTCGCCGGCGAGGGCCTTGTGCTCCGGGTCTCGGTTCCGTCGTGGCGAAGCGACATAGTCGGCGAAGCCTGCCTGGTCGAAGAGGTGGTGCGCATATACGGCTACGACCGGGTGCCGGCGGTGCCCATGGCGCAAGACCATCCCCTGCCGGCGCCGGCCCTGACCAAGGAACAGCAACGGCGCTCGCGGGCGCGGCGCGTGCTTGCCGGGCGCGGCCTGGTCGAGGCGGTAACGGTATCGTTCATGGCCGGGGCGCAAGCCGGGCTGTTCGGCGGCGTGCCCGAGACGACACGCCTGGTCAACCCGATCAGCAGCGATCTAGACGTCATGCGGCCCTGCCTGTTGCCCAACCTGATCGCCGCGGCCGGGCGCAACGCCGACCGCGGCCTGGCCGACGCCGCCTTGTTCGAGATCGGGCCGCAATACGCCGGCGACGCACCCCCAGACCAGGCCATGGTGGCGGCGGCGGCGCGTTCGGGGTGCTGGGAGCCGCGCAACTGGTCCGCCCCGGCGCGCCCGGTGGACGCCTTCGACGCCAAGGCCGATGCCCTGGCCGTCCTGGCCGCCCTTGGCGTGCCGATCGACAAATTGCAGGTCGACCCCGAGGCGCCCGGCTGGTACCACCCGGGCCGCTCGGGACGCCTGAAGCTCGGCCCCAAGACGGTGCTGGCCCATTTCGGCGAGGTCCATCCGAGGGTCTTGCGCCGCATGGGCGTCAAGGGTCCGGTCGCCGGCGTCGAGATATTCCTCGACGCCCTGCCGCCGGCCAAGGCGCGCAAAAGCGCCGCCCGGCCGGCGCTCGATATGTCGCCGCTCCATCCGGTGGAGCGCGATTTCGCCTTTGTCGTCGACGAAGGGGTGGCCGCCGGGGCGGTCCTCGGCGCGGCCCGCGGCGCCGAACCCAAGCTTATCATCGACGTTGGTCTTTTCGACGTGTTCTCGGGCGGGGCGCTTGAGGCAGGCCGCAAGTCCCTCGCCATCACCGTCACCCTTCAGCCCAGGGAAAAAACCCTCACCGACGCCGAGATCGAAGCGGTCTCGAACAAGGTTGTGGCCGCCGTCGAGAAAGCGACCGGGGGAACGCTGCGCGCCTGAGGCCCCTTTGCGGCTTACGGCCCGCCGCCTTTCGTTGGCGTTTGAAGTCGGCTATGATGGCCGGTCCCATCCATCCTCATACTCGGTTTTCTCCCCGACATGACCTCTTCGAAAGGACTTATGGCCGGCAAGAAGGGTCTTGTCATGGGGGTCGCCAACGACCGCTCCATCGCCTGGGGAATAGCCAAGACGCTGAGCCGGCATGGCGCCGAACTGGCCTTCACCTACCAAGGCGAGGCCCTGGGCAAGCGTGTCGCGCCCTTGGCCGCCTCCGTCGGCTCGACGATCGTCGAGCCCTGCGACGTAGAGGACGCGGGTAGCGTCGAGGCCGTCTTCGCCGTCCTCAAGCGGCACTGGGACAGGCTTGATTTCGTCGTCCACGCCGTCGCCTATTCCGACAAGGACCAGCTCAAGGGCCGTTACCTCGACACCAGCGAGGACAACTTTTCGCGCACCATGGCGGTGTCGTGCTTCTCGTTCACCGCCGTGGCGCGCGGCGCCCGGGACATGATGACCGATGGCGGCAGCCTGCTGACCCTGACCTTTTCCGGGTCGCGGCGCGTCATGCCCAGCTACAACGTCATGGGCGTCGCCAAGGCGGCCCTGGAGGCCAGCGTCCGCGCCCTGGCGGTCGACCTGGGGCCGGCCAACATCCGCGTCAACGCCCTTTCGCCGGGCCCCATGAGAACCCTTGCCGGCAGCGCCATCGCCGGCGCCCGGCATATCCTGCGGTGGGCCGAGCAAAACGCTCCCCTCAGGCGCACCCTGAGCCTCGACGACGTCGGCGGCGCGGCACTCTATCTGCTGAGCGACTTGTCGACGGGGGTCACCGGCGAGACCCACCACGCCGACGCGGGTTACAACGTCATCGGCATGCCCGGGATGGCATCGCGCCAAAGGTAAGAAAATTCATTTTTTATTTGTATGATACCAAGAATTGATCTAAATCATTTATACTCACATTTTTTTTGTGTATTAGTCGGGCGAAAGCGAATCTGCAACCCATAGAGAGAGGCATGGAAACCGTGAGACCATACAGCCACGTGTTGAAAAAAATGGAGGCCGTCGGGCTACGCTCCACCCGCCAGCGACTCGCCCTGGCCAAGGTTCTGTTCGAAAACGGCAACCGCCATATCACCGCCGAAAAGCTCCATGCCGAGGCCCGGGCGGCCCAAATCCGGGTGTCCCTGGCGACCATCTACAACACCTTGCACCAATTCACCAACGCCGGCCTGTTGCGCGAGATCGTGGTCGATGCCTCGCGCTCCTACTTCGACACCAACACGTCGTCGCACCACCATTTCTACGTCGAGGAAACGGGCGAGCTCAAGGACATCCCCGAAACCTTGGTCAAGCATTCCGAACTGCCCCCGCCGCCTGAGGGAACGATGATCGATCGCGTCGATGTGGTCGTTCGCGTCAAAGGAGAAAAAGAATAATACTCATTATTAATCAACGTATTATACGGTTTATTAGAATCAATTTAATTTTTTGTTGACAGCTTCGGCCGCGGTTGCCATATTGACCGTGACGATTGACGGATTGCCTACCGGTCGACGGCATTCGATCCGAAATCACCCGCACCAACCACACTTTCATGGAGAAAACGATGACGACGCTTAAAGGCTCGAAGACCGAAGGTAACCTGAAGGACGCCTTTGCCGGCGAATCGCAGGCCAACCGCCGCTACCTCTATTTTGCCCAGAAGGCCGACGTCGAGGGATACAACGACGTTTCCACCGTTTTCCGCTCGACCGCCGAGGGCGAGACCGGCCACGCCCATGGCCACTTGGAGTATCTCGAGGAAACCGGCGATCCGGCCACCGGACTTCCCATCGGCAACACCGCCGACAATCTGAAGGCGTCCATCGCCGGCGAAACCCACGAATACACCGACATGTATCCGGGCATGGCGAAGACCGCCCGCGATGAGGGATTCGACGAGATCGCCGACTGGTTCGAGATCCTGGCCAAGGCCGAGAAGTCCCACGCCGGGCGCTTCCAGAAGGCCCTCGACAACCTGGACTAGCAACACCGCGACCCCCGGGGGCCATGGCCATATGGCCCCCGGTCCATATCAACCCTGCGGGAAAGGACCGAGCCGTGGGCGAAGGCAGCCTGGAAGCCCCCGAGCGCCGTCCCATCGCGTGGCAGCAGTCCGAATTTTACGACCAAGAGAAGCTCGACGCCGAGCTGCGCCGCGTCTTCGACATCTGTCATGGATGCCGGCGCTGCTTCAACCTGTGCGACAGCTTTCCCAAGCTCTTCGATCTGGTCGACGAATGCGAAGAGGGCGAGGTCGAAGGCGTGGCGAGCGCCGACTTCAAGGCCGTGATCGATGCCTGCACCCTGTGCGACATGTGCTTTCTGACCAAGTGTCCCTACGTTCCGCCCCACGAATTCGATCTTGATTTTCCCCATCTCATGCTGCGCGCCCGGGCCATTCAGTTCAAGAATGGAGAGGTCGGAGCGGCCGAACGCCAACTGACCAAGACCGACCGCAACGGCCGCCTCGCCTCGATGGTGGCGCCGCTTGCCAACTGGGCTTCCCAGCGCTCCAACGCCCTCACCCGGCCCGTCATGCAGGCCCTGGCCGGTATCCACCGCGACGCGGCCCTGCCCCGTTACCACGCCAAGACACTGACGCGCCGCGCCGCGCCGCCGCCCGAGATCAACCGCGAGGGCCCCGCCTTCGGCCGCAAGGCGGTCCTCTACGCGACCTGTTTCGCCAATTACAACAACCCCGAGATCGGCGTCGCGGCCGAGGCCGTGCTGGCCCGCAACGGGGTCGAGACGGCGGTCGTCCATCCCGCCTGCTGCGCCATGCCGCAGTTGGAGCACGGCGACATCGCCGCCGTGGCCGAGGCGGCTGTCAAGGTCGCCGGCGAACTGGCGGGGTGGATCGACAAGGGCTATGACGTCGTCTCCCTGGTGCCGTCGTGCAGCCTCATGGTGAAGTTCGAATGGCCGCTCATTCTGCCCGCCGACGAAAAAGTCCAGCGCCTCGCCACCGCCACCTTCGACATCAGCCAGTACATCGTCGATCTGGCCAAGGGGCCGGGCCTGGCCGACGGACTGAAGCCGCTGGCGGGCGGCGTCACGGTCCATATCGCCTGTCACGCCCGGGCCCAGAACATCGGCCGCAAGGGGGCCGATATGCTGGCCCTTCTGCCCGACACGCCGGTTGAAGTGATCGAGCGCTGTTCGGGCCACGGCGGCACCTGGGGAATACTAGAAGACACCTTCCCGGTCGCCCTCAAAGTGGGCAAGCCGGTGGCCCGCCAGGCGGCGAAGAACAAGTCCGCCTTCCTGGTTTCCGAATGCCCCCTGGCCCGCGAACACATCGTGCAGGGCATCGAGACCCTGGGCGAGGAGACTGCCGCCATCGAGCCCATCCAACACCCGGTCCAACTGATTGCCCGCTCCTACGGGCTGTGAGCACGAAGGAATTTCGATCATGGCGAAGCACGAGCTTAATCGCGCCGACATCATGCCCATGGAAGCCTATGCCGCGGTGCGCCGGGAGCGCCGCCGCGCCATCACCGAATTGAAGAAAAACCGCCGCATGGCGGTTGGACCCGACGCCACCTTCTATTTCGAATGCTACGACACGATGTGGCACCAGGTGCACGAAATGCTGCACATCGAACGCGGCGGCGAAGACCAGATCCCCGACGAGTTGTCGGCCTACAACCCCTTGATTCCCAAGGGCGGCGAGCTGGTCGCCACCCTCATGTTCGAAATCGACGATCCTGTGCGCCGGGCCCAGGTCCTGGACCGCCTGGGCGGCGTCGAAGAATCGGTCACGCTGAACTTCGAAGGCGAGGTGGTCACCGGCGTCGCCGAGGAAGACATCGACCGCACCACGGCCGACGGCAAGGCGTCGTCGGTGCAGTTCCTTCACTTTCCTTTCACCGCCTCCCAGATCGAGACGTTCCGCCGCCCCGGAACCCGCGTCATCGTCGCCATATCGCACCCCGGTTACGACCACCAGGCGGGCATGCCCGAAGAGGTGCGCGCCGCCTTGGCGCAGGATTTCGATTGAGGGACGCGCATCGGACCATGACGATCGACGGGGTTCGGGTTCCCCGCTTTCTCTATGGTACGGCCTGGAAGGGGGAAGAGACGGCGCGCTTGACCGCCCTTGCCCTGAACCAAGGCTTTCGCGGCATCGATACCGCCAATCAGCGCAAACATTATCATGAGTCCGGTGTCGGGACGGGCCTCGCCGAGGCGGTGAAAAGCGGCCTGGCAACGCGGGACGATTTGTTCGTGCAAACCAAATTCACCTTCCGCCGTGGCCAGGATCATCGTCTGCCCTATGACCCCAAGGCTCCCATAGCCGATCAGGTGGCGCAGTCTTTCGCGGGCTCGCTGGAGCATCTGGGAACGGACGTCATCGATTCCTATGTGCTTCACGGTCCCACGGCCCGGGCCGGCCTGGGCCCCGACGACTGGGCGGCCTGGCGCGCCATGGAAGCGATTCACGGCACCGGCCGGGCGCGTCTGCTCGGCATCAGCAACGTGACCCTTGAACAGCTCCGGACACTGTGTGGCGAAGCGCGGGTGCGACCGCGCTTCGTTCAGAACCGATGCTACGCCGTTCAGGGCTGGGACCGGCCGATGCGACGTTTCTGCGCCGCCAACGGGCTGGTCTATCAGGGTTTCTCCCTGCTCACGGCCAATCGCCAGGTTACGGCCCACCGCGAAACGGCGCGCCTGGCCGATCGCCACGGTCGAACCGTCAGCCAGATCGTTTTCCGCTTCGCCCTCGATATCGGCATATTGCCCCTTACCGGGACCACCGACGCCCGCCACATGGGCGAAGACCTCGATGTATTCGATTTTCGACTGGCGCCCAAGGAAACGGCGATGATCGAAGCGCTACTCGCCCCGTGAAGCAAACCGAGGCCCTTGAATTCAAGATGATCGCCACCCTGCCGATGTACGACCTGCCCGGCCTGAGAGCCGCCACCGATGCCTGGTGGACCGGCCTTGCCGGTCATCTTCGGGCACGCGGCGTTGCGGGCGTGCCCGACGCGCTGACCCGCGACGCGGCGCCGCGTGAGCGGCTTTGGCGCTCCCCCGATCTCATGCTTTCCCAGACCTGCGGCTATCCCCTGGTTCATGGTCTGGACGGTGTGGTCGGCTTGATCGCGACGCCGCGCCACGTCGCGCCCGGCTGCGCCGGCGCCCTGTATTCCAGCCTGATCGTCATCGGCGCCGACACGGCGGCGGACCGCCTGGGGATTTCAAGGATGCGACGGCCGCGGTCAACGCCACCGATTCGCATTCGGGTTGGAACGCGCTCCGCCTGATGACGGATTCCCTGGGCGGCTGGGACAAGGTGATCGCCAAGACCGTCGTCAGCGGCAGCCACGCGGCCAGCATCGATCTGGTGCGCGATGGCGGCGCCGACCTCGCCGCCGTCGACTGCGTCAACCATGCCCTCCTTGGCGATACCGACCCGGACCGCCTGGCCGGAACCCGGGTGATTGGGCGAATCGCCGCGGCGCCGGCCCTGCCCTACGTCGCCGGGCGGAGCGTCGGAGCGGAGGACCTGGCGCGCATCAGGGCGGCCCTTTTCGATGCCGCCGACGACGCCGAGCTGGCGGCGGCTCGTGCCCGGCTTCGCATCGCGGGCTTCGAGGAAGTTCCCCTCGCCGCTTACCAAAGCGCGATGGAGCGGGTGGGGGTGCGGGCCGGTGCCGAATCAACAATTCTACCCCCTAACGCAGCACTTCCTTGGCGTAGACGCCCCAGAACTCGACGCGCCTGAGCCAGCCCTCGAAGCCGTCGATCTCGACCCTGCACCAGCCGCCGGCGTCGGGACATTCCAAAAGACGCCCGCTGACGCCGGCCTCGACGCGGGCCTGGGCGGCGCTTTCGGTATCGCCGCGCTTTCTAAGCGTGCGCTGAACGCCGGTGACGATGACCGTGCGCCGGCTGTCCAGCATGCTTTGGTGCATCCAGCCCTGGGTGCCTTGCCAGTCGCGCACCTTGCGCCAGGTGCGGTACTCGGCAATGACTTCAAGGGGCAGGTCGGGGCGCACGAAAACCCATTCGACCGGATACTGGACGCCCGGCCCGGTGCGCATGTTGGCTTCGTTGGCGCGCAGGTTGACGAAACGCGGCAGGGGCAGGCCGGTGCCCTCGGGCGCCGCCCATCCGGTCCCGGCCAGGACCGGACAAGCAACGAGGAAAAAGGTAACAAGGATAACTGTCGGCGAAAACCGCATTGCCGGAACCGCTTGAGAGGGAGACGAAAGGTCCTCTATTATAGGGCCCCGGTGGCGGCTGCGGTCAAGGCGAGCGGCGCCCCCGACCGAGCCAGTTCAAGGAGCCGGGCCGTTGCCCAAGAAAAAACCGTTGGTCATCGTCACGCGGCGCCTGCCGGACGCCATCGAAACCCGCATGATGGAGCTGTTCGACGCGCGCCTCAACCTGGACGACAAGCCGTTCGACAAGGTGGCCCTCATCGAGGCGGCGGCAATCGCCGACGTCATGGTGCCGACGGTGACCGACCGCGTCGACGCCGAGGTCATTGCCGCCGCCAGGGACGCCATGACCCTGATCGCCAACTACGGCACCGGCGTCGATCACATCGACCTGGCCGCAGCCCACGGGCGCGGCATCACGGTGACCAACACCCCCGACGTGCTGACCGAGGACACCGCCGACATGACCATGGCCTTGATCCTGGCCGTGCCGCGCCGGCTGGCCGAAGGCGAACGCCTGATGCGTGGCGGCACCTGGGACGGCTGGTCGCCGACCTGGATGCTGGGCAACCGGGTCAACGGCAAGCGCCTCGGCATCATCGGCATGGGGCGCATCGGCCAGGCGGTGGCGCGGCGCGCCGGCGGCTTCGGCCTCTCCATCCACTATCACAACCGCCACCGGGTTCATGCCGACATCGAGAACGCCCTTGAGGCCACCTATTGGGAAAGCCTGGACCAGATGCTGGCGCGCATGGACATCATTTCGGTCAACTGCCCCCATACGCCGGCCACCTACCATCTCTTGTCGGCGCGGCGTCTCAAGCTGATCCAGCCCCATGCCTACATCGTCAACACGGCGCGCGGCGAGGTCATCGACGAGACCGCCCTGACCCAGCTGCTGATTTCCGGCGATATCGCCGGCGCCGGCCTTGACGTGTTCGAAAACGAACCGGCGGTCAATCCCAAGCTTCTGACCCACGACAACGCCCTTTTGCTTCCCCACCTGGGCTCGGCCACCCTGGAAGGGCGCATCGACATGGGCGACAAGGTCATCGCCAACATCAAGGCCTTCACCGACGGCCACAAGCCCCCCGACCGCATTCTCAAGGATCAGTTTTAGGGGAACGCCCCTGGTCAGGCTTGGCGGCCCCTTATCCATCTCCATACCAATCGTCTGCTTTCTCTCTCTGTGTCTCTGTGCCTCTGTGGTCTCCTCACCTTTGAAGCGACGGTTTAACCACAGAGGCACCGAGACACAGAGGAAGATAAAGGGACCGCCCTAATTAGGTCGCCTAAACGAACAGCACGGTACCGTGCTTGGAGGCGTCGTTGAGGAAGGTGACGGCGCCTACGGTTTCGATGGCGAGGTCATGGCGCAGATCGCCGGCTGCCAGGCCTTCGGCGCGCAGGCCCATCTCGCAGGCCATGAAGCGCACCCCCATTTCGGCCGCCGCGGCCAGCAATTCCTCGAAGGTGGCGACGCCCCGGGCGCCGAAATCGTCGTCGCGGGTGCCGCCGTCGCCCGCGCCCTCGCTCAGGGGCAGGCCGCGCCAGGCGGGCGCGCCGTCGGCGTCCGGGGCCTGAAGGGCGCGCAGCGCCCCCATGGTGAAAAAAAGCGTCGCCGGGGTGTCGGTGGCCGCCGCCGCGGCGGCCAGGGAGAGGGCGTAGTGGACCTTGTCGAAGTGGCCCGAGAAGACGACCACCGAGAGCTTGTCGATGGTGCGGCGCGGCGAATCAGAGGGCATGATGGCTCAGGTCCTTTATTGTCGCCTGCGCGCCGCACAGCGCACAGGCCGGGTCGCGCTTGACCTTGATCTTGCGGAATGTGGCCGAAAGCGCGTCGCAGATGATCATGGCGCCGGCCAGGCTCTCGCCGATGCCGAGCAGTTCCTTGAGCACCTCGGTCGCCTGCAGCGACCCCACCATGCCGCACAGCGCGCCCAGGACGCCGGCCTCGGCGCATGTCGGCACCTGGCCCGGCGGCGGCGCTTCGGGAAAGATGCAGCGGTAACAGGGCCGGTCGGCGCCGTCCTCGAAGGGGCGGAAGGTGTAGATCTGGCCGTCGAAGCGCAGGATAGCCGCCGACACCAGGGGTTTTTCGGCCAGATAACAGGCGTCGTTGACCAAGAATCGGGTCGGAAAGTTGTCCGTGCCGTCGGCCACCAGGTCGTAGCCCGAGATCAGCCCGAGCGCGTTGTCCGCCGTGATCGCCTCATTGTGGGCGACGACGGTGACTTCGGGGTTGACGGCGGCGGCGGTCTCGCGAGCGCTTTCGACCTTGGGCCGGCCGATGCTGGCGGTATGATGCACGATCTGGCGCTGCAGGTTCGAAAGATCGACGACATCGGGGTCGACGACGCCGATGGTGCCGACGCCGGCCGCCGCCAGATAAAGGATCAGGGGCGAGCCCAGGCCGCCGGCGCCGACCACCAGGACCTTCGAACGCAACAGCCGGGCCTGGCCCTCGCCGCCGACCTCGCGCAGCAGGATGTGGCGGGCGTAGCGTTGGACCTGGTCTTGGCTGAAGTCCATTATCCGGTTCCCGTCGAACCGAAGCCGCCGATGTCGCGTTCGCTTGTCGGCAAGGTATCGACCTCGCGCCAGGCGATGCCGCGCACCGGCGCCACCACCATCTGGGCGATGCGCATGCCGCGGCAAACGGTGAAGGCCTCGGCGCCCAGGTTGACCAAAATGACTCCGATCTCGCCCCGGTAGTCGGCGTCGATGGTGCCGGGAGCGTTGAGCACCGTCACCCCGTGCCTGGCGGCCAGGCCCGAGCGCGGCCGCACCTGGGCCTCGAAACCGGGCGCCAGGGCAATCGCGATGCCGGTCGGCACCACGGCCCTGGCGCCGGGCTCGATAACCAGATCGTCGGCTACCGCCGCCAACAGATCGACGCCGGCGCTTTCGGCCGTCGCTTGGCTGGGCAGAGCCAGACCCGCACCATGGGGCAGGCGGTGGACGGCCACGGGTGTCGCGGTCATCGCCTCACGCCGGTTCCAGGGTCTCGGCGATGCGCTGGGCCAAACGCTCGGCCACCGCCGACTTGGAAATCTTGGGCCATTCCTCGACCCCGTCGGCGGTGATCAGGTGAACCTGGTTGTCGTCGCCGCCAAAGGTTGCGGCCGCGGCCGAGACGTCGTTGGCCACCAGCCAGTCGCAGCCCTTGGCGCGGCGCTTGGCGACGGCGTTCTCGACCACCGCGTCGGTTTCGGCGGCGAAACCGACGACAAGTTGCGGACGCCCTTCGTTGCGGCCGCCGAGGGTCGCCAGGATATCGGGGTTTTCGACCAGTTTGAGGGCCGGCGGCGCCGACTTACCGCCTGACTTGCCGCCCTTGGCCGGCTTCTTCAACTTGTTGCGGGCGGCATCGGCGGGGCGCCAGTCGGCGACCGCCGCCGCCATCACCGCGACGTCGACGGGCAGGGCGGCGAGACAGGCGTCCAGCATCTCGCGCGCCGTCTCGACGCGGACCAGGTGGACGCCCGCCGGCGCGGGCTGATGGGTGGGGCCCGAAACCAAGGTGGTGGCGGCGCCGAGGCGGGCCAGGGCGGTGGCCACGGCATGGCCCTGCTTGCCCGACGAGCGGTTGGCGAGGTAGCGCACCGGGTCGATGGCTTCATGGGTCGGACCGCTGGTGACCAGGGCCCGGCGGTCCTTGAGAAGGCCGTCCGCCGCACCGCCAAACAGGCTCTCCAACGCCGCCACGATGGCGTCGGGCTCGGCCATGCGGCCCAGGCCCCATTCGCCGCTTTCGGCCATCGCGCCCTCGGTCGGGCCGACGCGGTGCACGCCGCGTCCTTCCAGGATCGCCATGTTGGCGCGCGTCGCCGGATGGGCCCACATGGCGGGGTTCATGGCCGGCGCCACCATGATCGGCTTGTCGGTGGCGAGAAGCGCCGTGGTCGCCAGATCGTCGGCCTGGCCCGCCGCCATCTTGGCCAGGACGTTGGCGCTGGCCGGCGCCACCAGCACCACGTCGGCCTCGCGGCTCAGGCGGATGTGGCCGATCTCGTGCTCGTCGGTGAGGGAAAAGAGGTCCTGAAAGACCCGGTCCTCGCTGAGGGCGCCAAGGGCCAGGGGGGTGACGAAATTGGCGCCGCCCCGGGTCAGGATGCAGCGCACGCGGGCGCCCTTCTCGCGCACCCGGCGGATCACTTCGAGGCACTTGTAGGCCGCGATGCCGCCGGTGACGACCAGGAGTATGCTTTTCCCATCCAGCATGACGGACCCGGAAAAAATTCAACCCGAATAAGGTGTTGTTAAAAATAGGCCCGGGTGGCGCCGGGCGCAAGGCCCGCGTTGGCGGCGGCCCGGGGACCGCACCGCTTCCCGAGACCTCCGGCCGCGATCGCCGGCGCGTCGTAATCAGACGATTGCCCGCCACCCCAAGACGTGCCCGCCTTACACCGCCAGCATCACGACCATGATGAAGACGATGGCGACGATCCACAGCCACGGCGTGACCGGGGAGCGAACCGGTTTGGGTTCGGCGCGCAGGGCGTCGATGGTATCGGGGTGGAGCCTGACCCGGCCCGAGGCCAGCAGCGACGCGCTTTCCTGCACGCCGTCGAGAATGTTGGGCAGGCGGCGCAGGGCCGAGGCCACGCCGTCGACGGTTTCGCGCACCTGGACCTCGGGCGCCAGGGTCGCGTTCATCCATTCTTCGATCAAGGGCCTGGCCAGCATCCACATGTTGGCCTCGGGCGCCAGCTTGCGGCCCGTTCCCTCGGCCACCAGCATGGTTTTCTGCAGCAGCAGAAGCTGGGGCTGGGCCTCCATCTGGAAGGTCTCGGTGACCTGAAACAGCTGGGCCAGCAGGCGCGCCATGGAAATTTCGTTCTGCGGCCGGTCCAAGATCGGCTCGGCGATCGAGCGGCAAGCCTGGGTGAAGCTGTCGACCGACTTGTGGCGCGGCACCCAGCCGGCCTCGAAATGGATCTCGGCGGCGCGCCGATAGTCGCGGCCGAGAAAGGCCAGCAGAAGCTCGCCGAGGTGGCGCCGCGTCGCCACATCGAGGCGGCCCATGATGCCGAAATCGACGGCGCCGATGCTGCCGTCGGCCTGCACGAACAGGTTGCCCGGGTGCAAATCGCCGTGGAAGAAGCCGTCCCGGAAGACCTGCTTGAAGAACGCCGCCGCCGCCTTGCCCAGGACCTCCTGGGGGTCGTGTCCGGCGGCCATGATGTCGGCGCGGTCGTCGAGCGGTAGACCGGCGATGCGAGCCGTGGTCATCACCCGGCGCCCGGTCCTGGGCCAGTCCACCTCGGGCACGGCGAAGGTTTCATCGCCGGCGAAGTTTTCCGCCATTTCGGCGGCGGCGGCGGCCTCGAAACGCAGGTCCATCTCCATCTCCACCGTCTCGGCCAGGGTGCGCACCGAGGCCACCGGCCTGAGCCGGCGCCAATCGGGACGCGCCGCCTCCAGCAACTCGGCGACCCACAAGAAGAGCTCGAGATCGCGGGCGAAAGCGTCCTCGATGCCGGGGCGCAATACCTTGACCGCGACCTCGGCGCCGTCCGGGGTGACGGCGAAATGGACCTGGGCAATGGAGGCGGCGGCGACGGCGTCGTCGTCGAAGCGGCCGAACAGGTTTTCGACGGGTTGCCCGAACTCGGCGGCAATGGCGGCGCGCGCCTTGTCACCGGAGAACGGCGGCAGGCTGTCTTGCAGATCCGAAAGATCGGCCGCCATCTCCTCGCCCAGGAGATCGGAACGTGTCGAAAGGGCCTGGCCGAGCTTGATGAAGCTCGGTCCCGCCTCCTCCAGGGCGCGGGCCAGGCGCTGTCCCGGCCGGCCCTCGGCGCTGCGCTGCGAGAGGAATCTGGCCGCCACCACCACGGCCGGCGCGACACCCAGCGTCTCAAGCAAGAACAGCGCATCGTGGCGGGCCAGGGTGCGGGCGATCCCCAGAAGGCGGGCGATGTTGCGCAGCGAGCGGATCATGGGGTTAAGCTTACTTGGTACGGCACCGGCCCGCACCCCCGCCCGGCCACGCATTTGTATGTACGGCACCAGCCCGCACCCCCACCCGGCCACCCAATGCCATTGTATGCTGTGGGGGGGGTGCGGGCTGGCGCCGTAGACAAAAAACAACCCATTACAAACGCCACGCCGAGTGGAGGGCGGCGATGCCGCCCGAAAGGTCGCGCCAGCGCACCTGGTCCAGGCCGGCGTCGGCGATCATGGCGGCGAAGGCATCTTGGGCCGGGAAGCGCCGGATGCTTTCGGCCAGATAGCGGTAGGACTGGCGGTCGCCGGCCACGATTTCGCCGAGCGCCGGCAGGACGCGGAAGGAATAGGCATCGTAAATGCGCTCCAGGACCGGCCCGGTGACATGGCTGAATTCCAGGCACAGGAAGCGCCCGCCCGGTTTGAGCACGCGCCTGGCCTCGGCCAGGGCGGCATCGACGCGGGTCACGTTGCGGATGCAAAAGGCGGTGCTATAGGCATCGACCGAGGCATCGGCCAAGGGCAGGGCTTCGCCATCGCCGCAGGTCCACGCGATGTTCTCGAGCAGGCCTTGGTCGATGGCCCGGTCGCGGCCCACCGCCACCATTTCGCGATTGATGTCGCAGACCACCGCCTGGCCGCCGCCCCGGGCCAGAAAGCGCAGGGCGATGTCGCCGGTGCCGCCGCCGACATCCAACAGTCGCATCCCCGGCCTGGGATTCAGCCAATCGATCAGGGCCGCCTTCCACAAACGATGGATGCCGAGGCTCATCAGATCGTTCATCAGGTCGTATTTGGGCGCCACGCTGTCGAAGACGGCGCGCACCAGGGACACCTTCTCGTCCTCGGGCACGCGCCGGTAGCCGAAGTCGGCAAGGCGGTGGGTTGGTTCGGGTTGACGCTGGCCAGGCATGGCCGGAACCATAGCCTAAGCCGTTCCCAGGCGCTACTTTGTCGGACCCAAGGATGGATGAACCATGCCTGAACTGCCGGAAGTCGAAACCGTGCGCCGGGGCCTGACCCCGGTTCTTGTCGGAAAGCGCCTGGCGCGCGTCGTCACCTACCGTCCCGACCTGCGCGTCGCCCTGCCCGAAGGCCTTGCCCAGCGCCTGACCGGGCGCCGGGTCGTGGCCCTGGGACGGCGGTCGAAGTACCTTTTATGGCACTTCGACGACGCAACGGTCCTCATCGTCCACCTGGGCATGTCGGGCCGGGTGCGCGTGTTCGACGGGCCGCCGCCGCCCAGGGGCCCCCACGACCACGTGGTTTTCGAAACCGACGCCGGGGCGACGCTGCGCTTTTGCGATCCCAGGCGCTTCGGCCTGATGGCGCTGAGCGACAAAGCGTCCCTCGACCGCCACCCCTTGTTGGCCAGGCTGGGCGGCGAACCCCTGGACGAAAGCTTCGACGGCGCCGCCCTGGCGGCGCGGCTGAAGGGGCGCCGGGGGCCGATCAAGAACGCCCTGATGGATCAATCGGTGGTCGCCGGGCTGGGCAACATCTATGTCTGCGAGAGCCTGTTCCGGGCCGGCCTGTCGCCCCGGCGCCGCGCCGGCACCGTACAGGGACAGAGGGCCCGGCGTTTGGCCGGCGCCATCCGCGAGGTCCTTGACGCGGCCATCGCGACCGGCGGGTCGTCGATCAACGATCACCGCCGGCCTTCGGGCGAACTGGGCTATTTTCAGCATGACTTCGCGGTCTATGGACGCGAGGGCGAGACCTGCCCCCAATGCGATTGCGCGGGCCGTCGCAGCGGCGGAATCCGGCGCATCGTTCAGTCGGGGCGCTCGACTTTCTATTGTGCGACCCGCCAGCGGTGATGTATGAGCGGGTGTCATGACATGGTCGATTCCCCGCCGTTCGATCCTCGCCGCCGTCCTGGTTGGCGCATTGGCGAGCGCCTTCGCCGCCGGCGCGCAAACGGGCAACGCGGGCATCGCCTTCGTCAGCGGCATCGAGGACCTGCCCCTCATGCCCGGTCTCGGCGAGATCGAGGGGACGGACATGATCTTCGACACGCCGGGCGGCCGTATTGTCGAGGTTTCCGCCTCGGGGCCGGTCGGCCGCGCGCAGGTGGTCGAATTTTATGCCGCCACCTTGCCCCATCTGGGCTGGTCGCCGGCCGGCGCGACCCGTTTCAGCCGCGAAGGCGAAACCCTGGAGCTGCATTTTTCCGACACCCCGACCGGGACCCGGCAATTGGTCGTTCGCTTCGCCCTTGCGCCGGCCGGCGCCGACAAACCGTCGCGATGACAAGATCCTTAACCCAGGAGCGGTGACATGGCTTACGAGTGTATCCGGACCGAAAAGAAAGGCCGCGTCGGGCTGATAACCCTCAATCGTCCCAAGGCGATGAACGCCCTCAACCCGGCGCTCGTCTCGGAACTGGCCCAGGCCCTCGACGACTACGAGGCCGACGACGAAATCGGCGCCATGATCCTGACCGGCGGCGACAAGGCCTTCGCCGCCGGCGCCGACATCGAGGACATGCGCGAAAAGACCTTCGTCGAGGCCTATTCCGAAGACTTCATCACCCGTGACTGGGAACGTCTGACGACATGCCGCAAGCCGGTCATCGCGGCGGTGGCGGGCTATGCGCTCGGCGGCGGCTGCGAGGTGGCGATGATGTGCGACTTCATCTTGGCCGCCGACAACGCCAAGTTCGGCCAGCCCGAGATCACGCTGGGCATCATTCCGGGGGCCGGCGGCAGCCAGCGGCTGACCCGTCTGGTCGGCAAGTCCAAGGCCATGGAAATGTGCCTGACCGGGCGCATGATGGACGCCGAGGAGGCCGAGCGCGCCGGCCTGGTCAGCCGGGTCGTGCCCCTGGCCGACCTGATCGAAGAGGCGCTGAAGGCGGCCGAAACCATCGCCAAGCAGTCGCGGCTGGCGGCCTTCATGGTCAAGGAGGCGGTCAACCGCGCCTATGAAACGACCCTGGCCGAAGGCATCCGCTTCGAAAGACGCCTGTTTCACGCCACCTTCGCCACCGAAGACCAGAAGGAGGGCATGGCCGCCTTCACCGAAAAACGCCAACCCTCGTTTAATAATCGCTGATATATGTGTATGAGCGGCGCCAGCCGCGCTTGACGCGGCCGGGCGGCGGGACTATAAGCCTGCCTTCCCCGGACACCAGTCACGGAAACAAGGCTCCAGGAATGGCCAGCAACGCAACGGCGAAGAAACGCATTCGCCAGATCGAACGCCGCACCGTCGTCAACCGCCAGCGGGTCGGCCGCCTGCGGACCTACGTCCGCCGCGTCGAGCACGCCATCGCCGAGGGCGACAAGGCCAACGCCCAGGCGGCCCTCAAGGCGGCTCAGCCCGAAATGATGCGCGGCGTTACCAAGGGTGTGGCGCACCGCAACACGGTGGCGCGCAAGATTTCGCGGCTGTCGGCCCGGATCAAGGCCATGGAAGCCTGAGACGACGCCTGACAACCGGTTGCATCGGGCCGCGCCTTTCGGGGGCGGCCTTTTTCACGTCCAAAACAGGGCCGCGTCGCGCCGATGGAAAGAATGTCAAGGGATTTATTTTGCACGTTCCCCATACGGTCTTGTTGCCAGAACGGTTCCGGATCATGTAAATTCGATCCTTGCCGGAAGCGGGAGGGAAGCACAAATTGAACAATTGTCAGGGAAAGCCCTCTATCTAAATAAAATAAACCTTTGTGAGTGAGCATAGTTTGTTAAAATTATAATAAAATATAAGAGTTTACTCTCGAGGAAAAAGTACAGTTCGCTGACTTAATAATAGCGTCGTTAGAGTAACGGGCCATTCCGAGGAGCGAATGAGGCTCTAAAACGTGTGGCCCACGGAGAGGGTCTATCGAAGGAAGTGCCGGGTCTTGCCGTTTGCTTTGGGGCATCGGGTTCGAGTTTAAGAGCAAGCCCGGTATCTTGGTCGAGGACCTGGGACCTAGCGTCGCGGAGCTTCGTCAAATGCCGAGGCAGGGTAGTTCCCTTCGCCGAACAGGCAAGACGCGGGACTATCCAAACGGGGGGGCTGCGAGAATGACCGACGGGGCGACGGACCGCCAATTCCACGTCGAATGGGAGCGGGTCTGCGGTCGCATGCGGACCGAGATCGGCGAGGCGGCCTACCGCAGTTGGGTGGCGCCGATGACCGTCCGCAACGTCCACGACGGCCTGGCGCGCATTTCCGTTCCGACGCGCTTCATGCGCGATTGGGTCGTCGCCCATTACGCCGACCGCCTGCAAAGCCTGTGGAACGAGGAAGACGACACGGTACGCTCGGTCGAGATCTTCATCCAATCCGACCGCCCGGCGGCGCCGGACGAAGCGACCCCGGCCCGGCGCCAGGCCGCCAAGGTGCCGGCCAAGGCCGCCACCGCCGCCAATGTCGTCGATCAGATCAGCGCGCCCTTGGATACCCGCTTCACCTTCAATAATTTTGTCGTCGGCAAACCCAATGAGTTCGCCTACGCCGCGTCGCGGCGCATCGCCGAGGCCCAGTCCGTCACCTTCAATCCCTTGTTCCTTTATGGCGGGGTGGGCCTGGGCAAGACCCATCTTATGCATGCCCTGGCCTGGCACATCCGCGAACGCGATCCATCGCGCACCGTCATCTATATTTCAGCCGAAAAGTTCATGTACCGGTTCATCCGCGCCCTGCGCGAACAGAACACGGTCAGTTTCAAGGAGCAGTTCCGCTCGGTCGACGTCATGTTGATTGACGACGTCCAGTTCATCGCCGGCAAGGATTCGACCCAGGAGGAGTTTTTCCACACCTTCAACGCCCTGGTCGACCAGGGGCGCCAGATCGTCATTTCGGCGGACAAGTCGCCATCCGACCTGGAAGGCATCGAGGAGCGCCTCAAATCGCGCCTCAATTGCGGCCTGGTCGCCGATATTCACGCCACCACCTATGAGCTCAGGCTCGGCATCCTGCAGTCCAAGGCCGAACAGATGGGAGTCAAGGTGGCGGCCAAGATCATGGAGTTTCTGGCCCACAAGATCACCGCCAACGTGCGCGAACTGGAAGGCGCCCTCAACCGCGTCATCGCTCATTCCGACCTGGTCGGCCGCGACATTACCATGGAGACCACCAAGGAGGTCCTGCACGATCTGTTGCGGGCCAACGACCGCCGCGTCACCATCGAGGAGATTCAAAAACGCGTGGCGGCGCATTTCAACATCCGCATGTCCGACATGCATTCGGCGCGCCGCGCCCGCTCCGTCGCCCGGCCGCGCCAGGTCGCCATGTACCTGGCCAAGCAGTTGACGTCGCGCTCGCTGCCTGAAATCGGGCGCAAGTTCGGCGGCCGCGATCACACCACGGTCATGCACGCGGTGCGCAAGGTGGACGAGTTGCGCGATCACGATCAGGGCTTCGCCGAGGACGTCGAACTGCTGCGCCGCATGCTTGAGGGATGACACCCGCCGGGCAAATTCCACTGAACGGCGGCACACCTCCCCGGGCGTCGAAAGCGCTTGGGACTTCAAGGACTTTTGCTATAATGACGGCCACTCTCCTTGGTTGCGGGGCGGCGCGCGAGAGGGTGCGCCTTGGGGCCGGAATTCGAACGACGGAACTTGAAGCGGAATCATGAAACTGACCATCGAACGGGCCGCGCTGCTGAAGTCCCTGGGACATGTGCAAAGCGTGGTCGAGCGGCGCAATACCATTCCCATCCTGTCGAACGCCAAGATCGATGCGCGCGACGGCGGCCTCAGCCTGAACGCCACCGACATGGACCTCGACATTGTCGAGAGGGTGGCGACCGAGGTCGCCCAGTCGGGCGCCACGACGGCGCCGGCCCATACGCTCTACGATGTCGTGCGCAAGCTGCCCGAGGGCTCGCAGGTCGAATTGGAAAGCGCCGACGGCGATGGCCAGTTGGTGCTGCGTTCGGGGCGCTCGCGGTTCACGCTGTCATGCCTTCCGGTTGAAGATTTTCCGGTCATGTCGGAGGGCGAGCTGGCCCACCACTTCACCCTCTCGGCCGGCGATTTGCGGGGTATCGTCGACCGCACCCGCTTCGCCATCTCGACCGAGGAGACGCGCTATTACCTCAACGGCATCTATCTTCACGCGGCTGAGCGCGATGGCGTCGATGTGCTGCGCGCCGTCGCCACCGACGGCCACCGCCTGGCCAGCGTCGAGGTTCCCCTACCCGACGGCGCCGCCGGCATGCCGGGCGTGATCGTGCCGCGCAAGACGGTGGGCGAGGTCCGCAAGTTGATCGACGAGACCACCGACGACGTGGCCATTGCCCTCTCGGAGACCAAGATCCGCATTTCCTTCGACGACGGGGTGCTGACGTCGAAGTTGATCGACGGCACCTTCCCCGACTATGAGCGCGTCATCCCGGCCGACAACGACAAGATCATGGAGGTCGACCGTCAATCCTTTGCCGATGCCGTGGACCGGGTGTCGGCCATCTCGAGCGAGAAGTCGCGCTCGGTGAAACTGGTTCTAAGCGGCACCAACCTGGTCTTGTCGGCGAGCAGTCCCGAGAGCGGCAGCGCCACCGAGGAGTTGGAGGTATCTTACGAATCGGATGCCATGGAGATCGGTTTCAACGCCCGTTACCTCCTTGACATTACCCAGCAAATCGAAGGCGACAGGGCCCAATTCGTCATGTCCGACGCGGCCTCGCCGACCATTGTGCGCGAAGTCGGCGATGCCTCCGCCCTGTATGTTCTCATGCCCATGCGCGTTTGATACTTGAGGGGCCCCCCCTGACCGGTTGGCAAGGCTTGGCGAAACTCGACGACCCCCCGGACCGCCAGATCGGGGGATCGGTCGCCATGCGCCGCTTGACGCTCAGCGATTTCCGCTGCTACCGCCACCAAAGGATTGAGACCGACCGCCGCCCGGTGGTGCTCACCGGACCCAACGGCGCCGGCAAAACCAACGTCTTGGAGGCCTTGTCCTTCCTGGTTCCGGGGCGCGGCCTCAGACGGGCGCGCCTGGGCGACGTGGCGCGCGCCGGACCCGGCGACGACGGCGACGGCAACCGGCCGTGGGCCGTTGCCGCCACGGTGGAAACACCAAGGGGCGCCGTCGACATCGGCACCGGCCGCGAGGCGCCGGGCCAACCGGCGCGCCGCGAACGCAGGGTGGTGCGCATCGACGGCCAGCGGGCGCCGGGCCCGGCGGCGCTGGCCCGTGTCCTCAACGCGGTGTGGCTGACGCCGCGCATGGACCGCCTGTTCGGCGACGCTCCGGCGGCGCGCCGGCGTTTCATCGACCGCCTGGTGTTCGGCTTCGATCCGGCCCACGCCGGACGCGTCGGCGCCTTCGAAAACGCCCAGCGCCAGCGCGCCCGCCTGTTGCACCGCCAGCACGCCGAGGGCGCCGCCGATCCCGAATGGCTGGCCGCGCTGGAGAACACCATGGCGGCCCAGGGCGTCGCCGTCGCCGCGGCGCGCCGCGACATGGCGACACGCCTCAACGAAATCGGTTGCCGGCCGCCGGGGCCGTTTCCCGGCGTTGCCATCAAAATGACCGGGCCTTTGGAAGACTGGCTCGGCGGGGGACCGGCGCTGGCCGCCGAGGATCGGATGCGCGACGGCCTGGCGGCGGCCAGACGCCACGACGGGGAAAGCGGCGGCGCCGCCGTCGGGCCACACAAAAGTGACGTTAGCGTGCGCCATCTGGACAAGGATTTGCCGGCCGAACGGTGTTCGACGGGTGAGCAAAAGGCGTTGCTCATTGCCCTCGTCCTGGCCGACGTCCGGCTGCAGGCGCGCGACCACGCCTCCTTGCCGCTGTTGTTGCTTGACGAGGTGGCGGCCCATCTCGACGACCGCCACCGCCACGCCCTGTTCGACGAGATCACCGACCTGGGGGCGCAGGCCTGGCTGACCGGAACCGATTCGCAAATCTTTCAGCCCCTGGCCGCGGCGGGCCAGTTCTTCCGCGTCGAGGACGCCCGCGTGACGGCCGCATGATTCGTATTTGGACGAAGGAACGACGATGACCGATGAAATCATCCCGGACGGCGAAGACGACGCGGCCTATGACGCCGAATCGATCAAGGTGCTGCGCGGGCTCGAGGCCGTGCGCAAGCGCCCCGGCATGTACATCGGCGACACCGACGACGGCTCGGGCCTGCACCACATGGTCTACGAGGTGGTCGACAACGCCATCGACGAGACCCTGGCCGGTCATTGCGACAGCATCCAGGTAACCCTGGCCGCCGACGGCTCGGTCACCGTGGTCGACAACGGCCGCGGCATCCCGGTCGACATCCACAAGGAAGAAGGCATCTCGGCCGCCGAGGTCATCATGACCCAGCTGCACGCCGGCGGCAAATTCGACCAGAACTCCTACAAGGTGGCGGGCGGCCTGCACGGCGTCGGCGTCTCGGTGGTCAACGCGCTTTCTCAGTGGTTGGACCTGCGCATCTGGCGCGACGGCAAGGAATACTTCATCCGCTTCGAGGACGGCGCGGCGGCGGCGCCGCTCGAGGTGGTCGGCGACGCGCCGATCGACGAAGGCGGGACGGGCAAAAAGGCGCCGCGCACCGGCACCGAGATCGCATTCATGCCGTCGACGGCGGTCTTCACCATGACCGAGTTCGATTTTCCGACCCTGGAACACCGGCTGCGCGAGCTGGCCTTCCTCAACTCCGGCGTCGCCCTTGAGCTGACCGACGCCCGGCCGGTCGAACCGGTGACGGTGAACATGCACTACGACGGCGGCCTCATGGCCTTTGTCGAATACATCGACCGGGCCAAGAATCCGCTGCACGGATCGCCGGTCACGATTTCGGGCGAACGCGACGACATCGTGGTCGAGCTCGCCCTGCAATGGAACGACAGCTACCACGAAACCATGCTGTGCTTCACCAACAACATCCCGCAGCGCGACGGCGGCACCCATCTGGCCGGTTTCAGGGGTGCCCTGACCCGCACGATCAACGCCTACGCGGCGGCGGGCGGCGTCACCAAGAAGGAAAAAGTGTCCTTCACCGGCGACGATGCCCGCGAGGGTCTGAGCTGCGTTCTTTCGGTCAAGGTCCCCGATCCCAAGTTCTCGGCCCAGACCAAGGACAAGCTGGTGTCGTCCGAGGTCCGCCCGGTGGTCGAAAGCATCGTCGGCGAACAGCTCGACCGCTGGTTCGAGGAACACCCGGCCGACGCCAAGAAGGTCATCGGCAAGATCATCGAGGCGGCGGTGGCGCGCGAGGCGGCGCGCAAGGCGCGCGACCTGACGCGGCGCAAGGGGGCTCTCGACATTACGTCGCTGCCCGGCAAGCTGGCCGACTGCCAGGAGCGTGATCCGGCGCTCAGCGAGATCTTCATCGTCGAGGGCGATTCGGCGGGCGGCTCGGCCAAGCAGGGACGCGACCGCGCCTTTCAGGCCATCCTGCCGCTCAGGGGAAAGATCCTCAACGTGGAAAGGGCGCGCTTCGACAAGATGCTGAGCTCGGCCGAGATCGGAACCCTTATCGCGGCGCTCGGCACCGGCATCGGACGCGAGGATTTCGACATCGAGAAATGCCGCTACCACAAGATCATCATCATGACCGACGCCGACGTCGACGGCAGCCATATCCGCACCCTCTTGTTGACCTTTTTCTTCCGCCAGATGCCGGATATCATCGATCGCGGCTATCTCTACATCGCCCAGCCGCCGCTCTACCGCGCCAAGCGCGGATCGTCGGAGATCTATCTCAAGGACGACCGGTCGCTCGAGGACTATCTGTTCGGCGCCGCCGTCGACGAAGGCACGGTGTTCGTGGCCCATGACGGTGACCAGATCGCCGGCGCCGACCTCGCGGCCCTGGTCGAGGAGGCGCGCTTGGTCAAATCCCTGCTCGGCCGCCTCGGCCGGCACGCCCTCATGGCCGTGGTCGAACAGGCCGCCATCCTGGGCGCCCTGTCGCCGCGCATCCTGTCGGAACCCGACCAGGCGCGGGAAGCCGCCGCCTATATCGCCAAGCGCCTGGACGCCCTGGAACCGCCGCTCGAGCGGGGCTGGCAAGGATCGGCGCTGGATGACGGCGGACTCGCCTTCGAACGCACGCTGCGCGGGGTGAGCGAACGCCACGTCATCGACGGGGCACTGATCCGCAGCACCGACGCCCGGCGCCTGGACGAACTGGCGGGCCGCCTGCAGAAGATCTACGCCCGCCACGGCCTGCTCACGGCCAAGGACGCCGAGCACCCGATTACCGGACCGGTATCGCTGGTCGAAACGGTGATGGAACTGGGCCGCAAGGGGGTGGCCATCCAGCGCTACAAGGGCCTTGGCGAGATGAATCCCGAGCAACTGTGGGAAACGACCCTCGACAAGGACGCGCGGTCGCTCTTGCAGGTCCGGATCAGCCACGCCGACGACGCCGAGGACGTATTCTCCACCCTGATGGGCGACATCGTCGAGCCCAGGCGCGACTTCATCCAGTCCAACGCCCTCAAGGTAGCCAACCTGGACGTGTGATGAAGTATTTGGCGCGGGCCGGCGCCGAAATACATGTTGGCCGCACGGGGGCGCGGGCCGGGACCAAAATACATATGGGAAAAGCCATGGATGGCACATCACTGAAGCGTGTCCTTGACGACCATGCCGCCTGGATGCGGGGTGGCGGGGACAAGGGCGGCCGGGCGGTCCTGAGCGGCGCCGACCTGCGCCAAGCCGACATGCGCGGCGCCGACCTGCGCAACGCCGACATGCGCGGCGCCGACCTGACCGGCGCCGACCTGTCGCGGGCCGACCTGCGCCACGCCGACCTCAGCGAAGCCGTTCTGCTCGGCGCCAGTCTGAAAGGCGCGCTCCTCGACCAGACCGACCTGAGCGAGGCCGACTTGCGCGACACCGACCTGACCGATGCCAGCCTCAGCGGCACCGAAGTGTGGCGCTGCAACCTCAAGGGCTGCACCATCGAACCCCAGGGGTTGCACGCCCTGCTCGAGTGCCGAACGCCGTAGAGCGACTTCAATTTGTCGGCGCCGGCCCGCACCCCCGCCCGGCCACCCATGGCATTGTAACCTAGGGGTGGCCTGGCGGGGATGCTGGCCGGCGCCGCTCTAAATTCATTAACCCAATCCTAACCGTCGGCGGGCCAAGAATTGGCCCATGGCGAGAAAAAAACGCGCACCCGCGCCGGTTAAGCGAAAGACGCCCCGGCCGCGGCGGCGCTGGGGGATGACGCTGATCCGGTGGGGCGCCACGGCGGCGGTTTGGGTCGTGGTCGCCGTCGCGGGGCTGGTCGCCTGGTACGCCACCGACCTGCCCGATGTCGACAAGGCCCTGGCGGCGACGCGTCAGCCCTCGGTCAGGCTGGTTGCCAACTCGGGCGCGCCGCTGGCCGCGTTTGGCGATATCCATGGACCGGTGGCGCGCCTCGATGGCTTGCCCGGCGCCCTCGTCCAGGCCGTGCTTGCCACCGAGGACCGCCGCTTCTACCGCCACTTCGGCATCGATCCCATTGGCCTGATGCGGGCGGTGGCGGCCAACCTGAGGGCCGGGCGCATCGTCCAGGGCGCCAGCACGATTACCCAGCAGGTTGCTAAGAATCTGTTCCTGACGCCCGAGCGCACGCTCAAGCGCAAGGTCCAGGAAGTGCTTCTAGCGCTATGGCTGGAAAACAAGTTTTCCAAGGACCAGATCCTGACGGTCTATCTGAACCGGGTCTATCTGGGCGCCGGCGTCTTCGGCGTCGAGGCCGCGGCCAAGCGCTATTTCGCACGCCCGGCGCGCCGCCTGTCGCTTTACCAGGCGGCCATGCTGGCCGGTCTCTTGAAGGCGCCGTCGCGCTACAACCCGGCGCGCCATCCCGACCGGGCGGCCCGGCGCACGGCCCAGGTCCTGGCCAACATGGTCGACGCCGGCGCCATCACGGACGACGAGGCGCGCCGGGCCAAGGGCGATCGGCGCGGCGCCAGGGCCAGGACGGGACGAACCGGGCGCCACTTCGCCGACTGGGTCATGGGCCAGGTCGCAAGCTATGTCTCGCCCGGCGACCGTGATCTGAGCGTCCGCACGACCCTCGATCTCGGCCTGCAAGGCGGCGTCGAGGCCCTGGTGGCGGCGCTCCTGGCCGGGCCCGGCGCCAAGGCCGGTGTGTCCCAGGCCGCCGTCGTCGTGCTGGCCCCCGACGGCGCGGTGCGCGCCATGGTCGGCGGGCGGAACTATGGCGCCAGCCAGTTCAACCGCGCCACCCAGGCCCTGCGCCAGCCCGGCTCCGCCTTCAAGCCCCTGGTCTACCTGGCCGGCCTCGAATCGGGGCTGTCACCGACCTCGCGCCTGGTCGACGGCCCGGTGGCGGTGGGCGACTGGCGGCCGCGCAATTTCGACGGCCGATTCCGGGGTGACATGAGCTTGCGGGATGCCCTCGCCCAGTCGATCAACACCGTCGCCGTCACGGTGGCCGAACAGGCCGGTCGCCAACGCGTCGTCCGGGCGGCCCGGCGCCTGGGGCTGTCGACGCCGCTGCCCGCCTCGCCCAGCCTGGCGCTCGGCGCCGCCGAAGTCAGCCTGATCGAGCTTGCCGGGGCTTACGCGGCCTTCGCCAACGGCGGCATCGGGGTGTGGCCGCACGGTATCGCCGCAATCCGCGACGGCGCCGGGCGCGTCGTTTACCGGCGCGCCGGCTCGGGCCCCGGACGGGTCATGGAAGCGGGCCACGCGGCGGCCATGACCGCCATGTTGGCGGCCGTCGTCAGCGACGGCACCGGGCGCGCCGCGGCGCTTGCCCGCCCGGCCGCCGGCAAGACCGGAACCAGCCAGGACTTCCGCGATGCCTGGTTCATGGGCTACACGGCTCAGTTCGTCACCGGCGTGTGGCTGGGCAACGACGACGGACGGCCGATGAAGGGAGTCACCGGCGGCGGCCTGCCGGCGCGCCTGTGGCGCGACGTCATGAAGGCGGCCCACAAGGGCCTGGCGGCGCGTCCGCTCAACGGCCAGGGCAGCACCCCGGCCGTCGAGCAGGGCTTCTGGGAAAGCCTCGTCGCCCGCTTCGGCGGCGACGGCTGAACGATTGGCGTCCCAAGATCAATCTCACCACAGAGGCACAGAGGCACAGAGGAAGAAAGAAGGAATACTTGCGCGCGGAGCGCGCGGGAGTCCTTCTCTGTGCCTCTGTGCCTCTGTGGTTCATTCCCACTGACTTAATCGGCGCGGCCTTTCCACGGCACGAAGGCGGGGACGCGTCGGCGGTAGGCGACGTAGTCGGCGCCGTAGAGGCGGGCGAGTCGGCGTTCCTCGAAAAACGTTCCGATAAGGATGTAGAGCGAACCCCAAATCGCCGTGGCGAGATCGAAGGGGTCGCCGATCCGCCCCCATAAAATCAGCAATGCGGCGGCGTAAAGCGGATGGCGCACGAAACCGTTCAGGCCGGCGCGGCGCAGGGGTTCGTCCTCGGCCTCGACGATGCCGCGCCGATGGTTGCGAAGCTGGCGCGTGCCCGCCAGGCGCCCCAGGTCGTAGCCCCGCAAGGCGAAGACAAAGAGCACCCAGCCGGCGACGTTGGCTGCGCCGAGGACCGCCGCCGCCCAGGGCTCCAACGTGTAGGCGGGGGCGTCGGCGAAGACATAGCCGCCGACCAGCCACACAGCGCCGAGCTGGGCCGCCGCGACGACGTTATAGGCAAGCCGCCAAGCGGCACGGGGGGCGCCGGTGAAAAGGTCCTTGAGTGTCGATGCGGCAAGGCCTGAGTGGACGACGCCGAAAGCAAGCCAGGCGAGGGCGTAAAGCAGGTGGGCCTGAACAAGACTCAAGGGGCGCCTGGTCTCTTACTTACCCATGCGCGCGATGGTGGCCGTGGTGCTGTGGCCGGGTTCCAGCTCGACCAGGAGAACCCGTCCGCCGGCCGCCCGTACCTCCTTGGCCCCGACCACGTCTTCAAGCGCCCAGTCGGCGCCCTTGACCAGGACGTCGGGGCGGATTTCGGCAATCAATTGCAAGGGCGTGTCGTCGGAGTAGATGACGACCAGATCGACCGAGGCCAGCGACGCCAGCACCGTGGCCCGCGCCGCCTCGCTCTGCAAGGGCCGGGTGGCGCCCTTGAGGCGGGTCACCGAGGCATCGGAGTTGAGGCCCAGGACAAGCCGGTCGCAGGCCGCCTTGGCCTGGGCCAGAAGCGCCACGTGACCTGGGTGGAGGAGATCGAAACAGCCGTTGGTAAAGCCGATCCTGAGGCCCTTGCCGCGCCATTTGTCGATCCGCGCCAAGGCGGTCTGGCGGCCCAGGACCTTGGCCTCGGCGGCCTCCAGGTCTTGATGGTGGAGGGCGCCGACCACTTCCTCGGCGCCGACCGCCGCCGTGCCCACCTTGCCGACGACGATGCCGGCGGCGACGTTGGCCAGCGCCGCCGCCGGCCCGACGTCAGCGCCGGCGCCGAGCGCCGCGGCAACGGCGGCGACCACGGTGTCGCCGGCCCCCGAGACGTCGAACACCTCGCGCGCCCGCGCTTCGAAGTGCGCGGTCCCGCCGTCGGCGGCGACCAGGGTCATGCCGTCGGCGCCGCGCGTCGCCAGCACCGCCTCGACGCCCGCCGCGTCAACCAAATGGCGGGCGGCGGCGACGATGTCTTCTTCGCTTTCGGTCGCCATCCGGGTCGCCTCGCCCAATTCGCGGCGGTTGGGGGTAAGCAGGGTGGCGCCCCGGTAGCGGGCGAAATCATTGCCCTTGGGATCGACGATCACCGCCTTTCCGGCATCGCGGGCCAGGGCAATCAGTTCGCCGGCGACGCCGTCGGCCAAGGTGCCCTTGCCGTAATCCGACAGCACGACCACCGAACACCTCCGCATGGCCTTGGCGGCGGCATCCAAAAGGCGTTGACGAATGGCGGGCGCCAGGGGGGCGACGGTCTCGAAATCGGCGCGCAGCATTTGCTGGCCGGCGGCGAGATAGCGCGCCTTGGTCGAGGTGCGCCGTCCGCCGTCCTTGATCAGGTGGCGCGTCGAGACCCCGATATCGCGCAGCAGACGCCCGATCGCGGTGCCCGGCGCATCTTCGCCGACCACGCTCACGCAGCGCACCTGGGCGCCCAGCGACGCCAGGTTGCGCATGACGTTGCCGGCGCCGCCCAGCATGGCGTCCTCGCGCTCGACGCTGAGCACCGGAATCGGGGCCTCGGGCGAGATCCGTTCGACGACGCCGTGGCGGTAATGGTCGAGGACCACGTCGCCGACGCACAGCACCTTGGCCGCGCCCAGGCCTTGGGCGAGGGCGATGAGGGCGGCGGGATCGTTCATGACGCCGAGATCTCCTCTTCCAGGGCGCCGCACAGCATGTGGCCCAGGGTGATATGCATTTCCTGGATGCGCGCCGTGTCGTCCGACGGCACGATCAACAGGGGGTCGGCCATGCCCACCATGCGCCCGCCGCCGCGCCCTGTCAGGCCGGCCCCGACCGCGCCCTTGGCGCGCGCCGCCGCCAGACCGCGGATGACGTTCTCGCTGTTGCCCGAGGTCGAGATAGCAATGACCACGTCGGAGGGCCGGACCAGGGCCTCGACCTGGCGGGCGAACAGGTCGTCGAATCCATAATCGTTGCCGATCGCGGTCAGAGACGAGGAATCGGTGGTCAAGGCGAGGGCGGCGATCGGCGTCCGGTCGCGCTTGTAGCGCACGGTCAATTCGGTGGCCAGGTGCTGGGCGTCGGCGGCGCTGCCGCCGTTGCCGAAAAACGCGATGGCATTGCCGCCCCGCACCGCCGCGAGGCAGGCCTCGACGAGGCGCCGGAAGGGCTCTTCCAGGGCGCCCTCAGTGGCCGCCAGCACGGCCCGGTGCTGATCCAACTCGGATGTGAAAAAGGCCTTGATGTCCATCGCGTCTATCCGTTCTGCGTGGCGCGTCCTTCTTATACCCTGGATCGGTGTTTAGGACCCCGGGAGATCGATCCGCCGGCCCTGTTGCAGGGATTCCAAGATGGCGATGGTGGCAAGGCTGGTCTCGATCAGTTCCGCCTCGTCCACCGGCGCCGGTCCGCCCGCCGCCACCGCATCCGCAAAGGCGCCGAGCGCCGCCCGGAAGCCCTTGTCGGGGCCGCGAACGCCTTCCTTGGCCTCCTTGCCAGCCTCGACAATGGTCAAAGAGCGGAAGTCTTCAACCGTCGCCACCCAGCCGCCGGCGTAGGCTTCTATGCGTTCCTTGCTCGACGCGGTGTCACCCAGGGCGGTGTAGGCGATGGTGGCAAGGCTGCCGTCGGCAAAGCGCAAACCGACGCTGACGTCGTCGCATGTGCCGTCGATCACGGCCGCTGAGTCGGCCTGGACCGAAACGATCTGGGCCCCGATCAAAAAGCGCGCCAGATCGACGAAATGGCAGACCTCGCCCAGGACGCGCCCGCCGCCCTCGTCCGGATCGTGGAGCCAACTCGAGGCGGCGACGGCGCCGGCGTTGACGCGCAGAAGCACGAACTTGGGTCCGACCGCCTCATCGAGCCGTTGGCGGAGCTTGACGGCCAAAGGCGCGAATCGGCGGTTGAATCCGACCTGAAAGAAGCCGTCGGCGGCGTAGCGCGCCGCCTCAACCTGTTCGATCTGTCCGCGGTCGAGGCCGAGGGGTTTTTCGACCAGCACCGATTTGCCGGCGGCCAGCGCCCGTGCCGTCAGCTCGGCGTGGCTGTCGTGGCGGGTGGCGACGACGACGGCGTTGACGGCTGGGTTGTCCAGAACCGCCGCCTCGTCGCTCGACGCATGAGCGAAGCCGAAGGTCTGACCGCTGTCTTGGGCCTGGGCACCGCGCCTGGCGACCAAGGTGTTGAGCTCGACGCCCTTTAGCTTTTTCAATTGCGGCAGCAGGACGGCGCGGGCGAAGTTGCCGGCGCCGATGACACCCAGGACACACCGGCCCTTGGCAACGCGGGGTTCGGCAAAGGCCGGCGGAGGGGTCTCGCCGGTCGCCTCGGGATAGGTCAGCACGACACCCATGCGCGTCTCATTTTCGCCCAGCACCAGGGCGTAGGCGGCCTCGGCGTCGTCAATGGCAAAGCGGTGGCTGATCAAGGCGCCGACGTCGAGGCGGCGGAATTGTGTCGGCGCCATCAGGCGCAGGCTTTCGGCCAGGTTCTCGCTTTCGGTCCAGCGCACGAAGCCGGGCGGGTACTTGACGCCCCGGCCCTCGAAGTCGTCGTCGTAGCGCCCCGGCCCGTAAGAGCGCGAGACGACCACGGAAAGCTCTTTTTGCATGAACTCGCGGTACGGAAAGGCGGTGCCGGTCAGGCCCACCATGGCAACCCGGGCGCGGTCGCGGGCGACGGTGGCGGCGGTGGCGAAGGGCTGGCTGGATTCGGTCGCCGCCGCGATCAGGATGCCGTCGCAGCCGCGCCCGCCGGTCAGCGCCCGGATGGCGTCGGGCAGGCCCACCTCGGTGGGATCGAACGTGGCCTCGGCGCCCAGGCCCTGGGCCAGTTGCAGGCGCTTGGGGTCGGTATCCAGCACCACGACCCGCGCCCCCGCCAGGACCAGAAGTTGGAGCGCCAACTGGCCGACCAGACCGGCGCCGATGACCGCCGCCACGTCGCCCAGGCCGAGGCCCAGGTTCCTCACACCGTGCAGGGCAATGGCGGCGAGAGTAGCGAAACAGGCCTCTTCGTCCGCAACGCCATCGGGCACCTTGGCGGCCAGGGCGCCGGGCACCACGTTAAGCTCGGCATGGTTGGCAAGGCCTGCCCCCGCCATGGCGATGCGGTCCGAGACCCGGAAGCGGCCCTCCAGGCCGGCGCCGACGGCGACCACGTCACCGGCGGCGGAATAGCCCAGCGGCAGCGGCTCGTCGAGGCGGGCCAGGACGGCCTGCATGGTGGCGGCGGCGCCGTCGCGCCTCGCCTTGGTCATGACCTTCTTGACCAGATCGGGCCGCGCCCGGGCCTTGGCGGGCAGGCTTTTCTTGGCGAAGTCGACGACCAGGCGTTCGGTGCCGGCGGAAATCAGCGACGCCCGGGTGTGGACGACAAGATGGCCGGCCCTGACGGTGGGCGCCGGGACATCGCGCAAACCGAGCTTGCCGGTGCGCGTGCTTTGGATCACCTGTTTCATCGCGTTCCCAAAAGAGTCCGTGGACTCAAGCCATTATACCCGGCCCTTTTACCCCGATTTTCATCCCCGATGCAAAGCCCGGCGACGGCGAGGGCTGACCTAAATAGGGGCGTAGTGTTCTAAATTGTGCCCATCACCGTTGAGCAAAGCGTCAGTGGTCAGAAACAGCCAACTTATGGAGGCGGTGCGCTATCCTGCTGATTAATCATTGAGAGCAGCGCAGAAAGTATTTCACGAACCTCTGTGGCTGTAGCCAAGAACCTATCCGCCGCCTCTTGATATTCTGTTGGGATCACAGGTTTGGCTTGTTTCTTGAGGCGCCGCCGAGCTTTGGTAATCGGGCGAATGGTTTGGGGCCCAAAAATGCCGATATGAAGAGTACGAGAGTGTAGGATTTCATTTCGTGTGCCGTACATTTCCTCGCCAAGGATATAGCCGTGAAGGCTCATCAAACGCTTGGCTTGTGGAGAGTTTGGAAATTCAAGATTGACCAGCGTACAAGCAGCATCCAAACGACTCTTGATACCCATGTGTGTAGTGATGGCGGCACCCTTATTGTCGTTAAGCCGCGCTAATCGCCAAACGATACGTTCGACTGCGCCCCCCAGGTGTGCCCATGCGTTTGCGACAAGCCCGATTCCTTCATGATCTTTAGGCGGGATATGATCCAGGCTGATCGGTCTACGAGGCATAGTAGGATTCTCCGATGGATGAGAGATGTAGAGACGAACTAACCGACAAAGAAACGGCCAAGCGCCACGACGAAGCGCTCAAGCGGGCGCTCAATACGTGACCGAAACCCCAAACGCCGGAAGCCAAATATATTACCTGGCTCAATGCGCCGCAGTCTGGAACGTGGGATGGTGACGTGTTCAAACCGATCAAACCTCCGCACGCCCTTCGAAACGTCGAATTGATTGATTGGGGTATTGCCCCACATGCCGACACTTGCTGTTGCGGCAAATACCCTCAATGAGCCCGAGCTTTTTCCCGCCAATATGAGCCTTCCCACGGCTGCGGTTGGTCCACAACACAAACAAGCCGCCGCATTTCTCGCACAGCACGCCAAAGTACCAGTGCTGTTTGCTCGGCTTTTCCATCGTTGTCCTCCGTGAGTTGATAGCCTACTTACCCCGCTGCCCCTCCTAGTCTAGAGCACTTTCTGACCATTTAGAATCTTAGGGGATTCCCAAGAAGGTGGATTTGTGATTCAAGATGCGGGCTGGA
>JASLLZ010000069.1 GCA_030746775.1 Rhodospirillales bacterium | reverse complement strand
TATGTTCGATCTCATGGCTGTAGAATCGCACGGATCAAACCGTATGGGAATCTTTCGTTAGCGACTATCCACTAGATTATGCCGGCGCGGCGCAAGGCGGCGATTTCGTCCGAACCGTAGCCCAGTTCACCCAGCACGTCGTCGGTGTGAGCGCCCATCGCGGGCGGCGGCGTATCGGCGCGGGGTCCGCCGTGGGCATAGCTGAAGGCCGCCACCGGCACGGTCACCGGCTGGTCGGCGCCGGGAACCTCCTCGAAACGCTGAAAAAGAGCGCCGCGATGATCGACTTGGTCAAGATCCAGAGTCTCGGGGAGGGTGCGCACCCGCGCCGCCGGCACGCCGATGCCGTTAAGGTATTCCTCCCATTCGTCGGCCGTGCGGGTCAGGAAGACGCGCTTCAACTCCGCCTTCATGGTGTCTTCGTTGCCTTCCCATTCCTCATAGCCCGACTGGGCCGCCAGATCGGGATGGCCGAGCGCCGCCCACAGGCGTTCGTGCTGGCGAGGATTGTTGGCGGCCAGCATGAGAAGGCCGTCCTTGGTCTGGTAACAGCACCCGTTGGCGCTGGGCAGATCGTTGCCGCGCGGCACCGACAAAAGCTTACCGCCGTAGAGATAGGCCGTCACCGTCGAGGTCAGCAAGAGCAGCGATGTGTCGAGCATGGAGACATCGATATGCTGGCCAAGCCCCGAACGGGAACGCTGGAAAAGCGCGCTGGCGACCGCAAAGGCGGCCATGGTGCCGGATGCGTAGTCGACCACCGGCGCCCCGACCTTGAGCGGCGTTACCTCCGGCGTACCGGAGACGCTCATCAGCCCGGAAGCCGCCTGGATGGCCCCGTCATAGGCGGTGTATTCGCCCATCGGACCGTCCTGGCCGTAACCGGTCATCGAGCAATATATGAGCGACGGGTTGACCGCCTTCATCTCCTCATAGCCGAGACCGAGCCCCGCCATGGCGCCGGAGCGATAGTTCTCTAACAGAACGTCGGCGCCGGCCACCATGCGGCGCAGAACCTCGCGCCCCCGTTGCGTTTTCAGGTCCAAGGCCATGGAACGCTTGTTGGCGGCCTGGCCCAAAAAATTGGTTCCCATCCCGGCCCTGTTGAGCGCCCTATCGGTACCGCTCTGGCGCACCTGGTCGGGCGCGCCGGGCGGTTCCACCTTGATCACGTCGGCGCCCAGCACGGCCATTTGATAGGCGCAAAAAGGCCCCGCCAGCACGTGGGTCAGGTCGATGACCTTGATGCCCTCGAAGGGCCGCGCCTCGGCGCCGATCGTATGGTCATTCATTTCCGTTCCCTCCCCTCACCCATCAGATCACGCCGGCGGCGCGCAGCGCGGCGATCTCATTCGCCCCGTAACCCGCCTCGCCCAGCACCGCGTCGGTATCGGCGCCCATGGCGGGCGGTGGGCTGTCGGCGCGGGGCCCGCCGTGGGCGTAGCGGAAGGCGGCAACGGGCACGGTCATCGGCCCGTCGACGCCGGGGGCGTCCTCGAAGGTGTGCAGCAGATTGTCGCGGTGGTCTAGCTGGTCGATATCCAGGGCCTCGGCCAGGGTGCGCACGCGGGCGGCGGGGACCGCGTGATCGTTGAAGAACGTCTCCCACTGCGCCGCCGGGCGCGTCGCCAGGATGGACGCGAGTTCGTCCGACAACATCTCCCGGTTGGCCGCCATCGCGTCCCAGCTTGAAAGTTCGGCCAGATCGGGACGGTCCAGGGCCCGCCACATACGTTCGTGCTGGCGCCGGTTGAAGGCGCCCAACATGACAAGACCGTCGGCGGTCTCGTAACAACTGTTGCCGGCGTAGGATTTCTTGTTGCCGCTGGGACTGGGCAGGGCGCCGTCATGAAGGAACGCCGTGACGCTGGACGCCATCAGGATCAGCGCCGTATCGAGCATGGAAAAATCGATGTATTGGCCGTGTCCCGTCTGGGCGCGTTGGTAAAGCGCGCTGGCGACGGCGAAGGCCGCCATGGTGCCCGACGCGTAATCGACCACCGGCGCCCCGACCATAAGAGGCGTAACCTCGGCGGTGCCCGAAACGCTCATTAGGCCCGAAGCCGCCTGGATGACCTGGTCATAGGCCGTGTGCCGGCCCTTGGGACCGTCCTGGCCGTAGCCGGTCATGGAACAATAAATGAGTGTCGGGTTGAGGGCGCTCATCTCCTCGTAGCCAAGACCGAGCGCCGCCAATGCACCCGAGCGGTAGTTTTCGACCAACACGTCGGCGCCGGCCACCAGGCGCTTCAGTACCTCCCGCCCTTCGTCTTGCTTGAGATCAAGGGTGATGGAGCGCTTGTTCGCCCCCTGGGCCATGTAAAGGGTGCCCATGCGGCCTTCGTTCATGTCCCGGTCCGACCCCCCCTCGCGCGCCTGGTCGGGCTCTTCCGGCGGCTCTACCTTGATGGTCTCGGCGCCCAGCACCGCCAACTGGTAGGCGCAGAAGGGACCCGCCAGAACGTGGGTCAGGTCGATTACGCGCAGACCTTCGAAGGGCCGGCTCATACCGTGGCGACCGGGGTAACGGGCGAGCCCGCCGCGCCAGGCAGGCGCAGGGGCGGGGCGGTGAGCAGGAAACGGGTGCGGCCGTGTTCCTTGAGCCAGGCGTTGAGCGGGCCAAGGTGCCACAGCTCGCCCAGATGTATACCGAGCTTGAAGATGCAAAGTTCGTGCAAGCCCTCATAGGCACGGCCTTCGACGGCGGTCCTGGGCGGCACCGCCTCGACGGAAAAGTTGTCGGCGGCGATCGCCACCAAGCCGCTGTCGTCGATCCAGCGCAGCAGACTTTCATCGCAGCCGTCGAGATGGGAAAAGGCGTCCTCCAGGGTCGCATGGTCGGGCTTCTTGTTCATCTCCAAGATGGCGCCGGCCTGGCCGGTATGCAGGCACAGCATGTCGCCCTCTTCGACCGTGACGCCGCCTGACTCCATGATACGCATCAGGGCGTCGTAGCCGACGATGGTGCGCTCCCGCCCGCAGGCGGCGAATAGGTCGACCATGACGCCGCGCCCCTGGACGCCGGTCGTGGCCATGTTTTCGATGCCCAGTGCCCGGGCGCCGGCGAAATCGTCTTCGGCATCCGCCGGCGCGGCAACGTGCTCGCCGCCGCGATAGCCGTTGTAATAGACCGTCTCGGCGACGCCGTCCCCGTCGGCGTCGAAGGCCGAGCCGATATGGCACAGCGCGTCCCACTGGGTGGAGTATTGGGTATAGAGTTCGACCCAATCGTCGCAGGAGGCATCCGGGTGGCGTTCGCTGCCGCGGTCGTCGTACTTGACGCGCCCACCGCGCACGACCGGATGAAGGCGGGGTGGCTTGCGCCCCAGGTCGTGGTAATTGCCGCCCGGATAATCGAGAGGCATCGAGAGGCAAAGGACGATCCCCTCGCGCACCTCGGCCACGGCGCGGCGTACTCGTTCGGGGGTCAGGAGGTTGAGTCGCCCGATTTGATCGTCGGCCCCGAAATCGCCCCAGTTCGACCCCTCCGGCCGCGCCGTCCATCTGGCGTTCATGGGACTCTCCGTTAAAAACGGTCAGCGCGATAGGGGGTCAGGTCGACCGAGGTTGGGCGCCCGGCAACCAGTTCGCCGATCAACTTGCCGGTAATGCCCCCCGCGGCCAGCCCCACGTGGTCGTGACCGAAAGCGAAATAAACCTTGGGATAACGCGGCGACGGGCCGATGATGGGGAGAGAATCGGGGAGGGACGGCCTGGGCCCCGACCACTTTGAATCCACCTTGCCCTCGAGGCTCGGCACGACGACGCGGGCGTTCTCCAAGACCCGGTCCGCCAATGCGTAGTCGGGTTCGGAATGCAGGCCCGAGAACTGGGCGATTCCCGAAACCCGAAGTCCGTGTTCCATTTGGGTCAAAACGACGTAGCGCTCGTTCGACGTGATCGAGGTGCCGATCTTGATCCCGGGGTCGGTGATCATGTTGTGGTAGCCGCGCTCCGCCTCCAAGGGCGGGTTTGAGCCCATTTGCTTGGCCAGCGTTTTCGACCACGCGCCGGCGGCAATGACCACCTTGTCCACGTCGTGGCCGCCGGCGTCGGTGATCATGCGGCTGGGTCCGTCGGCGCCGATCTCGAATCCGCGAACGGCCTCGCGCAGAAGCGTGCCGCCGCGACGCACGAAATGCTCGGCGAAGTCCTGCACCAATCGCAGCGGGTTGAGCACCGTATGAACGCCGGGAAAAAAGGCCGCGCCCTTGATGATGGGCGACAGCGCCGGTTCCATCTCGCGCGCTTCGTCGCCGTTCATTTCCCGCACCTCGACGCCGCGCCGGCGGCGCATCTCAAGCGCATAGGCCGACCGGGCAAGGCCGTCGGCGCGCTCATAGACGTGAAGCTTGCCTTGATGGGCGATCAGGTCCTCGGCGCCGGCATCGTCGATCAGCGGCTGGTATCCCTCGAAAATGCGGCTTAGAAGCGCGTTCCGGGCATCGGCGATCCGTTCCACCTTGGCCCGCCGGCTGTTCCACATGAAACGCATGAACCAGGGCATGGAGCGCAGCATGTAAAGCCTGTCGACGGCAAGCGGCGTCAGGGGATCGGTCATCATGCCGGGCAGTTTCCAGATCAGCCCCGGCATCGAGCCCGGCGGGATGGAGGCCACTCCCAGGCTGCCGGCGTTGCCCGACGACGCCCCCTCGCCCGGGCCGTCCCGGTCGACCAGGGTCACGTCAAAACCCTGTCGCTGCAGGTAAAGCGCCGAGCATGTCCCCACGATGCCGGCGCCAACGACGGTCACGTGGCCGTCGGCCGATCCGGATGGCGAATTTTTCATTGTCTACGTTTCCTCACGGATTCGGCGCCACGATACGGCAAGGCCGGGGCGACGACAATACGCGCCGCCCCGTTCCCTCAGGGGATCGGCGTCGGCAGGGGCTGGCCGGCGAAATGGGCGTCGAGATTGGCCAGAATCAAGTCCCTCTGATCCTCCTTGGCCTCAATGGCGGAACTCGCCATGTGGGGGGTCAGGACCACTTTCTCCATGGCGAGAAGGGCTGCTGGCAAATCGGGCTCGCTTTCAAAAACGTCGAGCCCGGCGCCGGCGATGATGCCGTCTTCCAGGGCCGCGATGAGGGCCGTCTGATCGATGCATTTCCGCGCCACGTTGACCAGAAGCCCTTTGCCGCCAAGGGCTTGGAGTACGGGCCCATCGATGATGTTGCGCGTATCCGGCGCCGTGCAGCAGGTCACCGCCATGAAATCGACGGCCGCCGCCATTTCCATCAGATCGGCGTAATAGCGATACGAAACGTCGTCCTTGCGCCGCGGCCCGTTGTAGCAAACCTCAAGGTCGAAGGCCTCGGCACGGCGGCTCACGGCCCGGCCAATGTCGCCCAGACCGACAATGCCAAGCCGCTTGCCGTGGACCCGGGTGCCGAAGCCCATGGGCCCGTGCGGCCAGCCGCCGGCGCGCACGAACCGGTCGCCCTCACACATGCGTCGCGCCACGTGAAGAAGGAGCGAGACGACATGATCGGCCACGTCTTGGGTGGTGAGGCGCGGCGTATAGGTCATGGGCAGGCCGCGCGCGCGCACCGCCTCCACGTCCGTGCTGTCGTAATGACCGCCGCCGTTGATGACGATCTCCAGGTTGGGCAGGGCATTGATCAAATCGGCATCGGCGCCGAAGAAGGTGCTCACCATCAAGACCCGGACGCGATCCGCTATACCGGCGACGAAGGCGTCGCGGTCGCCTCCCGGGCCGCTTCCCTCGGGCGGCCGATGAACGACGAAACGTTCCTCCAACCCCGGCAATACCATGGGGGCGGAGGTGTGAATGAGCAAGAGGTCCGGTTTTTCGGAGGTCATCTTTCGGGCCCCTCCCGTGGCACCGGATCGGGCAGCGGCGCGCCGGCGAAATGGGCGCCGAGGTTGGCCGCCGTGCGGGCGGCGAAGGCGCGTTTGGTTTCCCACGTCTTGGTGCCCATGTGGGCCTGCAGGACGACGTTCTCCATGGCGCAAAGCACGTCCGGCACGCGGGGCTCATGGGCGAAGGTGTCCAGACCGGCGCCGGCGATGACGCCCTTCTCCAGCGCCTCGATCAGGGCTGGTTCGTCAACGGCGCGTCTTGCCATGTTGACCAGAACGCCGCCGCCGCCGAGCGCCTCGAGGACCGGACCGTCGATCAAGCCGTCTGTCTCGGGACCCGAGGTGCAGGTAACGACCAGGAAGTCGACCGCTCGGGCAAGTTCGATCAGGTCGGCGTGGTACCGATAGGGGACGTCGGTCAATTCCCTGGGCTCGTGATAGTGGACCTCCATGGCGAAGCCCCCGGCGCGCTTGGCGACGACGCGGCCGATGCGGCCCAGGCCGACGATGCCGAGCCGCTTGCGATTGACCCGGTTGCCGAAATGCAGCATGCCCTCTTGCCAGCGCCCGGCGCGTACATAGCGGTCGCCCTCGCAGGTCAGCCGGGCAGCGCTGAGCAAAAGGGCGAAGGCCAGGTCGGCCACCTCGGCCGTCGAGATGCCCGGCGTGTAGGTCACGGGAATGCCGCGCACACCGGCCGCCGCCAGATCGATCCTGTCCAGGTGCGCCCCGGCATTGGCGATCATCTCCAGGTTGGGCAGGGCCGCGATCAGGGCGCCGTCGACCCCTTTGTTGGTGGTCGTCACCAGGGCGCGGATGCGTCCGGCGACGGCGGCGGGCACTTCGCCCGGGCCGTCGTCCTCGGCCAGGACGTGGACCGTGTAATGGGGCTCCAGAAGCTCCATGACGGGAAGCGCGGTTGAAATGTCCTCGACCAGCAGGATTTCGGGTTTCATGGCGCGGCTCCGACCGCCGTCACGGCGGGTAGCGGCGAAATCAGGGGCTTACCGGCGAAATGAGCCCTGAGGTTGGCCATTGCCAGTTCCAGCATTTCCGCCTTGGTCTCGACCGTGAAGGCGGCCTTATGGGGCGACAGGATAACGTTGGTGAGGGCGCGCAGGCGCTCAGGCACATGGGGCTCGTTTTCAAACACGTCGAGCCCGGCGCCGGCGATGGCGCCCGTTTCCAAGGCCTCGATAAGCGCCTCTTCGTCAACCACCAGACCACGCGCCAAGTTGATCAAAATACCCCGGGGGCCAAGGGCCTCAAGGACGGCGCGGTCAACCAGATGGCGGGTCTTGGGCCCGGCGTGGCAGTGCAGACTAAGGAAGTCTACATGTCGCGCCAATTCGACCAGGTCATCAAAATAACGGTAGGGAACGTCGGGCATCCGCTCCGGTTCGTGATAGCAGACGGTCATGTCCAGCCCCTCGGCCCGCCGGGCGACGATGCGCCCGATCTCGCCCATGCCGACGATGCCCAAGGTCTTGCCCGACACCCGTGTACTGAAGGGCATGGCGCCCGACAACCAGTGCCCGGCGCGCACGAAATCGTCTGCCTTGGCAATTTCGCGCGCCACGGCCATGAGGTGGGCGATGGCGAAGTCGGCCACGTCGGGCGCCGAGATGCCGGGTGCGTTGGTCACCGCGATGCCGCGCCTGGCGGCGGCGGCGCGGTCGATCGCATCGACGTGCGCCCCCGGGCAGACAATGATCTCGAGCCTCGGCAAGGCGTCGATGAGCGCCGCGTCGGCGCCCGCCTGGGTCGTCGTCACAAGGCCCCGCACGCCGCCGCCCAGGCGCGCCGCGACGCGGTCCATGCCGTCGCTCATCGGAATCGGGTGAACCACGAAGTGCTCTTCCAGGGCCTCGACGATGCCGGGCGGATTGGACGGTGCGAGTACGAGAAGGATTTCAGGCTTCATGCTTCTATTGTTCGAGTTTGCGTCGCAACGCCAGCATGGCGGCCGAGGCGGGCTCTATGTCGTCGATGTGGAAACCCTCGGCGATGGCGGAATCGTGGGCCGCGAAGGCGGCCCTTGCCGCCGCCGAATAGCGGACCCAGCCGTCGTCGCCCAGTATCAGGCCCTCGTGCTCGCCAAAGGCCCGGTTCCAGGCTGCCGCCTCGTCGGCGCCAAGACCGTCCGGCAGGTCGAGGGACAGAACCCGGTCCTCAACGACGATCGGATAGCCGCCCGGCAGACCGTTCGGACCGGGGGCATGGCCGACGTGGTTCTTGTGACCGGCAAGGGCCAGGACCATATCGACGCCGGTGGCGCCGGCCAGCGCGTCCAGGGGTTCGGTGGGCAGGGTGATGGCGGCGAAACGGTTGTGCACGTCGTCAAGCTCCTCGCCCTCCAACCAGACCCGGGGCGCGGTTCCGCGTTCGGCCACCGGGAAACGCATCAAGTGCAGGTTATGATGATGGGCCAGCACCCTGAGCGCCCCGGGCCGGCGCAATCCCAAGGCGCCGGCGTACAGGGCGGCAATGATTTCCACGTTGCCCAGGCCGCATGTTACCGCCAAGCCCTTGGCGGCCAGGACCGGATTGACAATGTCGGGGTAACAGGCGTTGATGAGGGCACCGGAATTGCCGGCCAGGAGCATCGCCTGGGCGATCCGCGCGCTGAGCAGCACTTGTAACAAGCCGGTGGCGCCGAAGCCGCCGGCCTGGCGCAGCAACTGCGTCCACGGCGTGTCCTTGCCGCGCACGTCCTTGGGCGACTGAACGGTGGCGGCATGGACGATCACGTCGGGCTGGCAGGCGTCAATGACCTCGGCGATGGTTTCCGCCGAATCCCAAATCACCGGCCGCGCGAAGACGGTGACCGGATGACCGAACAGGGCGGCCCGCGCGTTGCCCGCCGTGGCCAGCCACGTCATGCGCGCCGCGTTGCGCCCCGCCACGGCCACCCTTGCCGGTTTTTCGGCGGTGATCGCCAGGTCGAAGATCAGCCGCTCGGCCAAGGCCCCGGTGCCGGTCACCAGGATATCGCACTTATCGCTCACCGTGTCGCCTCTCTCAAAGGGTTCCGGCTATTTCTTGCGCCTCCGCCGGGTTTGTTTCTTTTCGGCCACCACCTTGTTTCTTAGCACGCCGACGCCTTCGATCTCGATACGCACCCAATCGCCCGCCTTCAACAGCTTGGGCGGTTTTGAGTACATGCCGACGCCGCCCGGCGTGCCGGTGGCGATGACGTCGCCGGGCTCCAGGGTCCAGATCCGCGAGATGTCGGCGATCAAATCGCGGATGCCGAAGATCAGTTGGTCGGTGTTGGAGCTTTGCCTCAGTTCGTCATTGACCCAGGTCTTGACCGACATCTTGCCGGGCCTTGGCACTTCGTCGACGGTGACGATCTCGGGCCCCATGACGCCGAAGGTATCGAAGGTCTTGCCGGGCAGCCACTGGCTGGTCCGTTTCTGGAAGTCCCTGGCACTGACGTCGTTGACCACGGTGTAGCCGGCGACGTACTTCATCGCCTTCGATTTGGGTATGTTGCGCCCCTTCTTGCCGATGACGAAGGTGAACTCGCCTTCATAGTCGACCATTTTGCTGGCCCGGGGCAGGACGATGCGGTCCTGGGGCCCAATGACGCTGGACGGGAACTTGGAGAACAAGATCGGCACCTCGGGAATGGGGGTCTTGGTCTCCTTGGCGTGGTCCATGTAATTGATGCCGACGCAAACGAACTTGGGCGGCCGGGGAATGGGGGCGCAGAGACGGAAGCGCGCGAATGCGACCTTGGCGAGCCGGGCCGGAATCTCCCCGCCGTTCTCCCTGATCTCGCGCGCCACCATGCGGACGGCCCGCTTGGCATCGGCCATGCCGGTATGGCCGGTGCCCAACAGGCCAATCATGTCGTCCACGCCGACCAGGCGGTTGGCCTTGCCGGTGCGCCGCTTCATGACCCGCCCGGCGGCCTGCAGGTCAACCGCCTTGCGGTCACGCCGGCCGGGCCCGGTGGAAATGACGGCCCCGACGCGGCACCGCCGGGCTTCTTCGAATGTCACGAGACGCATATCCCCCTCCGTTCCCTTTTTTGCCGGCCTACAATACCCGGCCCGGCCGCCGCCGTCCACGCGTCGAAACCGCCAAGCGGAGAAGGTGGACTGTGGTGCCGGTTGGTATACTGTAGGGCAACGCAACTTCACCGACCCCAGGGGGAAATCATGGGCAGGTTCAACACCAAGATCGAACTTTACAACCACCTCTCGGAAACCAGGGAAAAGCTGTTCGCAGAGGGCAAGAAGATCCCAAAGGAGATCGGCATGCCCAGCGAACTGTTGGGCAAGATCGGGCTTTCGGGCATGATTTCCGAATGCCACGGATTGATGCGCAAGGAGATTTCGGACGCCGTCGAGGCCGGCAACCGCAAGGTCATCAACTCAGGCACCCTTGATTTCGAGGTCCGCAAACTGGTCAAAAGCTATTACGGCGATGACTACGACGCGGTGACGGCGAGCACCTGCGAGGGCCTGTTGTTGGCTGCCTGCGACAACCTGTTCACGCCGCCCCTGGCCGGGCGGGGCGACAATTACCGCACCCGCTACATGGCGCCTTACGAGCGTCACGCCCATCACCAGGCCGGCTATGGCCGACCCTTCCCGCCCAAGTACAAGGACATCTTCGCCGACCGCGGCGTCACCGCCGGCGAGTACGGCCAAATGGGCAAGCGCCTCAACAACCTGGACGTCGTCCTGGTGCCCATGGATGGGGCCCGCTACGACAGCCACGGCCTGCGCTATCACCCCTGCGCCCTGCTCACCCATGTCGACGCCAAGGCGACGGCGCAACGGATGGCCAAGACGGCGCGGCGCCACGAAAACGCCCTTTCCGGCTTCACCTCTCTCGGCTACACCAACCCGTCCTATGGATACAAGGACACGGACGGCGAAGGGGTGCCGATCCTGCAAAAGGAGATCGCCAAGCTGGCCAACGAATACGACGTGCCCTACGTCATCGACAATGCCGCCGCCATTCCCTTTCAGTGCACCGACATCCGCAAGATCGGCGCCGACATCATCACCTTTTCCATGGACAAGGCGTCGGGCGCCACGACCTGCGGGCTGGCCATCGGAAAAGAGGCGGCCATCTCGCCCTTGTCCCGCGCGCTCGGCACCGCCGGTCCTCGCGCCGGCGGCGTCATCTCCCACGGCAAGGCGATGTTCGTGCAGATGGACCCGGGCAAGGAATCGCTCCTGGGCCTGGTTGCCGCGCTCAGGATTCTCCTGGAACGGGGCGATCAGTTCCGCCAGAACTGCGACATCTTCCACCAGATCGTGGTCGATGAGTTCTCGCGCATCGACCAGGGCCTGATGGACGGCGTTCGCATCGACAAGGACTATGGCAGCTGCGGAGTCGAGATCAATTATCAAGACACCTGGAAGGACGGCCGCATGGGCTGGCCCATCTTCTCGATCGAGGACATGTACGCCGGCACCTCCCTGCCCCAGGCCGGCATGAAGGCGATGGGCATCATCCCGTGCGTCGCCTATGACGCCAACATCAAGATGTCGATCGGCCTAGGCACGACCGATGAAGAGGGCAATATCATCGAGGACAACACACGCTGGATGGTGCGCGCCCTGGCACGGTTCTGCGAGCTCATGTGCCGCCACTCGGGCGTCATGGAACAGAAGGGCCCGGTACGCGACGCCGCCGAGTAAACACAGGCTTTGTGGGCGGGGCCTGGTCTACTTGTCGGTGTAGGCCTTCATCTGGGCGCCAAGCACCTGGCGCAACTCTTCACGGTCGGCCCCTTCGGCGATCATGTCGCGTACCTTGGTGAATGCCCCGCGCATTTTCTGACAGAGCGCCAGCACTTCGCTCGCCCTCTCCCGGGGGACGACGGTCACGCCCGATTCATCGCCGATCACCACGTCTCCCGGTTCGACCCGAATGCCGCATATGCCGATCGGGCCATTGATCTCGGCGGTCTCCAGCCTGTGATGCCCGGTTATCGTCGTTCCACCCTTGGACCACACGGGAATGGGAACGGTGCGGATGAGCTCGACGCCGGTAACGGTCCCGTCAACGACGATACCGGCCGCGCCCAGCCGGGCGGCCAGGGCAACTGACATGGAACCGAGATTGGACGCCGGGTAGACGGAGCTGCCGTCGATGACGATCACATCTCCGTCTTGGGCCAGGAAAAATGCCTCCCGCTCTCCCAACAGGGTCGGATCTCCCCGTTCCCAGTAGCGGTAGGGAATTTCCCTCTCGGGTATGCTGCGCACGGTTATGGCGGAGCCGACGACCCGCGACCCGGGCGCCAGCGGCGGCAAGGAAGTGGCGGGAACCGTTCCGCAAATGCCCAAATTGTCGAGCGCGCGAGCGACAATCCCCGCCAGATCCTTCAGTTCCTCGAACCCGCTAATGACTTCGGGATCGACTCGTTGAATTTCCCGTTGGGTTATTTTGTCGGCATCGAGAATCCCAACCATTTCATGTGTCATCTTCTTCCCCATTACGAAACCTGGCCAGACGTTCGACGACCTTACCAAAGCGCCATTGCAATACAAAATGTTTCCCAACCGCCGCGCCCCTTCCCCGACCCTCCCTGGCGCCCTCGCCCCCGCTGTGGGATAATGCGTGCCGCACGCCGCGCCACCCGGCGCCAAGGATGAGGAGACGGAAAAAATGGTTGAACTGAAGGGTGTCATCCCCGCCCTGACCACCCCGTTCAAGGAGGACCGCTCGCTCGATCTCGCGGCCCTGCGCAGGCTCAACGACATCGTGCTCGAAGACGGGGTCGACGGCGTCCTGGTCGCCGGCTGCTCGGGCGAGACCTGGGCGCTCGACGATAACGAGCGCCTGGCCATCTTCGAGGCCACGGTGGACCAAACGGCGGGCCGCGCGCCGGTTATCGGCGGTTGCGGCGACATCTTCGCCAATCGCGTGATCGACAAGGTGCGTCTGGCCGAGCGCGCCGGCTGCGATGCCGTGATGATCACGGCGCCGCCCTACATCATGCCGACCCAGGACGACATCTACGCCTTTTTCAAAGAGATCATCGCCGCGAGCGCCATGCCGATCATGGTCTACAATCATCCCAAGCGCACCGGCGTGGCGTTGAGCGTCGACCTCATGGACCGCCTGGCCGACGAGCCCACCATCGTGGCGCTCAAGGAAAGCTCCAAGGACTGGAACCAGCTGTCCCAGTTCATCCGCCGCTGTCGCGACCGCCTCAACGTCCTCGGCGGCTACATCGGATTGACGGGTCTGGCGGCGCTCAGCGAAGGCGCGGTGGGCTACGTCGATTCCTCGACGTCGGTCCTGGGGCCGCTGTCGCCCAAGTTCTTCCGCGCCGCGACCACCGGCGATCTGGACACGGCGCGCGCCATCCAGATTCAAATCACCAAGCTGCGCCCCGGCTTCGACGCCACCGGCACCTTCCCCGCCGGCATCAAGGCGGCGCTCGATATCCTGGGCCGGCCCAGCGGATGGCCACGCGACCCGGTCAAGCCGGTAACGCCCGAGGGCCGCGCCATCATGCGCGAAGTGCTGATCGACGCCGGAATCTTGGAATCGGAGGAAGAACGCAAGCGGGCCTAAGGCACCGGCGTCAACAAGGCCTCGCCCGCCAGGTGGGCGCGGATGTTGGCGATGGCAAGGTCCGACATGGCGGCCCGCGTCTCCGGCGTGGCGCTGCCCACGTGGGGCGCCAGGACGACGTTTTCCATCGCCATCAGCGCATCCGGCACACGCGGCTCATGGGCGAACACGTCGAGCCCGGCGCCGCCCAGCGCGCCGTCCGACAACGCCCCGACGAGGGCCGCCTCGTCGACCACGGAGCCGCGCGAGACGTTGACCAAAATACCCCCGGCGCCCAGGGCTTCCATGACCTTGCGGTCGATCAGGCCCTCCGTCTCGCGGCCGCCCGGGCAACTGACGATCAGAAAATCCACCTCCCGCGCCAGACTGACCACGTCGGCGTGATAGGCATGGGACACGCCCGGTTTCTTTCGCGGACCGTGGTAGGCAATCTCGATCTCGAAGCCTTGCGCGCGTTCGGCAACCGTCCGCCCGATGGCGCCCAGGCCGACGATACCCATCCGCTTGCCCGACACCCGGGTGCCGAAATCCATGCCGCCGGCCCGCCACTGTCCGCCACGAATGAAGCGCTCGGCCTCGGTGATGCGCCGCGCCACCGCGATCAAGAGCCCGAAGACAAGGTCGGCGACGTCGTTGGCGGTAACGTCGGGCGTGTGGGTGACGGCGATGCCGCGCTGGGCCGCCGCCGCCAGATCGACGGCCTCGTAGCCGGCGGTGCCGACGGCGATCAATTCCAAATTCGGCAGGGCATTGATGAGGGCCGCGTCGGCGCCGCCGCCGCCGGTGGTCACGACGAAGCGGATGCGCCCGGCGACGTTGGCCAGGAATTCCTTGCGGCCCGTCGCCGGCAGCTCGTGCACGGTGAACTCCGCTTCCAGCTTGGGCAGCATGGTCGGATCGACGGCCGAGATGAACAAGACGTCCTTTTTCACTTCACTCACCGTCAGTGAATTTCGGGGTCCGGCGTCGGCGGTCCGGCTTCCAGGAAATCGAAGTCACAGCCCCGGTCGGCCTGGGTCACGTGCTGGGTGAAGAGCCGTCCGTAGCCGCGCTCAAAACGCGGTTTGGGCGCCTCCCATTGTGCCTTTCTCCGGGCCAGTTCAGCATCCTCGACCAATAGCTCCAATCGGCAGGCGGCGACGTCTAGGCGGATCGGATCGCCGTCACGGACCAGGGCCAGGGGACCGCCGATAAAGGATTCAGGCGCCACGTGCAGGACGCAGGTGCCATAGCTGGTGCCGCTCATGCGCGCGTCCGAAATACGCACCATGTCCTTGACGCCCGCCTTCAAGAGCTTCTTCGGGATCGGCAACATGCCCCATTCGGGCATGCCGGGCCCGCCCTCGGGACCGGCGTTGCGCAGCACCAGAACCGACGAGGCGTCGACGTCCAGGGCGTCGTCGTCGATGCGCGCCGCCATGTCGTTGTAGTCGTCGAAGACCACCGCCGGGCCGGTGTGGTCGAGGAATTTGGGATCGGCGGCGGTCGGCTTGATGACGGCGCCGTCGGGACACAGGTTGCCGCGCAGCACGGCCAGGCCGCCGGCCGGATAGACCGGGTTGTCCAAGGGCCGGATCACGTCGTCGTCGTAGACCTCGGCGCCGTTCACGGCCTCCGCAAGGGTCGTGCCGGCAACCGTCAGGCAGCCCAGGTGCAGCGTGCCCGCCAGCCGCGAGAGCAGCCCCCTGAGACCGCCGGCGTAATAAAAATCCTCCATCAAGTAGGCGCCCGACGGCCGGATGTTGGCCAGGGTCGGCACCGAGGCTGCGATCTCGTCGAAGCGCTCTAAGGTGATCTCGACGCCGGCGCGGCCGGCCATGGCGACGATGTGGACGACGGCGTTGGTCGAACCGCCGAGCGCGGCGGTCACCGCGATGGCGTTCTCGAACGATGCCTGGGTCAGGATGTCGGCCGGTTTCAGGTCCTCCCACACCATATCAACGATGCGCCGGCCACTGTTCGCCGCCATGCGCGCGTGGTTCGAATCGGCGGCCGGGATGGAGGCGGCGCCGGCCAGGGTAAGACCCAGAGTCTCGGCGACCGACGTCATGGTCGATGCCGTGCCCATGGTCATGCAGTGGCCCGGCGAACGCGCGATGCCGTCCTCGATCTCGTTCAAGGCCTCGCGGTCGATGGCGCCGGCGCGCAACTGGTCCCAGTATTTCCAGATGTCGCTGCCGCTGCCCAGGGTCTCGCCCCGCCAGTTGCCGCGCAGCATCGGCCCGGCGGGAACGAAGATGGCGGGCAGGCCCATGCTGAGCGCCCCCATGATCAACGCCGGCGTGGTCTTGTCGCAGCCGCCCATCAACACCGCCCCATCGATGGGGTGGGAGCGCAGCAGCTCCTCCGCCTCCATGGCCAGGAAGTTGCGGTACATCATGGTGGTCGGTTTCTGGATCGGCTCGGACAGGGATTGAGCCGGCAACTCGACGGGGAAACCGCCGGCCTGCCAGACGCCGCGCTTGACCTCTTCGGCGCGCTGGCGGAAATGGGTGTGACAGGGATTGATGTCGCTCCAGGTATTGACGATGGCGATCACCGGCTTGCCGGCATAGTCGCGGCGGTCAAAACCCATCTGGGCGGTGCGCGAGCGGTGGCCGAAGGCGCGCAGGTCGGGAACCCCGTACCAACGGTGGCTGCGCAACTCTTCGGGCTTCTTGCGGCGGCGTGTCATGGCCGGCCCAGTAAACGTCGGGTCCCGTGGGGGTGTCAACGCGCCGTCACCACCCGGGCCGGGTCGAACAGCGCCATCTCGGGCTCCTGGCCCAGGATGCGCTGGGCCAAGAGCTTGCCGAGGTAAGGCCCGATGGTGAAGCCCGAAATGCCGCAGCCGATGATGTAGGCGTCGTCGATGCCCGGCAAGGGACCGATGATCGGCCGGTCGTCGGGATAGACGTCACGCAGGCCGAGCCACACGCGCACCACCCGGGCCCGGGCGAGGGCCGGAATGGCGTAACGGGCAAGACGGATGTTGCCGACCAGGCTGGCCGAGATGACTTCGTTGCCGCCGCGGTCGGGGTCGCCCTTGCCGATCCAGCCGCCGCCGATGAGCACGGTTCCGTTGTCGACCTGCTTGAGGGACAGCCGGCCGTTGACGTTGCCCAGGATGGTGCCCATCACCAGCGCCATGCGCTCGGTCACCGCCATTTGCTGGACCCGGCACGAGACCGGGGCGTTCAGGCCGAACCAGGCCGCCATACGCCCCAGCCAGACGCCGCCGGCCAGCACCACGCGGCGCGCCACGGCGATACCGCCGGTGGCGCGAACCTCGAACCCGCCCGATCCGGGGTCGAGGGCCGTCACCTCCTGGCCCTCCCTGAGATCGACCCCGGCCGCCACCAGGGCGGCGCGAAAGACACGCCCGCTCAGGCTTGCGTTGGCGTGTCCGTCCATCGGGCAATGCGAGGCCAGGACGACGCCCGGGCCCAGGCCCGGTTCGATTTGGCGCGCCCGCGCCGTATCGACCACCCCGACCGGCGAGCCGGCGGCCTTGAGCTCGGCCGTCTTGGCCTCCAACAGTTCGGCCTCGCGCCCATTGAAGGCAAGCACCAGGCCGCCCTGGGCGCCGAACTCCATGCCGCCGCCCAGCCATTCGGGCGCCGTCTTCCACATCTCCCAGGCGCGCAGTGCGTAGGAAACCAGTTCGAGGCGCCGGAAGTGAAGCATCGAAAGGGTGCCCGCGTTGACCCCCGAGGCCTGGGCGCAAAGGGCGCCGCGCTCGACAAGCACGACCCGCATGCCGCCCCGGGCCAGGTGAAGCGCCGTGGCGCAGCCGAGCACGCCGCCGCCGATAACCGCCGCGTCGTAGGTAACGCCGGTGACTTGCGCCATCTTTCCCCGCCCCTGACCAATGCGCACCGATGGTAGGCACGGTATGCGAGAGCGTCAACGAAGCGGCCCCGGCTTGTCTTTCATCGGGGGCGTCACTATCGTTGGGATATGTCCCGAAATGGAGGAAAGCGGATGTCCAAGCGCAAGGTTTCCTGGGAAGGCGCGTTCCCGGCCAACGTCACCCCGTTCACCAAGGACGGCGACATCGACGAGGCGCTGCTGCGCGAGAACATCCGCATGACCGTCGACGAGGGATCGCACGGCATCGTCGTCTGCGGCCACAACGCCGAGGCCCATCTGATGACGCCGGAAGAACGAAAGCGGATCATCGCCATCTCGATGGAAGAGGTCAACGGACGCATCCCGGTCATCGCCGGCACCGGCGCCATCAATACCGACATCGTCATCCGCCAGACCAGGGACGCCCGGGACGAAGGCGCCGACGGGGTGATGATCGAACCGCCCTATTTCATGAAGACCAAGCCCGCCGATTCCATCGCCCATTACGCGCGCATCACCGATGCGGTCGATATCCCGATCATGGTCTACAACGTTCCGGGACGGGCCGGCGTCGACCTCACCACCGACGTCATTGAGGCGGCCGCCGAGGTGTCAAACATCTGCGCCGTCAAGGACAGCTGCCACATCTTCGAGCGCATGATGGAGATGATCCAGCGCTTCGGCGACCGCATCAACATCTTCATCGGGCCGCAGGGCATCTGGGGCTTTGCCGGCGTCCTTCTGGGCGCCATGGGGTATGTCGATGGCCTGCAGCAGATTTGCGGCCGCGAAGGGGTCGAGCTTTACGACTTGGCCAAGGCGCGCGACTACGAACGCGGCATTCCGTTACAGCACCGCCTTCATCCCCTGCGCACGATCATCTTCGAATCGGCAAGCACGTCGCCGGCCAGCCTCAAGGACGCCATGCGGCTCCTGGGCCGGCCCTGCGGCTATCCCCGCCCGCCCTTGCGCCTATCCGAGGGCGAGGATCTGCGCCGCCTCGAACAAGCCTTGCGCGACCACGGCTTCCTCAGCGACGCGGCGGCGGAATAAACCACAGAGGCACAGAGACACAGAGGAAGAAGAGAAGAAGGATTGCGCGCCGAGCGCGCGGGAGTCCTTTTCGTTTCCTTCTCTGTGTCTCTGTGCCTCTGTGGTTTAAATCCGCTTGCCGCCCTACTCTGCCGCTTCGTCCTGGGGAAGTTGGGCCAGGGCCTCGAGGGGCACCGGGCGCAGGGGTGCGCGGGACGTCGGCAGGCCCACTTCGGCCAGGGGTGTTCCGGTTTCGCTCGCCATGATGGCTTGCACCGCCGGCGTGCAAGTGCGGCCCTGGCACAGGCCCATGCCGGCGCGGGTGTTCATCTTCACCGGCCCGATGTCGGTATAGCCGGCGGCCACGGCGGCGGCGATCTCGCCCCTCTTCACGTCCTCGCAGCGGCAAACGATGGTGTCTTCGGTGCAGCCGGCAAGGATGCCGGGCCGCACGCCCGACCATTCGGCCAGGGCATCCTGGAATCGCGTCAAGTCGACCAGCCGGCGGCGCGCCTTGGCCGCCTTGGTTTTCAGACCATCCCCCCGACCCAGGCGTTGAGCCACCGCCGATGCCGCGATGACGCCCTCGGCCAAGGCCACCTCGACGCCGCCGATGCCGCCCCCGTCGCCGGCCAGAAACAGGTTTTCGACGGTCGTCTCCATATTGGGGTCACGGGTTGCATGCCATCCGCCGCGCGGTGCCGAGAAAACATGTTCGCAACCGGCAAGGCGGGTCAGTTCGACGTTGGAGCGGACCCCGTAACCCAGGCCAACCACCCGCGCCGCCAGGCGCCTCCGCGGTCCTTCGACGGGCTTCCAGGTTTCGTCAACCGGCGCCACCAAGACCGAGTCCGGCTCATCATCACCGGCGATCTCGACGATGGCTGAACCCCGGTGGATGGGAATGCCGCGCCTGAGGAGACCCCACTCGAAGGCGACGCCCTTGGCCAGCAGCCCGGGCTGGGACGCCAGGCGCCAGACCTGTCCGGGGCTGGGCCACGGGGCAGCGTCGACGACGGCCGAAATCTCGGCGCCAAGGGCCGCCAACTGGGCCGCCACCAAACGCAAAAGCGGCCCGGCGCCGCCCAATACCACCGGTCCGTCGGGCACCGCCCGCGAGGTCTTCATCAGGGCTTGCAGGCCGCCCAGGCCATAGACTCCCGGCCGGGTCCAGCCGGGCACCGGGGCGAAGACCTCGAGCGCCCCGGTCGCCACGATGACGGCTTTTGGGTGCAGCGACGTGACAGTCTCGCCCCCCGCCAGGACCCACAGACGAAGGTCGGGAAAGAGACCCACCACCTCGTGGCCGGTCCGGTGATCGATGATGTCGCCATGGCGCGCCAGGTCGCGGCGCAGTTCGTCGCCGCGCGCGTCCGTATAAGCCAGAGGCGGTCCCTGATCGGCCGCCCCGGTCCGCCACACTTGGCCGCCGGCGTCCCCATTGTCGTCCAGCAGCACGCTTGAGATGCCGGCCTCGGCGAGGGCCAGGGCGGCGGTGGCTCCGGCCGGCCCGGCACCGATGATGACGACGGGCGCGTCGGCGTTCATTTCGACCCACTCGACGGAGCACTTAGAACCACCGTCATGCCGGCGCGCACCGCCGTTCGGCAGGTCCGCACCTGGGGCGTGCCGTCGATCTCGGCGACGCACTGAAAGCAGCTTCCCATCAGGCACAGGGGTCCGCGCGGCTCGCCGGCCAAAACCGAATCGCTAAACCGCCCTTTGCCGCCGACCAATAGGGCCGCCGCCAAGACCTCGCCCTCGGGAAGCTCCTCGGCGCGGCCGTCTATCGTGACGGGAACCAGGGGCTGAGCAGGTGTCGTGCGGCGAAAACGGGGCATCCTCTCCCCTCTTCGAAAGGTGCGTCTCGGTTGCGTTCCCCCTTGATATCAGGCGCCGGCGGTCGAGGCCAGTTATACGGTAGGCACGCCCCGCGCGCGGTCGACGGGGGCCATGGTCAGTAGCCGCGCCGGATCGAAGGCGGGCAGGAAGATCGGCATTTCAGGTTGGCGCTCAAGAAGGGCATCGGCCAGCAACCGGCCCATGAAGGGTCCGGCCGTGAAGCCACTGCGCTGGCATCCGATGGTGAACATACCTTCGGCCCCCGGCAGGGGCCCGATGACCGGCATGTTGTCAGGCGCGATGCCCTCGATGCCCGTCCACATGCGGACGGCACGCGCCGCGGCAAGGTCCGGCACCGCCCTCCGCGCGCTGTCCAATGCGTCCCTCATCACCCGCTTGACGACCAGGGGTTCGAGTTCGATATCTTGGCGGTCCGCATCCTCGACCCAGCGCGAGCCCCGGCCGCCGCCGACGAGGACGGTGCCGTTGGCTGCCTGCTTCAAGGAGATATCGCGAAACACCCTGATGCCGGACTTGACGATCGGCCGCATGCGTTCGCTGATCGTTTCCTGGGTGACCCTGCAGATGATGGGCACGTCGAGCCCGAACCAGCCGATCATCCTGCGCATCCAAGCGCCGCCGGCAAGAACGATGCGCCTCGCCCTCAAGCTCCCATTCCCAATGCGCAGCGCGAATCCCCGATCGCCGCCCTCGACCCCTTGAACGGCGGTACCGACGCGGACATCCACCCCCGCCCCGGAGAGAGCGCGGTGAAAGATGACCCCGCTCAGATAGGAGAGTGCATGGCCGTCTTGCGCGCAATGGGCGGCGGCGGTGACATCTTTGGACAGTGCCGGTTCGATCTCTCGCGCCCGGTTTCCGCCGATGATTTCGATCGGCGCGCCGGCGGCGGCACGCAACCCCATTTCAGCGCCAAGCGCCTCGCCGTCGGTCTCCGTGAAGGCAATGTCGAGGCCCGGGCGGTCGTTGAATCCGATGTCCCGGCCGAGCCATCGGGCGGCGTCCTTCCACAGGTCCCTGCCGCGCATGGCATAGGGAACGAGAACGGCGGGGACGTACATCAGGCTGAGGGTTCCACCGCACCGTCCCGTCGCCTCACCGCATAGGCCAGCGCGTTCGATAAGCGTCACCCACATGCCGCCGCGGGCCAGATGGAGTGCCGTCGTGCACCCCATCACGCCGCCACCGATGACGGCGGCATCGTAGGTCTCGGTCCGGTTCATACCCCGTCCGGGCGCTCTTGCGCGGTCCGCCCTAGGTTCAATCGACATTCAGGATTCACATTGAACTGAATATGTGATTCATAGACGTCCAGATATTTATGGTCTGG
>JASLLZ010000068.1 GCA_030746775.1 Rhodospirillales bacterium | reverse complement strand
CCGCGCATGCCTCGAAACCTCCATATTTGTTTCAAGGCATTGAATCAGCTAATAGTTAATGAGTTATGACCCTAATAATAGGGTGCAAATTTCAAGCGCTAAATCTCGTCGGAATTGATCCTACGGCGGCGCTCCGCCACCCCTGCGTCCATGTAGGAATAGCGAATCTCTCCATAGTCGCCGTAGAGGCGGCGCAAATAGGCATCCGCATCCCTTGGCACCGATATTTCCTTGCCAAGAAAGGTATCTGTCGCCGGCGGCAACACCAAGTTCTCGGGCAGGCCGTAGGCGCCGCTCTCAGTGCGTTCCAAGTCACCCTTCGGCCCCGTCCGTTCGACCACGCTTTGGCCCCTGCTGGCCGCCAAGCGGTAAAGCACCAAATCGACGCGCAACTCGCCACGCAGGCGGTTGCGCTCAAGCCCCAGCGGCCACGTTCTTGGCGATTCGTTGAAGACGCAGATCACGCCCTCCTTACGGGTGCTCGTCATCAACAGGCCCGCGCCGGCCAGCCGCCTTCCAAGTTCGGCGACAACCGTGTCCCAAGAATGCCCCCCGTCGAGGGTGAACGCGATGTCGACGTCGTCATCCCAGGCCAACAGGTTGCCGTCCTGGCGCACGATGCCTAGCAAGGTGCCACCGTCCATCCAATGGACAACCCCCATTTCGGTCAGGCAATCGGCGACGAGAAGACAAAGCGCGCCCAGGTGTTCGCGGCAACACGACGGCGTGTTGATGCCAAGGCGTGAGGTATAGAAATAGCCTGGGCAGGCCCCCGATTCCTTGGTGCACCCAAGCCAACTCACGGTGTCCCCGGCGATGACCAATTCCCCGACATTGTGCTTGCGAGCAAAGGACTTGATGTCGCCTTCCGCCTGGCCCTCGATGACCGCGAGGTCGGACCCATCGAGGGGCCGCAAGAGGCGTCGGCGATCGGCGCGGCGGCGGCGCAGGCACCATGCCAACTCAACCGCCATGGCGCTTAGCAGAACGGCGCGCAACCCAGGATTGGCGGCGACGAACCAGGCCCCCTCGGCGACCGGCAACACCCACAGCCCGATGTGGTCGGCATGTTTGGCCAGGGTGGTTATGAGCCGCAGCGGAGAGTCCAGAAGTGTTATGGACGCGGTGGCGATGGTGAACAAGATCCCGCCGACAAAGACGGCGCAAACGGCAACAGCGGTAAGATCGGCGCCGCCGGGCGAGAGCGAGACGACGGACAGGAGCGCGACACCCAAAATTGCCACTCCAATACTCTCAACAGGCGGCACGGCATGCCAGTTCCTGACGTGGCGCAACAGGTTGAGGAACGCCAGATAGAGGCAAAGATAGAGCAAGGCCGCCACCGGCCCCTGGACCACGGCGGGCACCTCATCGACGCCAAATATCGACGAAAGCGACAGCATCCCCTCCCCTCTTGCTCCTTAGGACAACAAATTGTGCGGGATCGGCAACCAGACTTCAACCGCGCCAAGAGATCAGGTCATTGCGGTCCGAGGACGATTTTTTGATAATCGACCTGGTCGCATATTGTGGATAGGGGGAAGACCGTGGTTTCGCCACAAAACGCCATCTTTGTCGAAGGCAGCCGGTTTCACTGGGCCCTGGAATACACGCGCTTACCGGCAAGCGACCCCGGCGCCCTCGCCACGGCGGCGCGGCGCGCCCTGACCCAGGCGCCACAATCCCTGAACGTCGTCGTTGCCTTTGGACCCGCCCTGTGGAAGGAACTAACGCCGGCCCGGGTCCCCGCCGGCCTGCGCCCGTTTGAAAGCATGGGAGAACCCGGCAAGGCCGAGGCGCCGGCGACCCAACGCGACGTCTTGTTCTGGATCCACGGCCCTGCCATGGACGACGTTTTCGATGCCGCTTTGAGCGTTCACCGATCTATGGCCTCGGTTGGTCGTCTCGACCTCGACGTGCCGGGCTTCGTTTATCATGATTCCCGGGACCTGACCGGCTTCATCGACGGCACGGCCAACCCCAGGGATGAAGCGGCGCGCGACGCGGCCTTGGTGCCTCCCGACGCGGCGGGTGCCGGCGGCGCCTTCGTCCTCACCCAGCAGTGGGTCCACGACTTGGGCGCCTTCAACGCTCTGCCGGTCGGTGACCAAGAGGGAGTGATCGGGCGCACCAAGTCAGAAAGCGTCGAGTTGCAAGGCGACGCCATGCCGCCCGATTCCCACGTCAGCCGCACCGACGCCAAGGTGGACGGCGTCGCCATGAAAATCTTCCGGCGCAGTTTTCCCTATGGCACCGTTGCCCGGCACGGTCTTTATTTTCTTGCCTTCGCCTGTGACATCGAACGTTTTGACGTCCAGCTTCGGCGCATGTACGGCGTCTCGGGCGACGGCGTCCATGACCGCATCACCGAATTTTCGCAGGCCATCACCGGCTCCTATTGGTTCGCGCCCGGCGAGGACGATCTCAAGGCGGCGCTCGCCATGGGATGATGGCCATCGGCTCTCTCATTCGGCGTCGACGTAATGAGAGAGGTCAAGCGTCTCGACGCCTGGAATCGTCTTGCGGACAAAATCATCGCGCCGGTCGAAGGGCGCCGTCGCGTCGATGCCTAAGCGGCCCCAATGGTCCTTGTGGGGATCGCGATAAAAGGACGGCGTATCCTCGATGGTGATCATGTCGCGGTCCGGGCGCGACCGCGTCAGCACCGCCCACATGACGTCGTTCATGTCGTAGATATCGACGTCTTCGTCGACCACCGTGCACATCTTGGCCCAGGTCGGCTCCGAGCCCAGGACCGCGAGCAGAACCTGGCGCGCGTGGCCCTCGTATTGCTGCTTGATCTTGACCACGGTGTGCAGCACGAAGGGCTGACAGGTGACGTCGACGATGCCGGGCAGCACGGCGCTGATGCGCTGGTAAACATTGGCGGCGACGGAAAGCTCAAGGGTCAGAACCTCCTCGGGCGCCCCACACAGGATGGAGTGAAAGATCGCGTCCTTGCGGCACGTCACCCCCAGGACCTCGAAGACGGCGTTCGGTTCCTCGGGCGTGTAATAGCCCATGAACTCACCGAACGGTCCATCGGCGCGGCGTTCGCCGGCCAGGAAACGTCCCTCGATGACGATCTCGGTCGATGCCGGCACCGTAAGATCGACCCACTTGCACGGCCGCATCTCAAGGGGCTTTCCAGCCAGTTGTCCGGCGACCTCCAACTCGTCGGCGTCATAGGGGATGGGCGCCGCGGCGCTGAGAAACGAGGTCGGCGGCGGGCCGATAAGCATGGCCGCCTCGAGCGGCTTTCCCATGCTCTCCGCCTTCTCGTGATAGAGGGTCAGGTGGTGGCGCGGCGCCAGGCGGCAGCGCAACTCGCTGTCGCTGACATACATGGAGCGATGGAACGAGAGGTTCGGCACCCCGGTCTCGGGCTCCTTGGCGACGAACATGGCGGAGGTAAAATAGGGCGCCGCATCGCGTTCCGAATAGGTAATCAGAGGCAGTTCGCCAAGCTTGCAGTCATCGTATTCGAAGCCCCGTTCGGCGGCGTCGACGTCGACCGGTTTGTTGCCCTCGCCGCCGAGGCTCGCCAGCCGGCTCCACTGGCGGCAAAAGTCCCCAGGTTCGATATTGATGATCTCGGCCAGACGCTGGCGCGTCCCATAGGTGTGGGTGAGAACGGGAAACTTCGTGCCCTCGACCCGGTTGAACAGGATCGGCTTGTCCCATCGCTTGATCGCCAAGGCCGTGACGGCGGCCAGCTCGTGATTCGGATCGACCAGCCGATTGATCTCGACCAGGTCGCCGCGGGCCCGCAACTGCGCCAGATATTCCCTCATCTCCCTCCCCTCTTCGTTGCTTCGAGGCGTTCGGCGGTCACCGTCCTCCTCCTGGACACCCATGGTATAGACTCATCAAATCCAATTCATTACCGTCGTGACGTTCCGTTCAACCCGTGAAACCCACAAGCGGGATCGGAATATTCGTCCAAGGAAACGGCCAGGAAGGACACCCCCCCATGGGATCGCGTCAAAGCGGCGGCTCGCTCGAAAAGCTTTCCATGTCCATCGACGGTATTCCATCGGCGCCGGCGGCGGGCGAATATTTCGAGACCTTCGATCCTTTCACGGCCCAACCCTGGGCCCTGGTGCCCCGCGGCACGGCGGAGGACGCCGAGCACGCCGTCCAGGCCGCCCATCGGGCCTTCACCGAGGGCGAGTGGCCCCGGCTTCACCCGACCCAGCGGGGCCAGTTGATGCACCGGCTGGGCAAGTTGATCGAGGACAACGCGGAAACGCTCGCCGAGCTGGAAGTCCGTGACAACGGCCGGCTGCTGGCCGAGATGATCCACCAGATCGGATACGTTCCCAACTGGTTCTATTATTACGCCGGCCTCGCCGACAAGATCGAAGGCGCCTTCATCCCCTGCGACAAACCGGCGTTTAATTTCACCAAGCCCGAGCCCTTGGGCGTTTGCGTCTGCATCGTGCCGTGGAACGCGCCGCTTTTGCTCATGACCCTCAAGATCGCGCCGGCCCTGGCGGCCGGCAACACGGTGGTGCTCAAGCCCTCGGAACACACCTCGGCGACGGCGCTCAAGGTGGTGGAGTTGTTCGAGGCCGCCGGCTTTCCGCCCGGCGTGATGAACGTGGTCACCGGCTTCGGCCAGGAGATAGGCGAACCCCTGGTCGCCCATCCCCTGGTGCGCCACATCGGGTTTACCGGTTCGACCGAGACGGGTGCCAGAATCTATTCCCAGGCGGCAAGCGACATCAAGCGCGTCAGCCTTGAGTTGGGCGGCAAATCACCGAACATCGTCTTCGCCGACTGCGATCTGAACAACGCCGTAAAGGGCGTCGTCGGCGGCATCTTCGGTGCCACGGGACAAACCTGTATCGCCGGTTCCCGGCTTCTCGTTCAGAACTCCATCCACGACGAGTTCGTCGACCGCCTGGCCCGTTTCACAAGTCAGGCCCGGATCGGCGATCCGCGCAAGCCGGAGATCCAGATCGGGCCGATCGCCAACCGCATGCAGTACGACAAGGTGCTCGACTATGTCGAGGTCGCCAAGAAGGAAGGAGCCGACGTCGCCCTGGGCGGCAAGCGGCCGGACATCGACGAATGCCGCGACGGCTGGTTCTATGAGCCGACCATCTTCACCGGCGTCGACAATGCCATGCGGATCGCCCAGGAAGAGGTCTTCGGACCGGTGCTTTCGGTCATTCCCTTCGACGACGAGGACGAGGCCATCCGCATCGCCAACGACACCCGCTTCGGCCTCGCCGCCGGCGTCTGGACGGCCGACATGCGCCGGGCGCTGGTAATGACCGAGAAGCTCGACGCCGGCACGGTCTGGATCAACACCTACCGCGACGTCAGTTACACCACACCCTTCGGCGGCTACAAGCAGAGCGGCATCGGACGCGAGAACGGTGTCGAGGGCATCAAGGAGTATCTGCAGACCAAGGCCATCTGGTTGTCCACCGCGACGGAAATCGAAAATCCGTTCGTTATCGGATGACCGCGGAGGATGTCGACGTGACGCAGACAAGAACCGGCAGCGAGATTCTAGCGGACGCCTTGAAGAACAACGGCGTCGATCTGATCTACCACGTCCCTGGTGAGAGCTTCATCAGCGTCCTCGATGCCCTCAAGCAGCACCACGGGGACATCCGCCAGGTCAGTTGCCGTCACGAGGGTGGCATGGCGGTCATGGCCGAGGCTTACGGAAAGCTCAGCGGGCGCCCCGGTATCGCTTTCGTCACCCGCAGCCCGGGCGCCACCAATGCCGCGTCGGGCATCCACACGGCGTTCCAGGATTCCTCGCCGATGATCCTCTTCGTCGGTCAGGTCATCCGCTCGCAAATGGAGCGCGAGGCGTTCCAGTCCTACGACTTTCGCCAGATGTTCGCGCCGATGGCGAAATGGGTCGCCCAGATCGACGATGCCGGCCGCATCCCGGAGTTCGTCCAGCGCGCCTTCCACATGGCGATGTCGCCGCGCCCCGGACCGGTGGTCCTGGTCCTGCCCGAGGATATGTTGGAGGACCAAGCCGCCGTCAATGATGCCGATCCCGTCCGCACGGCGGCCGGCGCGGCCCCTTCGCGAGAGTCCCTCGAACAACTGCGCTCGACGCTCGACCAGGCGGACCGTCCCGTCATGATGGTGGGCGGACCCGGTTGGTCGAACCGGACCCGCGACCAGGTGCAACGGTTCGTCGATGCAAACGATATCCCGGTCGTCACCACGTTCCGGCGGCGCGATATCATCGACAACCGGCACCGCTGCTATGCCGGCGAGATCGGTATCGGCGCCAATCCCAAGCTTTTGGAATGTATCCGAAGCGCCGATCTGGTGATCGTCCTGAACGATTCGCTGAGCGAGGTGAATTCCATCGGCGAGAAATACATGCTCGGCTTCACCCTGTTCAGCGTGCCCCGCCCGCAACAAAAACTGGTCCACATCCAAGGCGCCATCGAGGAACTCAATCGTGTCTACCAAGCCGACCTTGCCATCCTCGCCGACATCACCCCGATGGCCGAATCCCTGGCGGCTTTGGAACCCGTCGATGCGGCCCGGCGCAAGGATTGGACCGAAACTCTGCACCAAGTCAACGAGACCGATTTCGCGACCTCGTCGTGTCCTGGTCCACTGGATTTGGCGGCGGTTTTTAAGGATCTGCGCGAACGCTTGCCCGACGACGCAATCCTGACCAACGGGGTCGGCGCCTATGCGGGATGGAGCCAGCGTTACTTTCGCCATCACGCGCTACAGACCCAGCTTGGCCCGATCAGCGGTGTGATGGGCTATGGCGTCCCGGCGGCAATTTCCGCCAAGCTTTTGTACCCCGAACGCATCGTCGTCGCCGTAACGGGGGACGGCTGCTTTCTCATGACCGCCGAGGAGCTGGCGACGGCGGTCAAGTACAAGGTCGGAATCATCATCGTGCTCATCAACAACAATATGTACGGGACGATCCGCATCCATCAGGAAAAAAGCTATGGCGGCCGCGTCGCCGGAACCGACTTGGTCAACCCCGATTTCGTCGCCTATGCGAAAGCCTTCGGTCTGCACAGCGAACGGGTGAAACAGACCGAAGAGTTCGCACCGGCCTTCGAACGCGCCCTGGCAAGCGGGGGTCCTGCCCTGATCGAGATGGCCATCGACCCAGACGCCATTCACACGCGCTATACCTTGAGTTCGCTACAGCAACGGGACTGACTGGCCACGCCCGCCTAGCCGGGGTAGAATCCGGCGGAATTTTCGAGAAAAAGCGAGGGAGAACCATGCGCATTATCGTCAATGGACAGCAGGCCTTCGGCAAGGCCTGTTTGGAAGCCATGCTGGAACGCGGCGACGACGTCGTTGGCGTCTTCTGCGCCCCGGACAAGGAAGGTCGGCCCGCCGACCCGATCAAGGAATTCGCGCTGGAGAAGGAGCTCCCCCTTTATCAACCCAAGTCCTATAAGGACGCCGAGACCCTGGACCAGATGCGGGCCCTGAAACCGGACCTTCTGGTCCTTGCCTTCGTCACCATCTTCGTTCCCGCCGAAGCGCGCGACGTCCCGACGCGGGGCTCGATTTGCTTCCATCCCTCGCTTCTGCCCTTGCACCGGGGACCCAGTTCCATCAATTGGCCGATCATGGGAGGAGCGACCAGGACGGGGCTCACCATCTTTTATCCCGACGACGGGCTGGACGAGGGCGATATTCTTTTGCAAAAGGAAGTGGACGTCGGCCCGGACGACACGCTGGGCGTGGTCTATTTCCAGAAGATCTTTCCTCTCGGCGTGGAAGCGGTCCTGGAGGCCGTCGATCTGATCGCCGACGGCACGGCGCCGCGCATCAAGCAAGACGATTCAAAGGCCACCTACGAGAGCTTTTGCAAGCACCAGCACGCCGAGATCGACTGGCAAAAGCCCCTCGCCGAGGTCTACAACCTGATCCGCGGCACCAACCCGCAACCCGGCGCCTGGACCACCCACGACGGCAAGGTGCTGAAAATCTACGACTGCGCCAAGATTGAGGGCGAAGGGGGCACACCGGGTCAAGTCACGCGGATCACCGACGAGGGTTTCGCCGTCGCCGCGCCAGGCGGCGAGATCGTGGTCAAGCGCGTAATGGCGGAAGGCGCCAAAAAGACGCCGGCGGGTGAATTCGTCGCCGCCGGCGGCATCGCGGAGGGCACCCAACTCGGCGCCGCGTGAGTCGGCCGTCCGGGCGATCCGGCGTGCGTCGGCGGGGAACCGTCACGCGGTCTTGGCCTTGGGCGCCGCGATCGGCAGGGTGATGGTGAACTCGGTGCCGTCCTCGGTGTTGGCGGCCGCGATCCGGCCCCCCATCTCGTTGACGATGCCGTAGCTGATGGAAAGGCCGAGGCCGGTCCCCTGGCCGACCTCCTTGGTGGTGAAGAACGGCTCGAAGATACGGTCCAGCACCTTCGGCTCGATGCCGCCGCCGTTATCGCGCACCACGATCTCCACCGTCGAATCCTCCGCCATCTCGACGACCCGAATCTCGATTTCCCGCTTGCCCTCGGCGCGGTGGGCCTCGACCGCGTCGCGGGCGTTGACCACCAGGTTGAGCAGGACCTGCTCGACCTGCACCTGGTGGCCGAGAACCAGGCTGCAGGTGTCGGGAAGCTCGGTGCCGACGGCGATCCCGGACCGCTCTAATTGCTTGCCGATCAGGCCGAGGGTGCTTTCCACCATTTTCCGCGGGTCCAGCGGCGCCGGCGCGGCGGAGGCCGGCCGGCCGAATATCCGCATGTGGTCGATGATCGACGCCGCGCGCTCGGTCTGCGCCGTGATGGTCTCCAGCTTGCCCGTCAGGTACTTCGCGTCCGCCTTGCCCTTTCCCACCTTGCGCAGGATGTTGTGGGCGGCCAGGCGGACGACGTTCAGCGGTTGGTTCAGTTCGTGCGCCACCCCGGTCGCCATTTCCCCCAGCGTCGCCAGCTTCGAAGACTGGATCAACTGCGCCTGCATCCGGCGCTTCTCGGTGACGTCGCGAAAGACCACCACGGCGCCGGTGATCTCATCATCCTCGTAGATCGGGGTCGAGGTGTATTCCACCGGAAAGCTGGCACCGTCCTTGCGCCAGAAGACCTCGTCGGTCACATGGTGGACCTGGCCGTCCTTGAAGGCGGCGTAGATCGGGCATTCGGTGGGCGGATAGCGGTTGCCGTCGGGCTTGGTGTGGTGCAAAAGTTCGTGCAAGGGCCGGCCGACCAGGTCCTCGGCGGCCCAGCCCACCATCCCCGCCGCCGCCGGGTTGACGAAGGTCGCCTTGCCGCCAAGGTCGACGCCGTAAATTCCGTCCCCGGCCGTCTCCAGAATCAATTCGTTGCGGCGGCTCAGGTCGCGCAACGCCTCTTCCGCCCTCTTGCGCTCGGTGATGTCATGGTACTGCCTGATGAAATGGGTGGTTTTTCCCTCGGCGTCACAGATCGGGGTAACGTTGAGATGAGCCCAAACGGATTCGCCATCCTTGCGAACGTAACGCTTTTCGATTTGATAGGGGCGCCCGCTGCTGGCCAGGGATCGCTCTTCGCGACTTCGGGTTAGATGCCTGTAGTCCGGGTGAATGATGTCCAGGATGGAAATGTTCAGCAATTCCTGCTCGGAGTATCCGAACATCTCGCACATGGCTCTGTTCACCATGTGCATCCGGCCGGGGGGTTTGCCGAAAGTCGTGGCGGTCATCGTCTCCTCGAAGATTATGCGGAATCGTTCCTCGCTTTCGCGCAGCTCTTCCTCCGCCCTCTTGCGTTCGGCGACCTCGCGCCTCAGTTCGGCGGTGCGTTCTTCGACGCGCCGTTCCAAGTCCTCGTTCAGCTTGCGGACCTCTTCCTCGGCCCGTTTGCGGGGGGTCACGTCGACGGTCACGCCTCCGATGCCCCGCGGCTTGCCGTCGTCCCCAAAAATCGGGAACAGCGAAGACAAGAAATGGCTGATGGCGCCTGGATTGGCGGGTGTCTCACCCTCGGTTTCCAGGTCGATCACCGCTTCGCCGGTCTTCAGAATCTGCTGCAACTCAGGCACCAACCGCGGCGCGAAATTGGGCATGACCTCGTGCACGGTCTTGCCGACGTGGTCCTCCGGCGTCGTTGCGTGGATCTGCGCCAGATTCCGGTTTATCTTGGCGTAGCGCAGGTCGCCGTCGAACATGACCAAGCCGGCCGGCGCCTCGGTGAAAAAGGCGTTCAGCCGCGCTTCGCTCTCGCGCAACGATTCTTCGGCCCATTCCCGCCCCGCCAGCATCTGTCCGAAGGATTTTCTCAAGGCCACGATCTCGGTCCCGCCCCTTTTCTCTTCGAAAAAATCCTGCGGAATATCTTTTCCTTCGCCGTAGGCGGTCACCACCGCCGCAAGCTCTCTCAGCGGCCTGGTGATCCCCAGGCTGAAAAGAAGGCCCGCGAGGACGGCCAGGAACGCGATGGTCAGCATGGCCAGTTGCATTCGCCCTTGGACGCCCTCGATCCGATTGAAGTTCGCGGTCATGTCGATGCCGATGTGGAGGCGCGCCGCCGCGCCTTCGATCAATGGATAGGAGATGTGCCGGATCTGACCGCCAGGAGTCTCGAAGGAGCGGAAGTCCGGTTGACGCATGTTCTTGGCCTCCGAATTGACGGCGAGCAGAGCAGTCGGGAACCCTCCGTCGAAGGAGTGGACGAAAATATTGCCGTCGAAATCGGTGACGTAGAGGTAGGTGATGTCGGGGTTGTTCTGGATGTTGCGGCGGATGGACTTTGCAGCGGAAATGATGTTGCGCTCAATTACGTCCTTTGTGCTGACTTCGGTCAACACGCCAGCCACGGCCTTGGTGCGCACACCGATTTCCTCGGTCAACGCCTCGTGCATCAGGTTGTGCACCCAGTTCGACAACAAGATGCCCGAACCGAGGGTGACAACGAGGATGAGGGAGGTGACCCTGAGGCCAAGCGAAATCTGTTTATCCATCCCTTGACGCCTATTCCAGGAACCCCAGCGCGGACACTTGCTCAAGAAGTTCCAAATAATCCGCCGGCGAGGCGGCGATGAAGCCTTTCGGCATCTCGGTCCTATCCCACTCGTAGAGGCCGTCCCTGTGGCGACCCTTGGGGTCAAATTCGACCAGCGCCTTCTGAACCTTGGAGAAAACATCCGGGGGAAGGTTCTTGTTCGCGGCGATGCCGCTCGACGGGAAACGCCGGGACGTATAAATGATTCGCACCTTGCCTTCGGCGGCAAGGGACCGTCCCATCGTGTCCTGCATGCCGCAAGCGTCGGCGCGGCCGTCGATAACGGCACTGGCGCAATTGAGATGGGACCCCGTGAATTCGTAACCCGACAGACCGGCAAGCGAGATTCCAGCCTCGTGAAGGGCAATACGGGGAATGATGTGGCCCTGGGTCGAATCGATGCTGCCGAAGGCGAGCTTGCGCCCGCGCAAGTCTTTAATGGATCGAATTTCGCTCTCCGGGCTGACGACGATCAGCGATTGATAGTCCGTGGTTCCCTTCATATTGAGACCGCGGACGAGGGGCTTCGCCCCATGGACATTTTGGGCCTTCAGGAAGCTAACCGCACCCACGGCCGCCATGTCGACGACGCCGGTTCCCAGCTCTTCGGCCAGCTGTCCGTCCCTGGGCGTGAAACGCAGCCTGAAGGTAAGGCCGGTCGTGCGCTCCAGATAGTCGAGGAAAGGGATGTATTGGCGGGCGTCCTCTTCCGGGCTGTTGCGCAAGTCGAAACCGAACGTAATGACCTCGGCGCCGGCCGCGGAGGCGGCGGAGCCTTCGAGGACGGAGTCGGGTACCCTATCGCCGAGGTCGATGGCCGTCCCTTTCTCTTCCCGCTCCCCGGTGATCAGGAAGACGGCGAGAATTCCCAACAGAATAATGGCCAAGGCACGAAATATCATGTTGGCGGACCTCACCATGCGTCATCCCCAAAACGGCGCAGGGATCAACCTTGCTATTCCGTCTCGCTGTTCGGATCCCTCACCGGCAGCGTCATGGTGACCGTGGTGCCCTCGCCGGGCGTGCTCTCGATGTCCAAATTGCCGCCGTGCAATTCGACGTAAAGGCGGGCAAGGGAAAGGCCCAGGCCCAGGCCTTCCGCCTTGCGCGCCAGGCCGACGTCGATCTGCCGCAAGGGCTGCAAGGCAATGATGATTTCCTCCTCGCTCATGCCCGACCCCTGGTCCGAGACGGAAACCTGCATCCTGTCGCCCACCTTTCGGGCCGATAAACGAAGGGTGTCGCCGGGCGGCGAGAACTTGATCCCGTTGTCGACGAGATAGCCGAGCACCGAGATCATGCGTCGCTGGTCCCAAGTCACCTCGTCCGTTGGCACGTCCTTGTCCACACGGATGGCCTGGTTGGCGGCGTCGAGCTTGCTCTCGAATGACGCGACCACGGCATCAAACAGGTCGGGCACACGGCAAGGCGAGTGACGCAGGACCGCCCGTCCGGTGTTCAAATCGACGAAGTTCAGGACCGCCTCGAGCAAGGCGTGGAGTCGCTGCCCTCCGCTGAAGATGTGGCTCAAGAAACCGCGGAGTTCGGATTCGTCTCCGTCGGTCAGCCTTTTCTCCATGACCTGCGCGAAGCCGAGGATCGCGTTGAGGGGTGTCCGAAATTCATGGCTGATCATGGTCAGGAATTCGTCCTTGGCGCAGCTGGCGGCCAGCAGATCCTCGTTCCTGTCGATCAGCTCGCGGTTCTTCCCCGCCAATTCCTCCGACAGCGCTCTGGATTCTGCGGTCTTGGCCTTGACCTCCCGCGCCAGATGTTTTTTGAACTCGCGGTCCAAACGACGGAGATGAACCAGTTCCCCGGCTCGACGGACGGCATGCAGGAGATGGTCGGGCGAGACCGGCTTGGTCAGGAAATCCTCGGCCCCTACCTTGATCGCCTCGATCGCTTCCTTCATGCCGGCATGGCCGGTCACCACGATTACGGCGACGTCGCGTTCGGGCTCCAGCTCGGCGTGGAGCCTCTTGGCCATCTCCAATCCGTCGATACCGGGCATCCGGATATCGGTGACCACGACCCCGATGTCGGGGCTGTCGACGATCAGATCCATGGCCTCGCGCGCATTGAAGGCGAAGGCGCACTTGAGGCCTTCATCGGTCAGGTGCTCGACAAGCTCGCTAACGATTTCCGGTTCGTCGTCGACGACCAGCACCCGCGAGTCGCCGGCGGGAAATCGGGGCGGACCTCGGCCCGTCCCCGCGACGCCTACGGCGCTCATGGCCATGGCCTATCTCCCCCGTTTCGGGCGGTTGTGTGTTGGTGATCTTATGTAGGAACGGAGGCCCCGGAAAAAAAGGTCAAATCGTTCTAAGCGGCATTCCTATGGCACAGCTGCCAACGCAAGCTTGCCGCCCGATGCCGGCCCAAAAGCCTCCCGACGCCAAAAAGACGTTGGTTCAGGCCTTGGATGCGCCGCGCACGGTCGTCGCTTCCCCTTCCAGCTCGGCGGCGTGATTTTCGATCAATTCGGCGATGACTTTTGAGATCGACTCGGCGACCTTTTTGCCAGTCACTCTCCCCTTGCCCGTCGCCTCCTTGGCGACGCGGTCCATGGCATGGGCCAGCGCCACGTCGCGCAACAGCTCGACGGTTTCGACAGGCAGGTGAAGCGTGATCTCAACCGTCCGTTCGTGGCGCCCCTCGCTCGCGGGCCTTTTACTCTTTCTCGTGACCACCCGCTGTTCCCCCGGCAATTCACCATCACCATTATCCCATTATTTCGGTTCGCGAAATACCCGTGATCGGGCCGCGCCTTAGACCCGGCGGACGCGATAGCCAACCCTGGGAAAGTGGACCGCCACATCGCCGACGCGCCCGTCGCTGCGGTGGATGACGATTTCTTGGGGGGCCAGGGCGTGTACGCGACCGGAGACCGGCGGCGCGCCGTCGACGCCGTCCGGCACGACCTCGACTTGATCTCCAGGCGTCAAGCCCTGGGGATCGTCGGGGTCCGCTTGCCGGGGCGCCGCCGGTTCGCCGTCGCGGGCCGCATCAAGGGCCTCGCCGGCATCGATCGCCCTCATGTTTCCGTGACCGATGTCCTTCACCCGGCTCTCCCAGGCACAAAGCCTCTCGAATGATTCCAGGAACTCGGGACCCTGGGCGTAGCGGCCGCGAACGAACCAGACCAGATAGTAGCCAAGGGCGTCGGCCAGTCCCGGCCGGGCCCCGGTCAGGAAGTCACGGCCGTCGGCGAAGCAATCTTCCAGCCAGCCGAATTGAGCGCGCAGCTGCGCCAGGGTCTCGGGCAAGGTCCTGGTAAGCGCCGACAAGTCGAATTCAGGCCCGAAATAAAGCAGGCCGCGATCGGCGGCGAACTCCGCCGGCAGGTCGGCGGCGCCGGCGCCGAAAACCAGCGCAACGGCAGTACGGAACATCGGTCCGTCGGTCCACCGGCCGAGGCCCCAGGCCATGCCCGGGGCGCCCTCGGGAAAAAGCGTGGGCTCGGGAAAGCGGCGCTCCAATTCGCGAATGATGCACTGGCTGTCGCAGTAGACGTCGGCGCCGACCTGCATCACCGGCGTCAGGCGATAGCCGCCGGTGAGCGGCATCAAGTCGGGCTTGGGCGGCAGGCGCGGAATTTCGACCGAGCGCCAGTCCAGACCCTTGAGTCCAAGCACAACACGCACCTTTTCGGAGACCGGGGACTGGGGATAGTGATGCAAGATGACCATGGACTTCGCCTTGACGATGAGGGATGGCCCATCACACACCGGATGGGCCTAAGAGTAAAGCCATGCCAGGGTGCGTAATTTGCACCGTTTCGAGCCGCCAAATTCTGCTAGTCTCGGCCACCATGGACGAGAAATCACCGCCCACCGTTCCTGTAACCGGCGATTCGGTTTGGAAGCGCGATCGCGTCACCCTGCGCGGCGTCTTCCGCTTCGAGTACCGGAGCTGGTTCGGCGAAAACTTCCTCAAGCGCTATCCGCCGCCGCCGCCGTCCGACGGGCCGAACTACCTTCAGCTTGGCTGCGGGCCGAATTTTCATGCCGGTTTCGTCAACGCCGATTTCTACGTCACCCGCCTGTTCAGCCGCAAACGGCGGCCGGACTGGATGGTGGACCTGCGCAAACCCTTGAAGTGCCCGGATAATTGGTTCGACGGCCTGTTCACCGAACACGTCCTTGAGCATCTGCAACCGGCCGACGCACTCCATTTTCTCACCGAAAGCCTGAGAATCCTGAAACCCGGCGCCGTGGCCCGTATATCGGTACCCGATACGCGCAAATTCGTCATGGCCTATCTGGGCCGGGAAGACGACGGCGGCCTGCCCTATCGCTTTCCCGACCGGGCCGACTATTTGGCGGCCCTTACACAAATGCACGGCCATCAGTCGATTTGGGACGAAGAAAATCTGAGCCGCGTCCTCGGCGAAACCGGATTCATCAACATCCGACGCCAGGACTACCGCGCCGGGCGCAACCCGGACCTGCTGGTCGACCACGTCGACCGGCGCGACGAATCGTTGTTCATGGAGGCGGAAAAACCCTTAGCGAGCTAAGCCGATAACCAAACTTACGAATGAAGGGCTCCAGGACCGCCACGACGGGCGCCAACTGGGTCTCGTAATTGCGCCATCTTTGCCGCGCTGTTTTGTAAATTTCCGTGCTGACGTTTTGGTAGCTCGGCGTCATGACGCCCCTGTCTTGGACATGGCGATGGTATTCAAGGACGTTACTGATTGCACAGGATTTGCGCTTGGCGGTGCTTGCCGTTCCGAACAAGGGTATTGGCCTCCTCCAATTTCGCTTCGGCTTCGGTAATGGGGAAATGGTTCTCTTTCATTTTAGCCCATGCGTTGCAGTCAGTTTTGGGAACGAAGTTAGCCCGTGTGCGGCGATTGGTTTTAATTATCGACATATTCCGGTGATGCTTCAATACGTGCCCGGTGACAGGCAAAGACGCCGAACCAACAAAACACGGGGGCAGACCTCCGTTGCGTGAAAAAGGGTAACCTGATCGGACAAGGTCGATTCGACCACCGCCCGGCGTAGGGCGGCAAGTGGCGGCGCGCGGGCCCGAAGGCGGCGCGCTTTCACGAAGAAATCGCGGTTGTCATGCAAGCCGACATGGTTTTTTTTGACCGGCGGGGCTTCGATCAGGTGCCGCCCGACAACGCGGTCCGGCAACTGGTTTATTGGCGAACGGGGATTGTCATTGAAAACCGCTCCCGTCGGTGGCGAGTTGATCTACGAGGACGGCCGCTGTAGCTTCGGCGACCCGGCTGGCCGCGCTGCCTTCACGCCATCGGACACAAGCGGCAAGCCTCGCAAGTCGGTCTCGGCGCGGAATGATCGGGGTTTCCGACAACCAGTTGGCGTGTCCCGCGCCATGCAAAGGAACGACACCCATGAAACCGATCGAGCTACCGACGGCGCCGCTGCGGGTCATCAATGTGGGGCTGGAAAAGTTTTCCGAAGATTTGGAAAAACTGGACGTCCAGGTGATCCACGTCGACTGGCGCCCGCCCGCCGGAGGAAACGTCAAGCTTGCCGAGCTTCTTTCCAAATTGGGAACATGACGACGGAACAGGCCGTAACGTGAAAGAAATAGGTGCCGCGAACGAAGAGGCCGTGCGCCGGATGCTTGCGGGCGATCCCGTGTTGGTGGACGTGGTTCCCGCGGCCCAGGCCATCCCCACCCTGGGCGAGCATACGATTCTCCATGCCGGGCCGCCCATCGAGTGGGCCCGGATGTGCGGTCCAATGCGCGGAGCCGTAATGGGGATCGCCGTGTTCGAGGGATGGGCGCCGGACTTGGCAACAGCGGGTTCGATGGCGGATGGGGGTGAGTTTTCGTTCCATCCCAATCACCATTTCAACGCCGTCGGTCCGATGACCGGATTGACCACCCTGAGCCAGCCCGTACTCGTCGTCGAAAACCGGACGTTCGGTAACCGCGCCTACTGTACGATCAATGAAGGCCTGGGCAAGGTCATGCGGTTCGGCGGCAACGACAAAGAGGTCCTTGATCGCCTGGCCTGGCTGCGCGACGTTCTTGGTCCGGCCATGGGCGCCACTCTGCGCGAAATGGGCGGGATGGCGCTCAAGAGCACGGTCGCCCAGGGCTTGACCATGGGCGACGAGATGCATCAGCGCAACGTCGCGTGTTCCGGTCTCACCCTGCGCGAACTGGCCCCGGTAATGGCCGGCAATGCGAACGATTCAGCCGCGCTGGCCGAAATGCTGACCTTTATCGGCGGCAACCATCAGTTCTTTCTCAACATCGCCATGGCCTTGGGCAAGGCTTTGATGGACCCGGTCCGCGACATTGACGGATCTTCGGTGGTGACCGCCATGAGCCGCAACGGCACCGACTTCGGGATCCGCGTCAGCGGAACCGGCGACACCTGGTTCGTGGCGCCGGTCGAACAGCCCGAGGGACTGTACTTCCCGGGGTTCACCGAGGCCGACGCCAACCCCGACATGGGGGATTCGACCATCATCGAAACGATCGGCCTTGGCGGTTTCGCCATGGCGGCGGCACCCGCCGTGGCCGGTTTCGTCGGTGCCGGGTCGGCGTCCGAGGCCGCCAATTTCACCAGGGCCATGGGCGAGATCACCGTCGCCGAGAACCCCGAATGGACCATTCCCGCCCTTGACTATCAAGGTGTGCCGGCCGCAATCGACATCCGATTGGTGGTCGAGACCGGTCGCACCCCGACAATCAACACGGGCATTGCCCATCGGGAGCAGGGTGTCGGCCAGGTTGGCGCCGGCGTCGTGCGCGCCCCGATGGACTGCTTTGAACAAGCCCTGGTGTCCTTTGCCGAAAGCCTGGGCGTGGCATGAGCGAGATTGTGATGAACGAGGTGCGCCGGCGCACCTATCTCGATTCGGTCGCCCTGATGCGGCTTTCGCGCGGCATCGCCGTCATGGCGGATGTGGTGGAAGCCGCCGTGATGATGGGCACCCCGTCTAACAAGCAGGTCATGGGCGACGCCGGACTTCTCAACGATGAAGGCCAGGCCGCCGGGGCGGCCGACCTGATCCTCGGCGTTCGAGCGACCACGGTGAAGGCGGCGGAGGGAGCGCTGCTCGAGGCCAACCGCCTGCTCGATCAACCGACCGGCGGCCCGCGGACCGGCAAGACGTGGCGGCCTTCGACCATCCGCGCCGCCGTCGGCGTGGCGCCCGATGCCAATCTGGCGTTGATCTCCGTGCCCGGCGACTTCGCCGCCGCCGAAGCGCGCAATGCATTGCGTCAAGGCCTTCACGTGATGATCTTCAGCGACAACGTCCGGTTGGAAGACGAACTGGCGCTCAAACACGAGGCGCGCGACCTAGGCCTTCTGGTCATGGGGCCGGATTGCGGAACCGCCATCGTCAACGGCGTGCCGCTGGCCTTCGCCAACAAGGTTCCCATGGGCGACATCGGCATCATCGGCGCGTCGGGAACCGGCATCCAGGAGATTTCGAGCCTGATTGCCGAAGGGGGCCGGGGCATATCCCAGGCCATCGGCGTCGGCGGCAGGGACCTCAAGGAAGAAATTGGCGGCATCACCACCTTGATGGCCCTGGACGCACTGGATGGCGATCCGGAAACCAAGCATGTCGTCCTTGTCTCCAAGCCGCCGGCGGCAGCCGTCGCCGAGCGTATCGTCGAGCGCCTCGGCGCCAGCACCAAGAAGTTCACGGTTTGCTTTATCGGCCTCGACGAACTCGACCTGCCGTCCAACACCACTTTTGCGCCGACCCTTAAATCCGCCGCCGAAGCGGCCCTGGGCCGGGCGATCGGTGAGGGCTTCGACGTGAAACAGCACGTCAGGTCGGTCGGCGAAGGGCGGCGGCTGCGCGGTCTTTACTCGGGCGGAACCTTGTGCGCCGAAGCCCAGGTCATTCTTCGCGCCGCCGGTGAGGCGGCGGCTTCCAACGCGCCCATCCCCGGCGTCCCCGGTCTTGAAGAAGAGAATGGGGGTCACAGGGTGATCGACTTGGGGGATGACCAATACACCCGGGGAAAGCCCCATCCGATGATCGATCCGTCGGTCCGCGACGACGCCATGGCGCGGGCCATGTCCGATCCGTCGGTGGGCATCATCGTGGTCGACATTGTCATCGGTTTCGGGGCCCATGACGACCCGGCTGGTCAACTTGTCGGCTCCTTGCCCGAAAACCGCGACAACGCTCCGCTGGTCATCGCGTCCGTGACCGGCACCGAGGACGACCCGCAACGGCGATCCGACCAGGTGGCGACGCTGGAGCGGGCGGGCGTTATCGTCGCGCCGTCGAACGCCGACGCGGTCGGCTTGGCCGTCGCGTGTCTACGCGCCCCGGACAAGGGGGAGGATTAGATGCCGAGCGTTGATCCGACGCCGCGAAAAATTCTCGTCGCCATCGGCGGCAACGCGACCCATCCGGAAGACATCGATGGAACCTCCGAGGAGCAAGTGGACGTGGCGGCGAAGACGGCGCAATCCCTTCTGCCCCTGACCATGCTCGACAACGAGTTGATCATCACCCACGGGAATGGTCCGGTTGTCGGCAAGATCTTGATGCGCCAGATCCTGACCCGCGACCGGATCGCGCCGATGCCGCTGGATATCTGCGTCGCTCATAGCCAGGGCGGCATCGCCTATCTTCTCATGCAGGCGATGGAAAATGCCTTGCGGGTGGCCGACAATCCCCGTCACGTGGTTTGTCTCCTCACCCAAGTCGAGGTCGATGAAAACGACCCGGCCTTCGACGACCCCAGCAAGCCGATCGGCGAATTCTACGATGCCGATGAGGCAGGGCGCATCGGCGAGGAATTGGGTTGGCTGATGAAAGAGGATTCAGGGCGCGGCTGGCGTCATGTTGTCCCGTCGCCCGAACCCAAGCATGTCTGCGACATATCCCTGGTTCAACTGATGTCGCGGCGCGGCACCGTGGTCATCGCCGGCGGCGGCGGCGGCATTCCCGTCATTCGCGGACCCAAGGGTGAGCGCCACGGCGTGCAGGGCGTTATCGACAAGGACCTCACCTCGGCGCTCATGGCCAATGTTCTCGGCTGCGAATTGCTGATGATTCTGACGGCGGTACCAAAGGTCGCCATAAACTTCGGCACCCCAAGGCAAAGGGACCTGGACCTGGTCACGATTAAGGAAATGCGGGCCTATCAGGCCGAGGGAAATTTTCCCCCCGGCAGTATGGGGCCGAAGATCGAGGCGTCGCTGCGCTTCCTGGATGGCGGCGGCAAACGCGTCATTATCGCCCAACTGGAAGACGTGATGCCGGCGTTGCGTGGTGAAACCGGCACTCACATCGTTATCGACGATGGATAGCGTTGTCGACGGGTTCCGGTGCCCGGTTCGCCTCGCCGGCCGTGCCGCATCGCAGGCCTTGGACACCTCGGCGCGCGGGCGGGTCATGGCCCTGTTTGAATCGTCTTTCTATGTCGAGACGCAAGCCGGCCTTGCCTGTATCGGCAATGAGGACCTTGAGCCCTCTTCGTTGAACCTCGTCACCCTGGCGCCGGCGGGCACCAACTGGTCGGCCAGCGGTTTGCGGCTCGACGACCGTGTAAGCGTTGGCCGAGATTGTGTCGGGGTTGGAAACCGGTTTTCCTTTCCCTTTTCCGATGCGGTGGCGTGGTCGCCCGATCCGGTTTCCCCATCGTGGCGAATCCGTGACCTGCGACGGGGCATCAAGGCGTTCCGCGAGGCCGCCAGGGACTTGGTGCCGAAGGAAGGATTGGGCCCCTTCCTAAATCCCGAGTTTCGCCCCGGCCGCTCTCAATTCGTTTGCCGGATCGCAAACGCGCCCATCGCCGAGCTACGGCGGAGGCTGGTGACGGTGTTTGGCGATCCAGGCCAACGGATAATGAAGGAATGGAGAGGGGTTGACTCCCTGGCTGGCCTGGGACCGGGCTTGACGCCGTCCGGCGATGACCTGATCGGCGGCATGATGATTGCCTTGCATGGTCTTGGCGAATCCGATGTGTGCGGCCAATTATGGGGGACTGTGCGGCGTTGCGCCGACACGATGACCAATGCCATCTCCCGCGCGCACCTTGAGGCGGCAGCGCAAGGACAAGGCAGCGCCACCATTCACCGCGCCCTGTCGGCCATCCTGGCCGGGCAACCGGAAGCGGTTCGCGACACCCTGCCCGCAATCGATCGGATCGGCCATACCTCGGGTTGGGATGCCATGGCCGGCGTGATCGTTACTCTCGAATCCTGGCTCGAAGCGCGAACCGCTGCGTCGCTTCCATGATCGGACGGCTCAAGAAATTCATGCCCCATACGCGTATCGCGGGGGCGCTACACAGCGCGTTTCGCTCGAGTAATTGCAACATACAACAGTCGACGTTCTTCAGCATGAGGATAGGTTTCAGGACGGGGAATCACTAAGTGAAGGAGCGGATCGTCTGACCTGCCCCCCTTAACCGGATCCAAACGCTTAGTTAGAGAAGCTGGGCATCTGGGTCCTTGGAAGAAGGGGGTAAGCAGACGTCTCATCCCCCCAAAGCCGTGGTGCTTCGGGGGGATGGCTTCTACGCTGTGCGATAAGGTCTCATCGACGTGGATTTCCATCTCTCATCGTCGGGATCCACGCAGCCGTGTACGCCGCACAGCCTTAGAATACGAAGTCGTCCGCGTGCAGGTCGCCGGTGCTGACGCCGATG
>JASLLZ010000067.1:17879-21821 GCA_030746775.1 Rhodospirillales bacterium | reverse complement strand
CCTCCTTCTCGTTAGAGACTTTGGATCACATCAAAACCAATTTGTGAATCCCCTAATTGAGTACAGAGCCTAGAGCAAATCCCGAGCAGATGGTTACATCTGCGACGACGGATTTGCGCCTAGAACAAAGAGCTAGAGAATTTTCGGTGAACGCATGTGAACGGAAAATGCTCTAGGACCCGACTCACTTGGCAAAGGGCCGCGAAGGATCATAGTGTAGCCGACACCGTCGCCACCGCCCCGGTCGGGGCGGCGGTGATGGAAAGGGGAGGAAACCGACGTTGAAAACAAACGCCCTCGACCCCGTCACCTTGGAGATCATGAACAAGAAGGTGACGGCAATCGCCGACGAGATCAGCGCCACGCTGCTGCGCTCGTCACGCTCGATCTACGTCAACGAGGCCGCCGACTTCGCCGTCGGGCTTATCGATCTGAAAGGTGAAATGTTCGGCTGGGCGCCGGAGAACAAGACCACCTCGATCAACGTTCCGGCCGCCCATACCCTGTCTCTGTTCCCCGATCTCGCCGACGGCGACGTCATCATCACCAATGATCCCTATCTGTCGCGGGGTCTTTCGACCCACCTACCCGACCTGCACCTGATCCAACCTTATTTTTACGGGCGTACCTTGGTCTGTTACGGCTGGTGCTTCATTCATTTCATGGATGTCGGCGGCCGGGTGCCGGGTTCGATCGCGCCGTCCAATCACGAACTTTTCCAAGAGGGCATTCGTATCCCGCCCATGAAACTGGCGTCGAAGGGCGAAATCAACCGCGACTTCGTTACCGTTTTCCAGGCCAACTGCCGGCTGCCCCACATTAACATGCGCGACGTCGAATCGATGAAGGGGGCGCTCGGCGTCGGCCGCCAGCGCGTCCTCGATACGGTGGAGCAATACGGCGTCGAGGCCTTCCTGGCCAGCCACGAGGCGCTCAAGGCCTACGCCGCGACCAAGACGCGCGAGGTGCTGCGCCGCCTGCCCGACGGCACCTACGTCTTTTGGGAGTACATCGACAGCGACGGCCGATCGCGCATTCCGGTCCGCGTGCGCGTTTGCCTGACGGTCGATGACGGGCGCTTGCACTTCGATTTCACCGGCACCGATCCGGCGGTCGCGGCGTCTTACAACATTCCGACCCACGGCGCACTCCACAACATGTTCACCCGGCGCATCACGACCTTCGTGCGCACCCACGACCCGACCGTTCCGCTCAACGCAGGCACCTACCGTCCGATGTCGTGCACAAGCCCGCCGGGCACCCTGATCAACGCCGAATTTCCCGACGCCGTGGGTCTGCGCTTCAACAGCGCGACGGCGCTCAACGACGCGGTCGGCGGAACCCTGCTGCGTTCCCAGCCCGAACTCATGGCCGGGCCGACCTGTGGCTCCGGCTGCTCCATCGTGCTCAGCGAACCCGGCGGCGATGGCAAGGACGCCAACGTCACCGTGGTCCAGGCCATGCGCGGCGGCATGAGCGCCTATATGGGGCACGACGGCGTCGACGCGCGCGACGTCACCATGAACACCATGCACAACCATCCCCTGGAAACGGTCGAGGCAAAATCGTCGATCCGTATTACCGAATACGACGTCAGGACCGATTCGGGCGGCGCCGGGCGGTGGCGCGGCGGCGTCGGTCAGATAATGACCTTCGAGGTGCTCAGCGACGGCCGCAAGATCCGGGTACGCGGTAACGAGCGCGTGCGCTTTCCGCCCTGGGGCGTCGCCGGCGGCCGGCCCGGGGCGCACTTGCGCATGATCCGCAACCGGGGCCGGACGGACGAGCTCGAGGTCAGCAAGATCGAGGAAATCCGCCTCGACCGGGGCGACACCCTGACCGTCTTGATGCCGGGCGCGGCCGGCTACGGCGATCCGTTCCTGCGCGACGCCGAAGCCGTGCGGAGCGACGTGGAGCTCGGCTTCGTCGGCCGCGACGCGGCGCGCAAGGAATACGGCGTGGTGATCGGCGCCGACGGCGAAATCGATGCCCAGGCAACCCGCAAGGCACGCCGCGCCCGGGTCAAGGACAACATCCGCGCCGATTTCGACTTCGGCCCCGAACGCGAGGCCTGGGAAGCGGTGTTCGACGACCAAACCATGTGCGAGATCAACCGCCGCCTCTTCGCCCTGCCGCGCTCGGTGCGCCAGGAGCGCCGCCGCCAACTCTTCGACCGCGCCGTGCCCAACATGCCGGCGGCCGGTACGGCGTCGGTGGTGAAACTCCTCGCCGATTCCGACAAGGTACGGGCGCGCATCAAGGCCGCCATGGACGAGTTGCTGGGATAGAACGCGCCGCCGGCGGCGAACTTGCTGTCAGTCCCGCCACCGGTGTTGGCGCGAGCACGTGTTGGTTCATGGATTTCGGAAATCCGCCGCGCGCTCGATCCAGTCGCAGTAGTCGTCCAGGGCCTCTTCGAAGCTGAACCTGGGGCGGAAACAAATGTCCTCGGCCATCCGGCGTATCGACTGGGGCGCCCGGTTCCGGGTTTCGTGATGATCCACGTTCGCCTTCTCCCCGGAAGCGGCGACGCGATAGGTGAAGGCCGGGTATCGCGCCTTCAGCCGCGCGCACCACTCACCGCTACCGACGGCGAAGCCGGAGGCCAGGTTATAGACTTCAAACGTCGGCGACTCGGCGAAAAGCAGGGCGACAAGACCATCGGCGACGTTGCGCGCATAGACGCGGTCGCGGCGCAAATCCCGCCGCGGCAGGATCGCCTCCTTTCCCTCGACCGCCAGGCACGCCAGCTGGAAGAACGACGACAGGAGGTCGCGGTAGCCGGTGTCGCGCTCCCACGGTCCAAAGACGGCGCCGATGCGCGCCGACACAACGTCCATGTCCCACATCGTTCGGTAGCGCAGGCTCAATCGTTCGCCGGCGTACTTGGTGATCCCATAGATGGCGTCGGGCACCGGCGGCGTCTTTTCCTCGTCCATCTCCGCGTCGCGATATTGGCTTTCGCCATAGACGGAGGTCGAACTGGCATAGACGATACGCCGCACGCCGCGCCGCCGCGCGGCTTCGAGGACCGCGTGGGTGCCCATGACGTTGACGTCGAGGATCGTGCGCCCTGCCTCGCGCTCACGATCGTAGGCCCCGGTGACGGCGGCGCCATGCCACACGCGGTCGATGGCGAAATTTTCGAAAAGCCGGTTCAGCGCCGCGTCGTCACGGACGTCTCCGACGATTTCCTGAACGGTGCCGGGCAGCGAGGCGAAGGCTCGGCGGGCGCTTTCGGGCACCGCCTCGGCATCGTAAGCCACCACTTCGACGCCGCGACCGAGCAACGCCTCACAGACATTGAGACCCACGAAGCCCGACGCGCCTGTCACCAATACGGGCATATCTCAGTGATCCGAATTGCACTCACACGCCCGCCGCGCCGCCCCTTTACTCGGCCGGCGCCGGTTCCGGTTCGCGGCGCACCTGGGGCGCGTCGGCGGCGCTTGGGCCGAGGGCGTTCTTGTAGAACGCGCCTTCCTTCATGATGGCGGCGAGATGCTCGCCCTGGCCGGCGAGCAGGCTCAGGTCTTCCAGGGGATCGCCGTCGACCACCAACATATCGGCGAAGGCGCCCGGCGCGATGACGCCGATCTTGCCCGCCATGCGCACCACCTCGGCGCTGACCACCGTGGCGCTGCGCAGGACCTCGGCGGCGCTTTGGACCTCGGCGCGGATCAGGAACTCGCGCGACTGGGCGTCGGGGCAACTGCCGACGTCGGTGCCGAAGGCGACATTGACGCCGGCCCGCTTGGCGACTTCCAAGGAACGCGACCCGGCCTCCATGACGTAGGCGCATTTTTGCATCTTGAATTCCGAGAAGCCGCGCTCCGGCCCGTGCTCCATGGTCTCGTGATAGATGGTCAGGGTCGGCACCAGATAGGTCCCGGCCTTGGCCATCATGGCCGCCGCCTCTTCGTCGATCAGGTTGCCGTGCTC
>JASLLZ010000067.1:0-17779 GCA_030746775.1 Rhodospirillales bacterium | reverse complement strand
ATGGTGCGTACCCCGGCCTCGACGCAGCGCTTGATGGCTTCGGCCGGATAGGTGTGGGTAAGGACGTAGGTGTGCGAGCGCGCCGCCTCGTCGACCAGCGCCTTCAACTCGTCCATGGAATACTGCAACTGATCGATCGACGAGACCGTCGAGCCGACGCCGCCCGAGGCATGAACCTTGATCTGGTCGGCGCCGAGGCGGATTTCGTCGCGCGCCGCGCGGCGCACCTCATCGACGCCGTCGGCGACGCGCGCCGTGCCCGGCCCCAGGCCGACGCACATGCAGGGCTCGGCCAGGTCGGCCTGGGAACGCTTGTCGCCGTGGCCCCCGGTCTGCGATATGGGATGGCCGGAGACGAACATCCGGGGTCCGACGAACAGGCCCTCTTCGACCGCCACCCTGTGGCCCATGTCGGCGCCGCCGGCGTCGCGCACCGTCGTAAATCCGCGCATCAGCATGCGGCGCAGCCTTTCGGACGCCCGCGCCGTGTCCCACGAGCCCAGCGAATAGGGGTTGCCGACCGGTTTGGAGACGACATGGTTGTGGCAGTCGATCACGCCCGGCATCAGGGTCCGCCCGCCAAGGTCGCAGACCTCGGCGTCCGGCGCGTCGATGGCGCCGTCGGCGACCTCGGCAATGGTCTTGCCGCGCACCAGGACCTGACGGCCCGAAAGCAACTCGCCCGCTTGCGTGTCGAGCAACGCAAAGTTCTTGAACAGAATATCGCCCATGGTTTCCTCCCGGCCTTAAGCTGACATCCGCCGGGACACGGTAGTCCTCTCTCGGCGCTTGTCAATCGCGCCACTTGGAATATCCCTTCGGCCCCTCCTCTCCCCGGGCTGGTGTCCGGTGTCTCCTTGAACTAACCTTCAAGCCCCAGGGAAGGGGTGGGGAAGACGATGCTTTCTGGCGATATCGGGCTCATCGGATACGGCAATTCGGTTTACGAAAAGCGGGCCACCCGCACGGAATACTCGTATCTGGCCGAGGCGGCGCGCGCCGCCCTGGCCAGCGCCGGGGTGGACAAAGCCGAAATCGACGGCCTGGCCATCAGCTCGACCACCCTGCCGCCCGACAACGCGGCGACGGCGGCCGAGTATCTGGGCCTTGAGCTATCCTGGGCCAGCGTCTCGACGGCCGGCGGCGCGGGAGCGGTGATTTCGGCCATCAACGCCGTCGAGGCGGTGGAGAGGGGCAAGGCCAAATATGTCCTCTGCCTCGCCGGCGGCGCCCAGGACATGGCGTTTTTCCAGGACCGCATGCTCCGCTTCAACACCGCCATCGCGGATTACCTGGCCCCCCACGGTTTCGGCGGCATGAACGGCCTGTTCGCCATCGTGACCCGCAAGCACATGGAACGCCATGGCACCGAACGCGAGCAATTGGGCCGCATCGCCGTTCATCAGCGCGCAAACGCCGGGCTCAACGAACAAGCCCTTCTGCGCGACCCGATGACCATGGAGGACTATTTGAACGCGCCGGTCATTGCCGATCCGCTGGTGCTGTTCGATTGCGTTATGCCGTGCTCGGGGGCCGAGGCGGTTCTCGTCGGCCCGCTCGAGCGTCAACCTAAGGAAAAACAGGTACGGGTCCTGGCCGGCGCCGAGCGGCATAATTACCCGGCCGGTGAAGTGGCGCCGTTGAGCGGAGGATGGGAGGTCTTTCGCGACGACCTTTACGACCAAGCCGGCCTCGGCCCCGGGGACATGGACTTCGTCCAGGCCTACGACGATTACCCGATCATGGTCGCCATCCAGTTGGAGGATTTGGACTTCTGCGACAAAGGCGGGATCGGAGAATTCCTTGGCGCCAACACCATGACGTGGGACGGCTCGTTGCCGCTCAACACCGGCGGCGCGCAGTTATCCTGCGGCCAGTCCGGCGGCGGCGGTGGTTTGATCATCCTGGTCGAGGCGGTGCGCCAGCTGCGCGGCGAGGCCGGGCCGCGCCAGGTGAAAAACGCCACCCGCGGGCTGGTATCGGGTTACGGCATGGTCGGCTACGGGCACGGCCTGTCGGCCAGCACAATGATCGTGGAAACAGCGACATGACATCCCCACAGGCCAACCCCGCCTACCCCCGGCCGCGCGAAACGCCGACCAACGCGCCGATGCTCGCCGCCTGGCGGGAAGGAACGCTGGCGTTACAGAAATGCGGCGCCTGCGGCCACGTCTTCTTTTATCCGCGTTCCGTTTGTCCAAAGTGCTGGGACCCCGGCCTGGCGTGGATCAGCTCGGACGGCCGGGGACGGATCGTTTCGTTCAGCCGCGTCCATCGCGGGCTTTCCGCAGCTTTCATTGACGAAGCGCCCATCGTGTTGGCCGAGGTCGCTGTGACCGAAGGCGCCTTGATGCTGGCGCGCGTCGTTTGCGACGATGCCCAAGCCGTTAAAAGCGCCCTTCCGGTGCGCCTGCTTTCCTTGCCCGAGGCCGCCCGCTATCCCCTGCCCACCTTCAGCCTCGATTAAGCGCCATGTCGATTGAGACGATGATGGAAGCCTTCGCCGCCAAACGCGAGGCCATCGAAGGCGAACCCCTGCCCCCCAATGTCGGGGCGATCCTGGATCAGGCCGTCGCCCGCTATGCCGAGCGCCCGTTCTGGGTATCGGTCGATGACGGCGATAGGCTGAGCTATCGGCAGTTTGCCCAAGCTGTCGAACGATGCGCCGGGGCCCTGACCGGATTCGGCGTCGAACGCGGCACCCATGTCGCGGTCATGCTGCCCAACATTCCGGCCTTCGCCATCACCTGGATCGCCCTGGCGCGGCTGGCGGCGGTGATGGTCCCGGTCAATACGCGCTTCACCAGCCGGGAATTGGAATACGTCCTGAGGCAAAGCGAGGCCGAGGTCCTGGTCATCGACCGGGAATACATGGAAGTCCTGCACGGGATCGACGACGCGACCCAGCCGGTACCAAGGTCACGGACGATCGTCCACGGCGGCTTGGCCGGGGGTTACGACAACGACTGGGATGCGCTCCTCGATGGCGCGTCATCTGGGCTTATCACCGATTTGAAGCCCGACGCCGATGAATTGTTGACCATCCAGTACACGTCGGGATCGACCGGTTTTCCCAAGGGCTGCATGCTGACGCACCGCTACTGGACGATCATCGGGCGCGTGCGGGCGCGCCACGGCCCGCCGGTTCAAAGAATGATGCTCGATATGCCGTTCTACTACATGGGCGGCCAATGGCGTTTGCTGATGGCGCTCTATCTGGGCGCCACCGTGTTCGTCGCCCGCCGGATGAGCATGGGCCGTTTTCTCGACCGCCTGATCGACCACCGGATCGACTTCTGTTCGGTTTCGAACGCCCTGGCAAAACTACCCGACGACCCCCGCTATGCCGATCTCGGTTTGGTCTGGGCCGGATCGACGGACCTTAACAAGGACCTTCATCAAGCTTTCGAAGACCGCGTCGGCGCCCCCATTCGCGAGATTTACGGCACCACCGAGACCGGAGCCACGCTCTCGATGCCGATCGAGGCGACCCGTATGACGGGCTCGGGATCGTGCGGGCTTCCGGTTCCGTTCCGCCAATGCAAGATTGTCGACGGCAAGGGGCATGAGGTCGCGACCGGAAAGACCGGCGAGCTTTGGGTGAGCGGCGCCGGCATCATGAAGGGCTATTTCAAGCGCCCGGACGCCGACGCCGAGGTCATGCGCGGCAGATGGTTCCGGACCGGGGACTTGTTCTTCAAGGACGGCGACGGCTTTTACACCATTCGCGGACGCATCAAGGACGTAATCCGGCGCAGCGGCGAAAACATCGCCGCCAGCGAGATCGAGGCGGTGCTCTACGAGATGCCGGAAATCCTGGACGCCGCCGCCGTCCCGGTGGCCGACCCCGACCGCGGCGAGGAAGTGAAAATCTGCATCCTGCTAGGACCCGGCCTGGGAAAAGAGGACCTGCCGCCCGAGCGGATCATGGCCTTCTGCCGCGAGCGATTGGCCAAGTTCAAACTGCCCCGCTACATCGCCTATCCGGATCGATTGCCGAAGACGGCAAAAGGATCCATCGCCAAGCACGAATTGCTCAGTGAAGACAAGGATCCACGAGAGGCAAGTTTCGACACCGTGGACGGCGTCTGGCGTTGATCGGCGGCGTGGACGGGGTGAAATTTGACAGTCCCGCGACGACCCACTACGCTAGACCAAAGGACGCGAAATTCCCTTGAATTTCAAAGCATAACAAGCGTCCGCGCCGAGGAAACGCCATGCGGTTGGACCCTATTCTTCTGGAAATTCTCAATAACAAGGTGGCGGCGGTCGCCGACGAAATGTTCTTTGCCCTGCAGCGCGCCTCGCGCTCGGCCTATGTCAAGGAAGGGGCCGATTTCGGCGTCGCGCTGTTGGACGTCAACGGCAAGGTCTTCGGCTATCCGCCTTCGACCACGGTGCAGTTCCTTCTCGATATCGAATGCTGGCCGACCATCGCCGCCGTGACCGACCTGGATGAAGGCGACGTCATCATCGCCAACGACCCCTTCATGACCCAGGGGCTTTCGACCCACCTGCCCGACATCCACATGATCCGGCCCTACTTCCACAAGGGCCGCATCGTCGCCTACGGCTGGTGCTTTATCCATGCCACCGATATCGGCGGGCGGGTTCCGTCGTCGATTTCGCCGTCGAACCACGAAATCTTTCAAGAAGGCCTGCGCATCCCACCCATGAAGTTCGTCAAGAAGGGCGTTTTGAACGACGACGTGGTCCAGGTCTTCAAGGCCAACTGCCGCATCCCGGAGACCAACATGGGCGACCTCAGGGCCATGCTTGGCGCCCTGCACACGGGCGACCGGCGCATAGCGGCCCTGATCGAAAGCCACGGGGCCAAGACCTTCCTCACCTGTCAGAAGGACCTGCAGGACTACACCGCCAGTAAGGCCCGCAACGTACTGCGCCTCCTGCCCGACGGCGCGTACGAGTTCTGGGACTACATGGATGACGACCTGGTAAGCCGCATCCCGATCCGCATCCGGGTCAAGATGACGGTCGACGACGGGCGGGTGAACATCGACGTCAACCACACCGATCCGCAGGTTTCGGCGGCTTATAACGTGCCCACGGCCAACGGCCGCAACTACTGGCTGACCATGCGCATCACCACCTTCATGACGACCCATGATCAGACCATGGCGATGAATGCCGGGCTCTATCGCCACATCACGGTGACCAACCCGCCGGGCACGGTGATGAACGCCGAGTTCCCCGACGCCGTCGGTGTGCGCCATGCCACGGCGCGCCGCCTCAATGACGCCATGACCGGCGCCATCCTCAAGGCGGCGCCCGATCTCATGGCGGCGCCCACCTGCGGCGCCAGCTGCCCCATGGTATTGGCCGAGTACAACGCCCAGGGAACTCAACGCAACGTCATGGTGCTGGAGCCCATGCGCGGCGGCATGGGAGCGCGCAACGGCCATGACGGTGTCGATGCCCGCGACGGCGCCATGTCCAACATGCAGAACCATCCCATTGAGATCGTCGAGGCCGATGCCGCCGTCCTCATCCGCGAATACGACGTGTGCACGGACTCCGGCGGTCCCGGACGCTGGCGCGGCGGCGTCGGCCAGCAGGTGACGGTCGAGGTCTTGCGCGACGGCGGCACCATTCTGGCGCGCGGCATGGAGCGCCTGCGCTTTCCGGCCTGGGGTTTCGCCGGCGGCAAGCCCGCCCAGCCCTTCCGCGCCATCAAGAACAAAGGCAAGCCGAACGAGGAGCGCCTGGCCAAGATCGACGAGTTAGCCGTCGACGCCGGCGATACCATCACCATCTTGAATCCGGGCGCCAGCAGCTATGGCGATCCCTATTTGCGCCCGCCCGAGACGGTGCGCATCGACGCCGAACTCGGTTTCATCAGCTGCCGGGGCGCGGCGGACGACTACGGCGTCGTCCTAACCGAAGAGGGCACGGTCGACGAAGCGGCCACCAAGACCCTGCGCGCCGCGCGGCCGCGGACCAACATTCGTACCGACTTCGATTTCGGTCCCGAACGCGAGGCTTGGGAAACGGTCTTCGACGACGCCGTCATGCGCGAGCTCAACCGCCGTCTCTACGCGCTTCCCAAATCGGTACGCCAGGAGAAGCGCCGCTGGATATTCGCCCAGGCCATCCCCGACCTGCCGGTCGCCGGCGGGATGCCGCTGACACAGGTGATGGGGGACGCGGACGCAATCCGGGCACGCCTTGACGGGGCCATGGCGGCCGTGTTCGGAGACCGATAAGGAGCAGCCGTGAAACTGGATCCCGTCCTCCTGGAAATCCTCAGCCACAAGGTGGTGGCGGTGGCTGACCAGATATCGTCGGCGCTGCAGCGCGCTTCGCGCTCCACCTACGTCAAGGAGGCCAGCGATTACGGCGTCGCGCTGGTCGACCGCGCGGGTCAGGTCTTCGGCTTTCCCAGCGCCAGCGGCGTCAACACCATCGACCGGCTGTGCGGCACCGCGATCAAGGCCGTGCCCGATCTGGCGCCCGGTGACGTCATTGTCACCAATGACGCCTATACCTCGGGAGCTTTGTCGACCCACCTTCCCGACATCCACATGCTGCGCCCCTATTTCCACAGGGGCGAGATCGTCGCTTTCGGATGGTGCTTCATTCACTTTCAGGACATGGGCGGGCGGGTGCCCAGTTCCATCACCCCCTCGAACCACGATATTTTCCAGGAAGGTTTGATCATCCCGCCCATGAAACTGGTCAAGAAGGGCGTTCTCAACGACGACCTGGTCAACGTCTTCAAGACCAATTGCCGCAGCCCCGAACTCAACATGGCCGATGTCAAGGCGATGCTGGGCGCCCTTCACGTCGGCGACGAGCGGGTGACCGAGATCATCGAACGCCACGGACTGAACGCCTTTCTCGATTGTCAGACGGACCTGCAGGATTATTCCGCCGACCGGGCACACAAAGTGTTGCGCCGCATCCCCGACGGTACCTACGCTTTTTGGGACTATATGGACGATGATCTGGTAACCCGCATTCCAACCCGCATCCGGGTCGAGATGACGGTCGACGACGGCGCCATCCACGTCGATGTCTCGGGCACCGATCCACAGGTGGCGGCGGCCTATAACGTGCCCACCCTGGGCCAGCGCCATCCGTGGCTGTTGATGCGTCTGACCGCCTTTATCCTGACCCACGACAAGACGATCCCGAAGAACGCCGGCATGTACCGCTCGATCAGCTTCACCAACCCGCCGGGCACGGTGATGAACGCCGAGTTTCCCGACGCCATCGGTGTCCGCTCGGCCCCGGCGCGGCGCCTCAACGACGCCATGACCGGGGCCATCCTCAAGGCGGCGCCCGAACTCATGGCCGGCCCCACCTGCGGCACCAGTTGCCCCTTGGTGCTGGCCGAATACGGGCCCGACGGCAACACCCGCCTTGTCAATGTGCTGGAACCCCTGAAAGGCGGCATGGGCGCGGCGGAGGGCATTGACGGCTGTGACGTGCGCGACGCCACCATGGCCAACCTGAACAACCACCCCATCGAGACCGTCGAGGCGGATACCGGCACCATCATCCGCGAGTACGACGTCTTCACCGATTCCGGCGGGCCGGGACGCTGGCGCGGCGGCACCGGACAGGTGCTCACCGTCGAGATTTTACGCGACGGCGGCATTATCATGGCGCGCGGCATGGACCGCATGCGGTTTCCCGCCTTCGGCGTCCAGGGCGGCAAGCCGGGGGCGCCTTTCCGGGCTGTGTTGAACAAGGGTCGAAAGGATGAACGCCCCATTCCCAAGATCGACCAGCTCCAGGTCAACGCCGGCGACACGGTGACCATCCTCAACCCGGGCGCCAGCGGTTACGGCGACCCCTATCTGCGCGATCCCGCGAAGGTGCAGACCGACGTCGAACTGGGCTTCGTCAGCCGCCCCGCGGCGGCCACCGAGTACGGTGTCGTCATCGACGATGACGGGGCCGTCGACCCTGCCGCCACGAAAAAGGCCCGCGCCGGCCATGTGCGCGACAACTACCGCGCCGAGTTCGACTTCGGCCCCGAGCGCGAGGCCTGGGAGGCGGTCTTCGACGACAAGACCATGGACGAGATTAACCGCCGCCTCTACGCCCTGCCCAAATCGCTGCGCCAGGCAACGCGGCGGCGCATTTTCGAGCAGACGATTCCCGATCTTCCCATCGCCGGCGGCACCCCGCTGGCCCACGTGCTGGCCGACGCGGACGGCGCCAGGTCACGCCTGCGCCGCGCCATGAAGGAGGCCTTCGGCGCGGCCGAACTTGGAAAATAGGGACGATTGAAATACCATACTTCCCGCAGGGTCTATCGCGCCGCCCCTAAACCATCCGAGAGCGAGGATTCGCCATGCCGGACGCCGCCGAAAAGATCGACAGCTCCCTGATCCGACAACTCCATGACCGCGGCTCCGTCCGCGAGTACCGCGCCGATCCGGTCCCCGACGAGATGATCACGGCGGTCCTCAACGCCGCTTGCCGGGCGCCGTCATCGTGCAATCAGGAGTCCTATAGCATCGTCGTCGTGCGCGACATTGAGGCGCGGCGCAAGATCAGGCAAGCCTGTGGCGGCGGCCAGCCGCAGATAGAGCAGGCCCCGGTCTTCATCGCCTTCTGTGCCGATACCCGCCGCGTCGCCCATGCCTGCGCGAAATACGGCCAGCCGTTCGATGCCGAGCACACCTTGGAAATGTTCCTGGTCAGCAGCATCGATACAGCTCTGGTCGGCATGTGCGCCTCGCTGGCCGCCGAGTCGGTTGGCCTGGGCACGGTGATGATCGGCGCCATACGCAACGATGTGATCACGGCGTCGAAGATCCTGGGACTGCCGCCCAAGGTCTACCCGGTCTTCGGTCTGTGCGTCGGGTGGCCGGTCGAGGCGCCGCCGTGCAAGCCGCGCCATCCCCTCGACATCGTCGTTCACCGCGAACGCTATGACGGAACCGGAATGGAAGGCGGGGTCGCGGACTATGACCGAACCCTCGCCGCTCACTACCGCTCGCGTGGCATGCCGACGGTCGATCATTCGTGGTCGCAACACATGATAGACCGCTTCTCCGAGCCGCCGCGCCCCGATCTGCGCGCCGAACTAAAAGAACTTGGGTTCGAGTTTCGCTGAGCCACGCCGATCCTCCGCCGTTCACACCCAAGAACCGAGATGACCGACACCCTGCCCCGCATCCGAGCCTTCCTTGAAACTTCGCAGATCGAGTTCGAGGTCATGGCCTGCGATCCGGCCTTGGCCGACACCGCCGTTTTCTGCGAGCACTACGGTATTTCGTTGGATCACTCCGCCAACGCCATCGTGGTCAAGACGAAGACCGGCGAACGTAAGTACGTCGCTTGCGTGGTGTTGGCGACGGCGCGCCTTGATGTGAACCGCACGGTGCGCAAGAAGATCGGCGCGCGCAAGGTTTCCTTCGCCGGCGCCGAGGAAACCCTGGCCCTGACCGGCATGGATCTTGGCGGGGTGACGCCCTTGTGCCTGCCCCAGGACCTGCCGCTGTGGGTCGACGCCGAGGTCATGCGGCGGCCCTACATCATCCTTGGCGGCGGCAATCGTGAATCGAAAATCCGGGTGTTACCCGAAATCTTCCTCCACACGCCCAACACCGAGATCGTCGAAGGCCTTGGCTTACCGCCGCCGCCCGCCCCCGACTCATAACGTGGTGGCGCAGGTTCGGCATAGGCGGTGATCGTGATCGTGGTGACGATGCAACGGGTATGCGTCGGCATTCGCGGCAAGCCGCGCCAAGATGAATTTACCCACCCGGTAGATTGACTTGGCGATTTACATTATCGTCGGAGAGATTTTCCCGCCGTCTTCGTGATGTTTGGACCTGACGTTTCGGAACCCGAATGAACCCAGAGATGAAGTATCGTGGCTGACAAGTTATCGCGCCTCGAAGACCTTGCCCGTCTGACAAGAGAAAATTCGGGAGATAGTCGCCAGAAGCTTCTCCGCGAAGTCACCGATATGTTCATGAAGGCGCCGGAAACCCTGAACCAACGGGAAGTCGCCTATTTCGGCGAAATCATGGGCGGCATGGTCAATCAGGTCGAAACCATGGTCCGCCAGCATCTCTCTGAAACCATTTCCAGCGTCGGCAACGCGCCGCGTGACCTGGTCCTCTCGCTTGCCAATGACGAACTTGAGGTCGCGCTGCCCCTGCTCCGGGAAAGCGATGTCTTGCAAGATGACGATCTGGTCAAGATCGCCCGAAAACAAAGCCAGGAACACCTCAAAGCCATCGCCCAGCGAGAAAAGGTTGGCGGTAGGGTTACCGATGTGCTGGTCAAGAAAGGCGACAACACCGTTCTAGGCACGCTGGCCGACAACAGCGGTGCGGAGTTTTCCCGCAACGGCATGGAGACCTTCCTCGAACGGGCCAAGGATAACGGCGATTTGGAATTGTCCCTGGCCAAGCGAAAAGACGTGCCCGCCGATCTCGCCCAGGACCTGTTCTTGCGCGTTTCCGACGCCATGCGCGAACAAATCCTCAGCGCCCATGAAGCCCTCGATGATTCCCAGGTCGATGAACTTCTTCTGGAAGCCGAAAAATGGTTTGCCGAGCAAAAAGGGAAAGGCGTCCTGGATCAGGCCGAAAAGTTCATCGTGCGAAAGGAAAAGATGGGTCAGTTGGACAACGGTCTGCTACTGGGTCTGATCCGTCAGGACAAAATAGCCGAATTCATCGCCGGGCTCGGACGCCTTACCAATGTAAACATGGACGTCGTTCGCCAGGCGGTCTTCGACCCGAGTTCCGAGCAATTGGCGATCATCTGCAAAGCGGCTGAGATCGATCACGACGTGTTTACGGAAATCATCTATTGCATCAATCTCAACGAAACCACCGAAGAAAAGGATATGGACGCCTTGGTGGGGGTCTATCAGCGCATTGACGCAAAAATGGCGCAGCGGGCGTTGCGCTTCCTCCGGACACGGCTCAAACTGCAAAATCAAGGCCCGGCCGATAATCTTTAGAAACCGCAGCGACCCGACAAGCAGACATCCCCGGTGTGCGGTATGTGTCCCTGACCTGGCAGTCCCTATTCGGCGGCGCGGACGGGTGCGGCGTAGACCACCGGCGCGCCCCACTTGACCAGGACGGCGCGCAGCTTCGCCTGTTCTTCGTCGGTCAGCGGGCGCACCGGATCGCGGGTATAACCGGCGGGCAGCCCGATCATGTTGAGCCCTGCCTTATAAGGCGCCGGCACGACGCCCAGATAGCTGTTCACCTGCTTGATATCGATGGCCATCTGCATGAGGTCGCGGCGCTCTTGCTCGGCCATGTTCTGGAATTCGAAGATGCGGTCCGGATTGCCGAAATACTCGAACGGAGAGCCGATCACGCCCCGGGCGCCCAACAGCAGGCCGGTCAGGGAAAAGAACGAATAGCTGACCAGGATATTGATCTTGTCGTGAAAAAGGAGGCAGTTCTCGGTCTGGTGCTGGAGGTCGTAGTTGTTGTCCTTCAGCGCCTCGGCGGGGCAAACGTCGAGGATGGCGGAAAGCTGTTCGTGGGTGATGGAGACGTTGTTGCGGTTGGGCGAATTGTAGACCATCACCGGCAGCGGCACGGCCTTGGCCATGGCCTCGAAACGGCCCACCACGTCGGCCGTCGCCGCCTTGGCGAAGGCATGCACGTAGTGCTGCGGCTTGATGCACAGGCCATAGGCACCGCCCTCGGCGGCGGCCTGGCCGCGTTCGATGGCCTCGCGCTCGGTGATCGCCCAGGCGCCGACATAGATCGGCCGGCCCTTGGCCTCGCGCATGGCGACCTCGGTCACCTGGCGCAGTTCGTCGTTCGAAAGCGCCCAATTCTCGCCATTGTCGCCGGCGATCAAAAACCCCTTGGCGCCGCTGGCGATGTGCCAGCGCAGGATCTCGGCGAAGGCGTCCAGCATAAGGTCGCCCTTTTCCGAAAACGGCGTCACCGGCGCCGGGTAGCAGCCTATTTCCAGTTGTTTCATGGCTCGTTCCCTCCAAAGTTCCAAACCCGCGGCGCCAATGGCGTCGATCCGACCAAGGGAAATGGTACGACCGCCGGGACAACAGGTCAACGGCGACGGCCAAGGGATTCTTGCGTCGGCCGGCCGGATTGGCCAATGATGCGGAGCGCTTGGTCCATGGGGGGCCGGGCCTGTGTTGGGACCATTGGATGAAAACGCGCCAACGCATAACCACGGCACGGGTACTGCCCGACAACGGCAACAATAACGGGTGGTACAATCTTCTTCCGCCGCCGCCGCCGGCCCGCCGCCCGAGGCCCCATGAGTCCGCCCACTGGGCGATCATCGGGGCCGGGTGTTGCGGACTGGCCGTCGCCCGCCAGCTTGCCGCCCACCGCCCGCAAGACCGTATCGTCCTTATCGAGGCGGAACGGGCCGGCTTCGGTTCCTCGGGCCGCAACTCAGGCTTTATGCTTAACGTTCATACCCATGGCACGGCCAAGGACCTCGGCCTGATCCGCCGCAACATGCGCTTGTGGGAAGGCGGCCTGGAGGACCTGCGCCGCCTTGTCACTGAGCACCGGATCCAATGCGATTGGAGCGACTGGGGACGTCTTTATTGCGCGGCGGGCCCGGAAGGCGAAAACCACATGAGCGAAGTGGCGCAATCATACGACCGTCTCGGCCTAGCCTATGAGTGGTTCGACCGCGCCGCCATGCAAGGCGCCACGGCAACGCCCTTTTACACCATGGGCATCCGCGCCCATGGCTCGGCCTTGGTCCAGCCGGCGGCATTGATGCGCAGCCTGGCCGAAACCCTGCCCGACAACGTCGATCTCTATGAGGACTGCCCGGTCAACGAGATCACCAAAGGACGCGGCTTCGAGCTGGCCTGTAGCGGCAACATGGTGCGGGCGGAAAAGCTCATCCTGGCGAGCGGCGTCTTCATCACGGATCTGGGTCATTGTCGCAACCGGATGGTACCGGTGGGCCTCTACTCCAGCCTGACAAGACCCCTTACGGCAACGGAGAGAGAGCCGTTCCGGGGCATCGACGAGTTCGCCCTGGTGCCGACTTCGCCCAACGGCAGCACGGTCCGCCTGACCCGCGACGGCCGCATTCTGATGCGCAACGGCTTTATCTACGCAACCGACAAGCGCTTCGGGCCAGGCGGCCTGAAGGACGCGCGCCGGCTTCACCGCGAGGCCATCGGGCGCCGCTGGCCTGCCCTGGCCGACATCGAAATGGCCGATACCTGGGGCGGCACCATAGCCTTCACGCGCAACGACGGCGCCATCTTCGGCAAACTTGGCGAAAACATCTATGGTGTCGTCACTTCCGACATCTCGCCGGTGACCCGGGGCACCATGGCCGGCAAGCTTCTCGCCGACTACGTGGTCGGGGCGGATAGCGAGCTTCTGCGCCTCCAGTTCGGTATCCCCAAGGCGGGCCTGTTGCCACCCGACCCGCTGCTCCGCTTCGCCGTCAATTTCCAGTTCCGCAGAATTCGGGCAAGCGGCGCCCTGGAAGTGTAGCGATCAAAAGGAAATGCCGGCGGTTCCGGTCGGGATATGGCGCGCCGTGCGCATCGCCGTCGCATCCCACTTGTTGGCGCCGTCGGAACCGGCGCGGGCACGCACGTATTGGCCCGAGATATCCTGGGTATGCTCCGTCAGCGGGCGCTCGCGCTGTTCCCACAGCCGAAGTCCGTCCGTTATGTCGTCCCCCGCCTCGTCGAGGGCGACGGCCATGCCAAGGGCGTTCATGATCGCGCAGCCGGCGCCCTGTCCCAGCGTCGGCGGCATGGGATGGGCGGAATCGCCGACCAGGGCGGCGCGGCCGACCGACATTCGGTCGAGTTTCGTCGTCTCATAGGTATCGAAGCGGCCCTGATCGCCGATGCGCCCGATAATGTGGGCAAGAACCGGAAATTCCGTGCTCCATATGTCCTTGTGCACCGGGATGACCCTTGCTTCGGCGTCGTCCTTGCGAACCATCATCGCCAGATAGAGTTCGTCCGCGTTGCACGGCACATAGAGGACCTTGAGGCGCGGCCCCCAATAGTTGATGACGTTGTCGGGGTTCGTCGAGGTAAGGTCCCGATCCCGCCGCCCGACAAGCAGGCGGATGACGCCATGGGTGAACGTCGTTCGTTTCGTCGCGACATCTAAAGACTCGCGAACCTTCGAATTCACACCATCGGCGCCGACCACCAGGTCGGCCTTATGGGTCCGCCCATCGGCGCCGATGAGCCGGCCCGCCGGATCGGCGGCGACGATCTCGGAGTTGGTTTCGAAGTCGACCCCGGCGGCTTCGGCGGCCGCGAACATCGCCGAATAGAGATGCTGGCGGGTCATGGTCAACATGCGGCAATCGTTGCCGAAGGTATGGTAACTGATTTGCCGGTCGCCCGAGTCCCGCCCTTCGTATCCGGGCGCCTGGTGGGCGGCGCCGACAACCGCCTCGTAGGCGCCCAACGCCTTGAGGACGCGCAGGCCGTTTTCCCAGATGAAGATGCCGGCGCCGAAGGTGCGCAGTTCGGACGCCGCCTCGTGGATGCGCGCCGTCCAGCCGCGCTGACGAAATGCCGTCGCGGCGGCCAGGCCGGCAAAGCCGCCGCCGGCGATTTCCACATGCTTGCGATTTGCCATCGGGCGCCGCGTTCGTCCTAAACCAGATACAAAGCTGTTTCTTCGTCGCAATGGCGAAGAGTCCCGGCGCTTGAATCGCGGTCCACGTAAAATTGCAAGCGAATGCCGTCGGGATCCTTGATGTAGACGCCGCGCCGCGCCGGATGGTCGAACGCCGCCTCGATCTCGTGGCCCGCTTCGGCCAGCCGCTTCAGCGAGTTTTCCAGGTCGGTCTCGCTCCACACCCGCAGACCCACGTGGTGAAGTCCCGGCGCGCGGCCGCGACGGGCGCGAAACAAGCCAATGTCTCTCTCGCCCACGGTGCCGCCAAGGACGGCAAAGTCGCTATCCGCGTCGCCGATGAGGGGCGACAGCCCGACGACGGTTCGATAGGTCTCAAAGGCGCGTTCGAAATTTTCCAGCACCAAGACGGCATGGGTGGTGCGAAGAGGGTGGAAGATGGCGTCCTCAACCCGGCGGATTTCGGGATCGCGATGATAGTTCTTTTCGCCATTGGGCGGCGTGCTGCCCGGCGTCCAATCGGGCTTTGGCTTGGTGACGATACCGTGGCGCGCCTGGCGCCAGTCGCGAATGACGTCGGCGTAGACTTCGTACTGGTTGCCGTCGGCGTCGCAACCGTAAACGGCGTGGGCGATGTCGTGATCGGAGGTGCGGTCGAATTCAATGCCGGCCGCGATCGCCCGGTCGTAATCGGCGACCAGTTCGACCTCGGTCTCCAATTCGAAAGCGGTGTGGTTGAGCCCCGCCGGTCGGCCCTGCCCAAGGGGTCCGTCGCTTTCGACCAAGCCGATGTCGTGATGGGTGTTGCCGTTGCTCAGAAAACCGGCCTTGACTTTAGGGCGCCTGTAGGCTTCCTCAAGACCGACGACCTCCATGTAGAAGTCCATCGATCGATCGACGTCGTCGACAACAAGGTTGACGTGACCGAGACGGCGCGGCCGGAAAAACGTCTGCGCCTCCGGGCCTTCCGATGTCGTTGCCTTGGCTTTCACTATTCGCATCCTGTGCTTGGGTTTGCGGCCGGAAGGTCGCGATGGGACCTAGGGGCCGAGCAACTTGTCCAGGTCGTCGCGCAGAGCGGTGGCCTCGGCGAGGAGAACTTGCCGCGCTTCTTGGTACTCACCGCGCAGCGTTTCGCTCCGCCATGTACCGGTGGCTTTCTTTTGCTTGAAGAACCCCTTGCTGCTGGCCAGCCCTTTCATGCGCGGGACCTGCGCCTGCACGCGGCCGTAAAATCGGACAAGGTGAGCGGGGATGGGATGGGGCAATATCCCCAGTCTTCCGGCCGATCCATCGAAAACGGTTCGCGCGCCCTCGATCCGCGCCAGAACCTCGGTCGCGGCATTGGCCCCGCCCAGGTTATCGAGATCGGCGTCACCATCCAACAATTCACCGATAAAGCGGATTTCGCCGCCCAGGGCGGAGGCAAGTCCCAATGACGCGTCGCGACGTTCCATCGCGCGCATGTGGCGCACCGCGAACAGGCCGATAAGGCCGGCCACCAGGGCGCCGACCATAACGGCGAAAAAGTTCCACATCCAATGCGCCGGGCGGTTCCGTTCGATGAGACTCCAGAAGCCCCTTTCCCCGCGCCGCGCGTTCATTTCGGTTACATCGTATTCGGCCGTCAGGCGGCGCTGTGGAAAGGCCCAGCCACCGCGGATCATTGCCGCGCTCAAGTCCTGGCCGCCGACCCGGCAGCGCGCCACCGTCCGTCCCTCGCGGCCCTCCTTCACCGCCTTGCAGGTAACGGGTTTGCCGGCAATCAGGTCATGCAGGGCGGCCCGCGACGCCGGGCCAAAGGCGACGCTTCTTCGTGGCGCGCGAAGGGCGAACAGGCGAATGATCCTCTCGCCGATCAACAGCACATCGCCGGCCAGGGCCCGCGCTTCTCCCTTGATGACTTCAGGGGGGGCCGACGACGGGGAGGACCCGGGCTCCGCGGCAACCGCCGAGCCCGCGGCAAAGAGGAAAAAAACGGTTAAGCTCAGACGCCGCCAAACGGCCATCAAACGAATTCCTCGCAGGTTCCACCGCGAGGATCAAGAATGCCGCTTCCGAGGCGTCACGTCCATAGCCACGATGGTACGGGGCGCGGCCTCAGCGGCGGCGTTTTTGGGAATAGTAGGTTGCGAGGTACTCGACGATCAAAGTCCGCTCCTCGGGCTCCATCTCGGGCATTTCCTGCTCTTCCACCATCCAGGTGAGGGTCTCATCCCAACTTTCGCGGTTCAAGCCTTGTTGCTTGACGATGGCCAGCGAGTGGCAGGCCTGACAGAGGTAGAAAACTTCTTCGCGTCCCGCTCCTGGCGGCACCCTGCAAGAAGCCCCGCCAGTTGTCCCTCATAACCGTAAGCGATAGGTTCATCTCCAGGTGGAGACCCGGGGGAAATATCTATGGCCAACAACACGATCACGCGCATCGATTTGATCGAGGCTATCAACCGGGAGGTCGGCCTACCACGAAATGAGTGTGCGGACCTTCTGGGGGATGCCCTGAAGATGATCACCGGTTGCTTGGTGGAAGGTGGCCCCTTCAAGGTCTCCAGCTTCGGCAGCTTCACGGTGCGCCACAAGGCTGAACGCATGGGGCGCAATCCCAGAACCGGCGAAGAACACACTGTCTCCTCGCGCAAGGTGGTCGTGTTCCGCCCCTCTAGAAATCTCAAACACCGGGTCAACCAGCCCTGAAGACTTGTCCTGACGGCCAGGGAGGCAAACGGACCTCTTTGAAGGTTGACCGGCTGACGCCACCGCCTCGCATAAGCTCCTCTTTGAACATCCATGAGTGGACACCCTCAACAAGGTTGTCATTGAGTTCCCTCACATAGTGAGGCCGATCTTCGACAAACCTTTCTCGCCCGAGCGAGGCAAGCGCACGGTGTGCCAACGCATCCAAGGCAAGTTGTTTAATATTGGTTCGGCGTTGCCGTTTAGAATCGCTAGTCATAATTTCTTCCTTAATTTCTGCCACTCCCACGGCGCCACGAACTCACCCTTCCACATGCCGCGCTTGGCCGCCCTAGCCTTGTCCTCGGTGCCCACGTAGTCGATCGAGTACCGCTGGTACGCCAGCGCCCATCAATTGTGAACCATGTTGGGCCCGATGTCGAAGCCGTCAGTGTCGTAGCAGACGGCCAAGGCCGCCGAGCAGGGGCACAGTAGTGCGTAATACAACATCGGGAACCCTCACCGCATTGGTG
>JASLLZ010000066.1 GCA_030746775.1 Rhodospirillales bacterium | reverse complement strand
GCCTCCTTCTCGTTAGAGACTTTGAATCACATCAAAACCAATTTGTGAATCCCCTAATTGAGTACAGAGCCTAGGGTATTCATATGTTGATTAGATGCGGCGCAGGGATTAAGAAACCCCAATCGCGCCCCGCGCTTATTTGACGAAAGAAAACCATGGCCACCGTCATTCTCGTCATTCACCTTCTACTCGCCATCGCCCTGGTCGGCACCATCTTGATCCAGCGCAGCGAAGGCGGCGGCCTGGGCATGGGCGGCGGCGGAGGCGGCGGCATGGGCGGTTTCATGACGGGACGCGCGGCGGCCAACATGCTGACCCGGATCACGGGCGGTCTTGCCGCCTGTTTCATCGCCACCAGCCTGATCCTTGCCATCATGGCCGGCGGGGGCCGCGAACAGCAGGGCTCCATCGTCGACCGGCCGACGCCCGCCGAGCAGCCCGCCAAGCCCACGGGTCCAGCGGTGCCCCTGGCCAAGTAATCGGTCGGCGGGGGGCGGCAGAGTTGTATCTCCCCTTTATCGGCGGACGCACCTTGGTGTACAGTGCACGTCCATGACGCGGTTCATCTTTATTACCGGCGGCGTGGTTTCCTCACTGGGCAAGGGATTAGCATCGGCGGCCTTGGGGGCGCTACTCCAGGCACGCGGCTTCAAGGTGCGCCTGCGTAAACTCGATCCCTATATCAACGTCGATCCGGGCACCATGAGCCCCTATCAGCACGGCGAAGTGTATGTCACCGACGACGGCGCCGAAACCGACCTGGACCTGGGTCATTACGAGCGCTTCACCGGCGTGTCGTCGCGCCAAAGTGACAACATCACCACCGGGCGCATCTATTCCGAGGTCATCGCGAAAGAGCGGCGCGGCGACTACCTGGGCGCCACCATTCAGGTCATCCCCCACGTTACCGACGCCATCAAGGAATTCGTGCTGAGCAATCTTGACGACGAGGATTTCATCCTCTGCGAGATCGGCGGCACCGTCGGCGACATCGAAGGTCTGCCCTTCCTTGAGGCGATTCGCCAACTGGGCAACGAGTTGGGCCGCGAACGGGTCATGTACCTGCATCTGACACTGCTGCCGTTCATCCCCACATCGGGCGAGGTCAAGACCAAGCCCACTCAGCACTCGGTGAAGGAATTGTTGAGCGTCGGTATCCAGGCCGACGTGCTGTTGTGCCGCGCCGACCGCGAGATTCCCGAGTCCGAACGGCGCAAAATCTCGTTGTTCTGCAACGTCCGCCAGGAGGCGGTGATCCCGGCCCTCGACGTGGACACCATCTACCGCGTGCCGATCAGCTATCACGAGGGCGGCCTTGACGACCAGGTATGCCGCCACTTCGGTATCGAGGCGCCGGCGCCGAACCTGGGCGGCTGGCGCGATATCGTCGAGCGCGCCAGCCAACCGGAGGGCGAGGTAAGCATCGCCGTGGTCGGCAAGTATACGGGCCTGATCGACGCCTACAAATCGCTGGCCGAGGCCCTGGCTCACGGCGGCATCGCCAACAACGTGCGCGTCAACATGAGCTGGATCGATGCCGAGATATTCGAACGCGAGGACGCCGTCCAGCACCTGGAACGGGTCAATGGAATCCTGGTGCCGGGCGGCTTTGGCGAGCGCGGCTCGGAGGGTAAGGTGGCCGCCGTCAGCTTCGCCCGCCAACGCCGGGTGCCCTATTTCGGCATCTGCTTCGGCATGCAGATGGCGGTGGTCGAGGCGGCGCGCAATCTTGCCGGCATCGACGATGCGGGCTCGACCGAATTCGGGCCGACGCCGGACCCTGTGGTCGGCCTGATGACCGAATGGACGCGCGACGGACAAGTGGAGCAACGCGCCGAAGACGACGACAAGGGCGGCACCATGCGCCTTGGCGCTTACGAATGCCTGGTCAGCGCCAACAGTCAGGTTCGCCAAATTTATGATTCCGAGGTGATCAGCGAACGTCACCGCCACCGCTATGAAGTCAACATGAATTACGAATCCCAACTGGCCAAGGCGGGCATGATCTTTTCCGGCAAATCGCCCGACGGGGCACTGCCCGAGATCATGGAATATCCCGACCACCCGTGGTTCATCGGCGTTCAGTTTCATCCCGAACTCAAGTCCAAGCCCTTCAATCCGCATCCCCTGTTCACATCTTTCATCCGCGCCGCCGTCGAGCAATCGCGGCTGGTCTGAGGGCATCGAATGAAAAAGTCCCGCCACGTCGCCACCGGCATCGGCCCCGGCGCCGTCACTGTCGGCAACGACCTGCCGTTGGTCCTCATCGCCGGTCCCTGCGCCCTGGAGAGCCGCGCCCATGGCCTCGAGGTTTCCCAGGCCCTGGTCGAAATGACCGCCAAACTGGGGGTCGGGCTGATCTACAAGACCTCGTTCGACAAAGCCAACCGCACCAGCGCCGACAGCGCGCGGGGCATCGGCCTGGCCGAGGCCCTGCCCATCTTTGCCGAAATCCGCGAGACCCGGGGATGCCCGGTGCTCACCGACGTTCACGACGCGGGCCAGTGCGGCCCCGTCGCCGAGGCCGTGGACGTGCTGCAGATCCCCGCTTTCCTGTGCCGTCAAACCGACCTCCTGGAGGCGGCGGGACGGACCGGTCGCGCCGTCAACGTCAAGAAAGGACAGTTCCTGGCGCCCTGGGACATGGCCAACGTGGCCGCCAAGATCGAGGCCGTGGGCAACACCAACGTGATGCTGTGTGAGCGTGGCGCCAGTTTCGGTTACAACACCTTGGTTTCGGACATGCGTTCCCTGCCGATCCTGGCCGCGACCGGGTGCCCGGTGGTGTTCGACGCCACCCATTCGGTACAGCAGCCGGGCGGGCAGGGGACATCGTCCGGCGGTCAGCGCGAATTCGCGCCGGTCCTGGCGCGCGCCGCCGTCGCCGTCGGCGTTGCCTCGGTTTTCATCGAAACCCACGAGGACCCGGACCGGGCGCCCAGCGACGGCCCCAACATGATTCCGATCAAGGCCATGCCGACCCTGATCGAGACGCTGATGGAACTGGACGGCCTGGCCAAGGCCCGGCCGATCTCCATCGAATCAGAAAAGGATATGTAATGAGCGCCATCATCGATATCACGGCGCGCGAGATTCTCGATTCGCGCGGCAACCCCACCGTCGAGGTGGACGTCGTCTTGGAGAGCGGAGCGCATGGCCGGGCCGCCGTCCCGTCGGGGGCCTCGACCGGCAGCCACGAGGCGGTGGAACTGAGGGACGGCGACAAGAAACGTTACGGCGGCAAGGGCGTGCTCAATGCCTGCGAGGCGGTGAACGGCGAAATCTTCGACGTTCTGTCCGGCTTCGAGGCCGAAGAACAGGTACTCATCGACCAGACCATGATCGAGCTTGACGGCACCGCCGCCAAATCGCGCCTCGGCGCCAACGCCATCCTCGGCGTCAGCCTCGCCGTTGCCAAGGCCGCCGCCGCGGACGCGGGGTTGGCGCTCTATCGCTACATTGGCGGCACCGGGGCGCGCCTTTTGCCGGTGCCCATGATGAACATCGTTAACGGCGGCGCCCATGCCGACAATCCCATCGATATCCAGGAATTCATGATTGTTCCGGTCGGCGCCGACAGCCTGGCCGAGGCCGTGCGCATGGGAGCCGAGATTTTCCACAAGCTGAAGCAGGCCCTGGCCGACGCCGGCCACGCAACCGGTGTCGGCGACGAAGGCGGCTTCGCGCCGGCCCTCAAGGGATCGCGTCAGGCCCTCGATTTCATCATGAAGGCGATCGAGGCGGCGCGCTACAAACCGGGCAAGGACGTGGTGCTGGCTCTCGATGCGGCCGCCAGCGAGTTTCACAAGAAGGGCAAGTACCACCTTGCCGGCGAGGGCAAGGTCCTCGATGCGGCGGGCATGATCAAATACTATCAGGGATTGGTCCGGCGCTATCCCATCGTCTCCATCGAGGACGGCATGGCCGAGGACGACGGGAAAGGATGGAAAGCCCTCACCGCCTCCCTTGGCGGCAAGGTGCAACTGGTCGGCGACGACAACTTCGTTACCAATCCAGAGCGTCTGGCCAAGGGCATCGAGGGCGGTGTCGCCAACGCCATCTTGATCAAACTCAACCAGATCGGCACCTTGAGTGAGACCCTGGAGTGCGTGGAAATGGCCCACAAGGCGGGCTACGCCACGGTGATCTCGCACCGGTCCGGGGAAACCGAGGACGCGACCATCGCCGACGTGGCGGTGGCGGTCAACGCCGGGCAGATCAAGACCGGCTCGCTGTCGCGCTCCGACCGCCTGGCCAAGTACAACCAACTCATGCGCATCGAAGACGAACTGGGCCCCGCCGCGCGCTATGCGGGATCCGCCGTCCTGGGTTACTTCAGGCCGGCTAAAAACCGAAGCCGTCCGTGCCGGGCGGCAATAATTTACCGGCGCCATACGCGCCGGCACCCAGGGTTGAGGATAAGCGCACTCCCTTAACCCATTGAGAAGATTGAACCGTGCCGGGACAGCCCGTCTTGGCAGGCCTTTTGCATGGGATGTGTCCCGAGGCACGAACGGCGGCTTGATGAAACTGATTGCGGAAATTCGATCGCGCGCGTGGCACATCGTAGGGCCGGTCCTCGGCGTGTGCGTCGCCGCTTATTTCGGCTACCACGCGGTCCACGGCCAGCGCGGCGTGACGGCTTTCCTGCGCCTCAAGCAAGATGTCGCCCAGGCGCGCGCGGCCCAGGCCGAAATAGCGGTCCGGCGGCGCGCCCTTGAACACCGCGTCGGGCTGCTAAATCCGTTCACCCTTGATCCTGACATGCTCGACGAACGGGCCCGCGTCATGCTCAATTACGGCCGCGAGGAAGAAATCATCGTTTTCACCGATCCGCCGCCCTGACCATGACCCGTCTCGCCGACACCCCCGAGCCTCCGTACTTCGCCGTCATCTTTACTTCCCTGAGCAACCAGGCCGACACCGCCGATTACGCGCGCACCGCCCAACACATGTTGGAACTCGCCCAACGCCAACCCGGCTATCTGGGGGTCGAGGAAACGCGCGACGATGACGGTGTCGGCATCACCGTTTCCTATTGGCGGAGCCTGGAGGCCATTGCGGCGTGGAAAAACCACGCCGACCACCTCGATGCCCAGCGTCTCGGGCGCGAGCGCTGGTACAACGCCTTTCGGCTGCGTATCGCCCGCGTCGAAAGGGCAACGGCGTGGTCGGCGCCCGATTCCTCCGACACCTAGCCACCCAGACCCATCGCTTTTTCTTTGCGTCGCGCCCCGGACCGCGCTATGCCAATGGGCGGCCACGCCCTGTTGTAATTAGCTGAACTCCAGTTAATCTTGAATTTATCTTTTGGAAACAAAGGCTTTTATCCTACTTCCCCCTTGTATTTCCGATCGCCAAACCCCATTTGACGGCTCACACCCATCCTAGCGCCGCGACCAGGAAGGACCGATGGCAACAGCACGGAAAAACAAATCCGCCCCGGCCGCGAAAAGGCGGACGGCGGCGAAGAAGCCCGCCAAACGGCTCGCCGCGACGCCGGACGAGCTTTTGCAATACTACCGCGACATGCTGCTTATCCGCCGCTTCGAGGAAAAGTCGGGACAGCTCTATGGCATGGGACTGATCGCCGGGTTTTGTCACCTCTACATCGGACAGGAAGCGGTGGTCGTCGGCCTGGGGGCGACGGCGGCGCCCCAGGATTCGGTCATCACGACCTATCGCGATCACGGCCACATGCTGGCCTGCGGCATGGATCCCAAGGGGGTCATGGCGGAACTTACCGGGCGCCGCGGCGGCTATTCCAAGGGCAAGGGCGGTTCCATGCACATGTTCAGCCGCGAGAAGAATTTCTTCGGCGGCCATGGCATCGTCGGCGCCTCGGTACCGCTTGGCGCCGGTCTCGGCTTCGCCCACCGCTACCGCGAGGATGGCGGCCTTTGCTACTGTTATTTCGGCGACGGCGCCGCCAATCAGGGGCAAGTTTACGAATCCTACAACATGGCGGCGTTGTGGCAGCTGCCGATCATCTTTGTCATCGAGAACAACCGCTACGGCATGGGCACGTCCATCGATCGTGCCTCGGCGACCACCGATTTTTATCGCCGCGGTGAAATATACGGCATTCCGGGCATGCAGGTGGACGGCATGAACGTTCTTGAGGTCAAGGCCGCCGGCGAGGAGGCGACGAAACACTGCCGCGCCGGCAAGGGCCCTTACCTTTTGGAGATGAAGACCTATCGCTATCGCGGCCATTCCATGTCGGATCCGGCCAAGTATCGCTCCAAGGAGGAAGTCAGCAAAGTGCGCAAGGAAAGCGACCCCATCGACAATCTGCGCGATCTTCTGTTTGAACGGGGCTTTGCCGACGAGGCGGCGCTCAAGGAAATAGACCGCGATATCAAGTCCGTCGTTACCGAGGCCGCCGAGTACGCTCAGCAGAGCCCGGAACCGGAACCCGGCGAACTCTACACCGACGTCCTCGTCGAGGCCTGAGTGTTCGCGAGCGGAGAGAAACCATGCCGATAAACATCCTGATGCCGGCCCTTTCCCCCACCATGACCGAGGGCAAACTGACCAGTTGGGTGAAGAAAGAGGGGGAGGTGGTGACGTCGGGCGACATTCTGGCCGAGATTGAAACCGACAAGGCGACGATGGAGGTCGAAGCCGTCGACGAAGGCGTCTTGGGCAAAATCTTGGTCGCCGAAGGCACCGAAGGCGTGGCCGTCAACACGCCCATCGCCATAATTGTCGAGGACGGCGAAGATGTCTCGGCCGTTACCCCTCCGACCGTTGCCCCTCCGACCGTGGAACAGCCGGCCCCGCCGACCCCCGCGCCGGGCCCACAACGCGCCGCGCCGGCGCCGCAAGTCGCGCCGGTCGAGGCGGAATTTAGCGGGCCGACGGTAACCTTGAGCGTGCGCGAGGCCCTGCGCGACGCCATGGCCGAGGAAATGCGTCGCGACGACACCGTCTTCCTGATGGGCGAGGAGGTCGCCGAATACCAAGGCGCCTATAAGGTGAGCCAGGGATTGTTGGAGGAGTTCGGCCCCCGGCGCGTTATCGACACGCCGATCACCGAACAGGGCTTTGCCGGCCTTGGTGTCGGCGCCGCTTTCTCCGGGCTGCGGCCGATCGTCGAGTTCATGACGTTTAACTTCGCCATGCAGGCAATCGACCAAATCATCAATTCGGCGGCCAAGACGCTTTACATGTCGGGCGGCCAGATGGGCTGTCCCATCGTATTCCGCGGCCCCAACGGTCCGGCCTCGCGGGTCGGCGCCCAGCACTCTCAGTGTTATGCCAGTTGGTATGCCCACTGCCCGGGGCTAAAGGTCGTGATGCCTTTCTCGGCGGCCGACGCCAAGGGCTTGCTCAAATCGGCCATCCGCGATCCCAACCCGGTCATCGTTTTGGAACACGAGATCCTCTACGGACAAAGCGCCGAGGTGCCCGACGACCCCGAATTCGTGGTCCCCATCGGTAAGGCCAAGGTGGAGCGCGCCGGTGCGCACGTCACCATCGCCGCTTTCTCGCGCATGGTGCAGGTCTCTCTCGAGGCGGCTGAACTGCTGATCGCCGACGGCATCGAGGCGGAAGTCATAAACCTGCGCAGCCTGAGGCCCCTGGATAGCGCCACGATCGTCCAATCGCTGAGCAAGACCAACCGTTTGGTCACTGTCGAGGAAGGCTGGCCTTATGCCGGCATCGGCGCCGAGATCGCCGCCATGACCATGGAGCATGCCTTCGATCACCTGGACGCCCCGGTGGCCAGGGTTACGGGGACCGACGTTCCCGTGCCCTATGCCGCCAACCTGGAACGCCTGGCCTTGCCGCAGCCCGAAGACGTGGCCCAGGCCGCCAAGGCCGTCGTCTACCGATAAGAGAGCGGGGGAAACATGCCCATCCAAGTCCTCATGCCGGCCCTGTCGCCGACCATGACCGAAGGCAATCTCGTCAAATGGCTGAAACAGGAAGGGGACACCGTCGCGTCGGGCGACGTCCTGGCCGAGATCGAGACCGACAAGGCGACCATGGAGGTCGAGTCCATCGACGAGGGGATTTTGGCCAAGATCGTCGTCCCCGATGCCACCGAAGGGGTCAAGGTCAACGATTTGATCGCCGTCATCTTGGAAGAGGGCGAGGACGCCGCGGCATTGAACGAGGCGGCGCCCGCGCCGGCGCCCAAGGCCGCCGCCGCGCCACCACCGACACCGCAGGCGGAGCTCCAGCCGGCGCCTGTCGCTGCCAAGCCCGCCCAGGTCCCGGGCGGCGAGCGTGTCACCGCCAGCCCGCTGGCCCGGCGCATGGCCCAGCAGGCCGGACTGGACCTTGCCGCTCTTACGGGTAGCGGCCCCAACGGGCGTATCGTCAAAAGAGATATCGAGGCGGCGCTGGGCGGCGCCGCCATTGCCTCGCCGGCGCCCGCCGCGCCGCCTGTTGGCGCGCCTTTGGCCGAACCCGCCCCGGTTGCCGCCGTGGCGGCGGCCGGCGAAGCCGCCTATACCGAGGTTCCCAACACCATGATGCGTAAGGTCATTGCCCAGCGCCTCGGCCAGGCCAAGCGCGATATCCCGCATTTTTACCTCAGCGTCGATTGCGCCGTCGATGCGCTCCTTGCCTTGCGCAAGGACCTCAACGCCAAGGCACCCGATGGCGAAGGGGCCTACAAGCTGTCGCTCAACGACTTCGTCGTGCGCGCCGTCGCCCTGGCTTTGCGCAAGGTGCCGGCCGCCAACGCCACTTGGACCGACGAGGCGATACACCATTATTCCACCATCGACGTTTCGGTGGCGGTGGCAACGCCGGGCGGCCTTATCACGCCGATCATCCAGGGCGCCGACAATAAGGGATTGGCCGAGATTTCGACCGAGATGCGCGACAAGGGGGAGCGGGCCCGCGAAGGCAAACTGATGCCCGAGGAATACCAGGGCGGCGGTTTCACCGTCTCCAACATGGGCATGTACGGGGTCAAGGAATTCGCCGCCATCCTCAACCCGCCGCAATCGTGCATCCTGGCCGTCGGCGCCGCCGAGCAGCGCCCGGTGGTGAAGGACGGCGCGCTGGCCATCGCCACCGTCATGACCTGCACCCTGTCGGTCGATCACCGTTCGGTCGACGGCGCGCTGGGGGCCGAATTCCTGGCCGCTTTCAAGGCCCTGGTCGAGGAACCCTTGACCATGCTGCTCTAGGAGAGGCTCATGGCGCAACAATCTTTCGACCTGATCGTCATCGGCGGCGGGCCCGGCGGGTACGTCGCCGCCATCCGCGCCGCCCAATTGGGCATCGAGACGGCGGTCGTCGAGCGCGAGCACCTGGGCGGCATTTGCCTCAACTGGGGCTGCATTCCGACCAAGGCCCTGCTGCGCACCGCCGAGGTCTACCACCTTATAGGAGAGGCAGACGAATTTGGACTGAAAGTCAAGGGTGTAGAGTTTGACTTTAAGAAAGCAATAGAACGTTCGCGCAAGGTCGCCGCACGCCTTTCCGCCGGCGTCGCCCATCTCCTGAAGAAGAACAAGGTAACGGTGATCGACGGCCAAGGCCGGCTGGCCGGCGCCGGCAAGGTGGTGGTCGAGAAGGAAGGCAAGGGCGCTACCGAATTGACGGCCAAGCATATCATCTTGGCCACCGGCGCCAGGGCCCGAACCCTGCCCGGACTGGAGCCCGACGGCGAACTCGTCTGGACCTACAAGGAAGCCATGGTGCCCAAGGTCATGCCTAAATCGTTGTTGGTCATCGGTTCGGGCGCCATCGGCATTGAATTCGCCAGTTTCTACCGCACCCTGGGCTCGGAAGTTACCGTGGTCGAGGTTTTGCCCAAGGTCCTGCCGGTCGAGGACGACGAGATTTCGGCCTTGGCCCACAAGGCCTTCGCGGGCCAGGGCATGACCATTCATACCTCGGCGACTGTCAAGTCCTTGAAAAAGGCGAAGAATTCCGTCACCGCCACGGTCGCCAAGGAGGGCAAGACCTTCGAGGTCGTTGCCGAACGGGTCATCCTGGCGGTCGGCATCGTCGGTAACGTGGAAAACATCGGCATCGAACAGACGGCGGTCAAAGTGGAGAATACCCACGTCGTCACCGATCAGTGGAGCGCCACCGGCGAGCCCGGCGTCTATGCCATCGGCGATCTATGCGGGCCGCCGTGGCTCGCCCACAAGGCCATGCACGAGGGCATCGTTTGTGTCGAAAAGATCGCCGGTCAGGCAGGCGTCCACCCCCTCGACGTCAGCCGCGTTCCGGGCTGTACCTATTGCCGGCCCCAGATCGCCAGTATCGGCCTGACCGAGCAGGCGGCGGTGGAAAAGGGCCTTAAGGTGCGTATCGGGCGCTTCCCCTTCCTCGGCAACGGCAAGGCCCTGGCCATGGGCGAGCCCGAAGGCCTGATCAAGACCCTGTTCGACGCCGCCACCGGCGAACTTGTCGGCGCCCACATGATCGGCGCCGAGGTCACCGAGCTGATCGGGGGCTACGCCATCGCCCAGACCCTGGAAAGCACCGAGAACGAATTGATGGAGACCGTCTTCCCCCACCCGACCCTGTCCGAGATGATGCACGAATCGGTGCTTGACGCCTTTGGCCGCACCCTCCATTTCTGAACCATGAGCAAAACTCAGACGCTGCGCCATCCCGAGAAACGCAACCGCCCCCCGTCACCGTCGCCGCGCAAGCCGCCGTGGATCCGGGTCAAGGCCCCGACCAGCCGAGTCTATGGCGAAACGCGCCAATTGATGCGCCGCCACAACCTGCACACCGTGTGCGAAGAGGCGGCCTGTCCCAACATCGGCGAATGCTGGTCGCGCCGCCACGTTACGGTAATGATCCTGGGCGATACCTGCACCCGCGCCTGCGCCTTTTGCAACGTCAAGACCGGTCGGCCCGGTCCCGTCGATGCACTGGAGCCCGAGAACCTGGCGATCAGCATCGCCGAGCTGGACCTCAAACATGTCGTCATTACCTCGGTCGACCGCGACGATCTAGACGACGGCGGGGCGTCCCAGTTCGTGCGCTGTATCGAACGCATCCGCGATGTTGCGCCGGCCACCACCATCGAGGTTCTGACGCCCGACTTCCGCGACAAGTCGGGCGCCTTGGAAGCAGTGGTCGCGGCCAAGCCCGATGTCTTCAACCACAACCTGGAAACGGTTCCCCGTCTCTATCCGACGATCCGTCCCGGGGCGCGCTATTTCCATTCCCTCAGCATCCTGGCCCGGGCCAAGCGGATGGACCCGACACTGTTTACCAAGTCGGGACTTATGGTGGGCCTGGGCGAGAACCGCGAGGAAATTCTTCAGGTCATGGACGACCAGCGGTCGGCGGACATCGACTTTCTGACCATTGGCCAGTACTTGCAACCGACGCCGCGCCACGCGCCGATCGCACGCTTCGTCACGCCTGACGAGTTTGACGAATACCGGCGCCTGGCCCTGAGCAAGGGTTTTCTCCTGGCCTCGGCGACACCGATGACCCGATCGTCTTACCATGCCGACGCGGATTTCGAGGCATTGAGGAAGGCGCGGCTGGAGAAAGTGGCGCGCTAGTGCCGACTCACGCGGAAAAACGGGTTCTTCCCTTTAGTCCCGAGCAATTGTTCGACGTCGTCGCCGATATCGAGAAGTATCCCGAGTTTCTGCCGTGGTGCATCGCGACGCGCATTCGCCGGCGCGAGGGCAAGGTCATTCATGCCGACATGGTGATCGGCTTTAAGATGTTCCGCGAACGCTTTACCACCAAGGATGTCCTCGACCGGCCGCGGCGGATCGATGTTTCCTACCACGAGGGGCCGTTCAAATACCTCAACAACCACTGGATATTCGAGCCGCACGGCGATGGACACTGCGAGATCGACTTCTACGTCGACTTCGAGTTCCACTCACGCCTGTTTCAGAAGATGATGGGTGTCGTCTTCAACGAGGCCGTGCGGATCATGGTCTCTGCCTTCGAGAAGCGGGCAAGAGATATTTACGGCCCTTCCTGAGCAGCTAACCGTCGCACCAGATTGAGCGCTCCGGCGACGGCGCTGAGGCGCACCTGGGCGCGGTCGCCGGCGAAAACGTGGCGTTCGTGCAGCACCTTCCTGCCGCGCCGCGCCGCCGCCAGGTGGACCAGCCCCACCGGTTTTCCGGGCGTGGCGCCACCGGGGCCGGCGATGCCGGTGACCGCGACGGCGACGTCGGCGGGCGAACGCTCCAACGCGCCGGCGGCCATGGCGCGGGCGACGGGCTCGCTGACCGCGCCTTGGGTTTTAATGAGCGCGGCGGGCACGCCGAGCAGGTCCGTCTTGGCCTGATCGGCGTAGGTGACGAAACCGCGCTCGACGACATCCGACGAACCGGCGATGTCGGTCAAGGCGGCCGCGATCAGACCGCCGGTACACGATTCGGCGATTGCCAGGGTGAGGCGGGTCTTGCGGCACAGATCAAGGATCTCGGCGGCGAGGGCCGCTTGCTCCGACATTATCAGCCTCCCATCCAGCGGCTCAGGGCGTATAACGCCACGCCGGCATAGAGCGCCGCCGCCGTGTCGTCGAGCATCACGCCGAGGCCGCCCTTGAGCCTGCGATCGATCCACGACGCGGGCCACGGTTTGACGATATCGGCGATGCGAAATAAGACGAACCCGGCGCCATAAAGGACAAACTCGGGCGGAACCGCCACCAGCACCAGCCATTGACCGGCGACCTCGTCAATGACCACGGCGCCGGGGTCGGCCTCTCTGTCGTGGCGGACGTAGACCGAAGCCGCCCACAGGCCGATGACGAACAGGGCTCCCGCGGCCAGCGCCAGCCCCACCGCGCCGAAACCGTCGCGGATGAACCAGGCGAAGGGAAGGGCGGCCAGGGACCCCCAGGTTCCCGGTGCCTTGGGAAGCAGGCCGGCGCCGAACCAGGTGGCCAGCACGACGGCCGGATGTCCCGGCCCCATACCGTGCGGCAAGATCGAATTATGGTTCACGCGCGTCCATCCCGTTTGAATTGGCTTATTTTCGGCCGACAGCCAGCTTAACCGCTGGTCGGCGGTTTTTGCACCGATCAATTGCAACAGGGAGGCAGCCAAACAAAATAGCGCTGCCAGAACCTCGACCCTGGCGCATTAGGCTCTTGCGTGGCCTCTTTCGAAACGATACGGTCTAGCCTCGCCAGGGGCGGTTCTGAACACCCGGAAGATTCAATATGGTGGACCGCCATGGCCGGAATTCGGGGGAACGCCGTTAATTAGAAAGACGGGACCTCCTTGTCAGGGATGGCCGAATTATGAGGGATGAAGATCGGCAAAACCACGCTCCGGGACGTTTGTCGCGCTTGTCGAACCGCCTATTCCCGGAACGCCAGCTTCATCTTCGCACCGCCGGGCGGGTTACTTTTCTCCGTTTGTCGAAGCGCTCGCAGATTGCTCTGGTGGCGCTTTTGGCCGTGGCCAGCGGCTGGATGTCTTTCTCCTCGGCCAGCTATTTGCTGCATGACAAGGTGCTAGCCGCCAAGGAAGTAGAGATTGCCAACGCTCGCCTGGCCTACCGCAGTGTCCTCATTCAGGTCGCCGAATACCAGAGGCGGTTCACCGACCTCACCCGCGATCTGGAAGAAAATCACACCTTGATGCTAAGCCTGGTGGAACAGAACACGGTCCTTCAGCGCAACCTAAAAGCTGTGGAAGTCGACCTGCAGTCGACCGAAAAGGACCGCGCCCAGGTGATCATAACGCGCGAGGGACTGAAGGCGCGCCTGACCGACATTCAAAACCGTATGCGTGAACTTGGCTCCCACAACTTTGCCCTGCGCGGCGACCTCGACACGGTCGAAAAGGGTCTGCGCGTGGCCATGTCGGAGCGTAATAAAGCCCTAGAGGACGGCGCTCAAATGCGTCTCCAAATCAAGGGCTTGGAAGGTGCTCTCGTTGATTTGGCGCAGTCCCAGAAGGTCGCGGTGCAACGCTTGACCGATCACACCCTGGCCAACATCGATGGCGTCGAGAAACTGATCGACATCACGGGTTTGAAGGCCGAGAACCTGATTTCATCGGCCTCCAGCCGCTCGTCGGCCCAAGGCGGTCCCTTCATCGCCGCCCTTCAGTCGGGTGAGCCCGCTGGCAGCCTAAAGGCCAGCTTGATTAATCTCGACTCTTATCTCGTGCAGTGGGATGCGTTGCAGAGCGCCGTGCGCCGACTGCCCTTGACGGTACCCTTGGACTACTTCCAGAGGACCAGCCGATTTGGAAAGCGCAGGGACCCGATCAACGGAAAATGGGCCATGCACTACGGCATCGACCTCGGAGGCATTTTCAAGTCTTCGGTTTACGCGACGGCCCCCGGTGTGGTTTCCTACGTCGGTTGGAACGGAAAATTCGGAAGGCTTGTGGAAATTAACCACGGAGCAGGCATCAAAACCCGGTACGGCCATCTTCACAAGACCCTGGTCAAGAAAGGGCAGAAGATCGGGTTTCGCGACAAAATCGGGCTCCTCGGCAGCACCGGGCGTAGTACCGGTGCGCATCTGCACTATGAAATCCAGTTCGGGGGACGCCCGCAAGACCCAATGAAATTTATCAAGGCAGGACGCTATGTTTTCCAAAACTAACAGGAAGACCGGTGGCAACGCCGGATCTGGGACGCCGCGGAAGCCTTCGGTGCCGTCGATCATCAGCGCCGATTTGCGCATCGTCGGAGACCTCAACAGCGCCGGCGAAATTCATGTCGACGGCTGCGTCGATGGCGACATCAAAAGCAAGACCCTGATGGTCGGCGAAAGTGCCGTCATCAAGGGAGAGATCATCGCCGACACGGTAAGTGTCCACGGCACCATCAACGGTCAGATCAATGCTCAAACGGTCAATCTGGCCAAGACGGCGCATGTGGCCGGCGACATACTTTACAGGAATTTGTCCATCGAGGCGGGCGCCTTCCTGGAAGGCCACTGCAAACGCATGGATGACAAGAAGGAAGTCGCCGAGGGCAGGATCAACATGGTGGTCAAGGAATCGGGCGACCAAGCAGCGGTTATCCAATCCAAGGCCGGCGGCGAGGGCAAAAAGGCGGCGGCGGGAAGCTGATCAGCTTTCAACCCGGCCTGTCCAGGGCGGCGCGGAACGCCTGGGCGTCGACATTGCCGCCGGAACAGACGACGGCCACCGTTTTGCCCTTAATCGGGAAAATCCCTTCCAACATCGCCGCCAGCGCCACCGCGCCGCTCGGTTCGGCCACCACCTTGAAGTGGGAAAAGGCGGTCGCCATGGCCGCCGCCGCCGCATCGTCGTCAACCACCAGACCACCGGTCAATAGTCGGACGTTGATAGCGAAGGTCATCTCGCCCGGCGACGGCATTTGCAGGGCATCGCAGATAGAACGTGCCCGGGCATCGTTGGTCCGCCGCTCGCCGGCGGCCAGGGAGCGCGCAGTATCGTCAAACCCGGCGGGTTCGACGCCATAGAGTTCGGTTTCTGGACACTCTTCGGCGAGGGCCAAGGCCGACCCGGCCGTTAGTCCACCGCCGCCGCAGGGCAGCAGTACGGCATCCAGCCGGACGCCGGCCTCGCGCGCCTGGGCGGCCAATTCCAGTCCCACCGTGCCCTGGCCTGCGATAACGTATGGGTCGTCGTAGGGACGCACCAACGTGGCGCCGCGGTCGGCCGCCAAGCACTCGCCGATCTCTTCACGGTTTTCCGTCAATCGATCATAGAATACAATCTCGGCGCCGTGCGCCCGGGTACTGGCAATCTTGATCTCGGGGGCGTCCCGGGGCATGACGATCAAGGCCGGCATGCCCAGAAGGCGCGCCGCCGCCGCCACTCCCTGGGCGTGGTTGCCGGACGAATAGGCGACGACACCGGCGCCGCGCACATTCTTGTGAATGCGCGAAACTCGGTTGAAGGCGCCGCGGAACTTAAACGACCCCGTCCTTTGCAGCATTTCCGGCTTGACCAACAAGCGTCCGCCCAGGCGTTCGTTCAGCAAGTTCGATTGAAGCAGCGGCGTTACCCGTGCGTGGCCGCTCAGGCGCTCGGCGGCGGCCGTAACGTCCGAATATTGGGGCAGGCCGTCAGGTTTTTGAGATGAGGGCATCGATGGCTTCCACTACCTTGGGATCATTGAGGTCGGGGGGATGCCCCACGCCGGGCACGGTCATGTGATCCATATGGGGCATTTCCTTGGCCATTCGCAAGAATGTTTCTTCGCTCAGAACGCGGGATTTCTCGCCGCGCAGGGCCAAAAGAGGTACCCTTTTCAGGGCGCGAAAGAGGGGCCAGAACTCGGCCGGGCGCCCCGCGGCGGCGGCGAAGGTCTTGACGATATTCGGGTCCCAGTCGAAACGCAGGCTTCCGTCGGGCATCTCGCGATAGGTATTGCGCGCGATGGCCAGCCAATCGTTGTCGGTTTCGGCCGGCAAGTCGGGAAAGGTCTCGCTGAGATGGCGCGCCGCCGCCGCCCAGTCCGGATGCGGCCGGTCGTCCGACATATAAGCTATGATCGGGCGCAAACCGGCGGTCTCGACCCTCGGTCCCAGGTCGTTGAGCAGCGCCCCGGCGACGGCGTTCGGCATGGCGACGCCCATGACCATGGCCAGCACGGCGCCAAGCGAGGTGCCGATGACCACTACTCGGTGAACGTCCGCCGCCGCCAGGAGGTGGCGAATGTCGTCGACATAGGTGCGCGCCTGATAGCGCTGCCAGTCGGGGTCATAAGCGGAGCGGCCGCGGCCGCGGTAATCCGGACACAGCACGCGCCGCCCGCCGGCCAGATGGCAGGCAAGGCTGTGAAAGTCTTTCGAGTTACGGGTGACGCCGGCCAGGCAAAGGACGGCGGGGCGATGGTTCAGGGGATCGCCGTAGTCGCGATAATAGAGGTCGAGACCGTCTTGCGAACGAAACGTCCGCTCGCGATAGCCGGAAAGGGGAGGGGGCCGGTGCGCGACCACGGAAGGATATTGACCTTTACCTTCGAAGGTCGCGTTCCGGGGACAGGGCGACCTCGGTATCGGTAAGACGTGCCCGATAGACCTGAAGGTTTTCCATGACCCGTTGTACATAGTTGCGGGTCTCGTGAAAGGGAATTGTCTCGACCCAGTCAATGGCGTCCACTCCCGCATGACGAGGGTCGCCGTTGCGACGTAACCACTGGCGCGCACGAGCCGGCCCGGCGTTGTAGGCGGCCAAGGTGAGAACGTAAGAACCGTCGAACTGATTGAGCAATTCCCCGAGATAGGCTTGCCCCAGTTTGAGGTTCAAATCGGGCTCCGCCGTCAGGCGTCGGCGGGAATAGGGGAGCTTTTGCACCTGCGCCATTTTTTGGGCTGTCCGAGGCATCAACTGCATCAATCCGAGGGCTCCGGCGGGACTGACCGCTTGGCTGTCGAAGGCGCTTTCCTGGCGCACGACGGCCAGGACCAGGGGCATTTCGACGGCGACGCCCTTGGCCGCTTTGCGAGAGGGGGGCGGGGACAAGGTCGGGTATCCGGCTTGGATCACCTGTCCGCTCTTCTGGCTGGCCTTCTTGGCGACGGCGACGCCAAGGTCGGCGCGCCCGTGAACCCGGGCCAGGGATGCCGCCAGCACCCGCCAACCCGGCGAATCATGAACTTCACCAAGGGCCAGGATAAAGGGACGCAATCGCTCGCGCTCTCCGGCTTCGACCAAAAGACCAACGGCGCGGACCAACTCGGCCTCGGCGAATTTCGCAAAATCCGTTTCACTGGGTTCGGTTTCCGCGGGCAGCGAAAGGCCCTGTCCCGGCCGCAGCCGGACCTGGCCCAGTTGGCCGTAATAGGTGGTCGGATGGCTGGCCGCCGCCCGGTACCATTGCTGGGCCAGCTTGGGTGAGTTCAGGGCCTCCGCCGCGCGTCCCGCCCAGTAGGCACCGCGCGCCCGGCTGACGGGATAGCGGACGGCCTTGAACAAGGCCACGAAGTGATCCAGCGCCACCCTTCGATCGTCCAGGAAACGCAGTGCGATCCAACCGGCCAGCCATTCGGCCTCGGCGAAGTTCGCTCCCCTTTCAAGGCCGTGATCGCGGGCGATACGGTAAGCCTCCGAAATGTGGCCGTCGCCGAGCGCGTTGCGAGCCAAGGCCGCTCGTTCGATCCACCATTTGTCAGCCCTGGCCGGGTGTTGCGGCGTCCGGGCCAGCATCTCGCGCGCCGACGAATCCCGCCCCTTGCGTCGCCGCCAGCGCAGCCGCTCATAGATCAGGCCGGGGTCGTCCTTAAGGTGGTGCGGAACCTGGGCGATGGCGTGGTCGACGTTGCCTTCGTTGCGCATGAGCATCAGACGGGCCAGGGATAAGGACCGGTAATCGGCCTTGACCTTCCACAGCATGCGCCGCGCCGGCCAGTGCCGTTCCTCCCAGATCAGCCGGTCGAGCCTGAGCCTGTGGTCGTCTCGCGTCAGGTAGCGGCGATAGCGCTTATAAAAGCTGTTTTCCCGTTGCTTGGTGAAGTTCCCCTCGATCCAGGCCTGGCGCAGGACGGTCCGCGCCTCGACCGTCTTGCCGGCGGCCAGAAGCACCGCGCCCAAACGCTCCAGTCCGGCGGCGCTCACCGGAGCGTGGCGATCGAACCAATCGAGCATGGCGGTATCGGAGGCCCCCCTCGTCATGGCCTCCTCGGCGTTGCGCAGCAGACGCCCCTGGCGCGGCCAATCGGGATTGCGTTCGACGAATTGGGCGATCTCGTCGAAGGAAGCGCGGGTGTCGGGGCGCTCGAAGTCGATCCAGCGCACGATCTTGGCGAACAGGGGATCGCGCACTCCCGCCGCCGTTTTTTTGGCTTGCTTCCACTTGCCCGCCGCGATGGCCCGGAACGTCGCCTTGGCCCGGGCGACCTCGGCGGCGTTCATCGATTGCGCCCGCGGTCCCGTCACCGAGGCCACGAGCAGGGCGCAAACAAGGGCAACAAAGAGCGCTGGACGAACCAAACTGCCTCCACGGACACGCAAGAAACGGTGGACGCTTGCCGGGGTGCTTCCGATTCGGCATCGCGCCCCGAATATGGAAACCTTAGGCCACGCCGGGCGCATCGGCAAGTCACCGCCGTATCGCTTGCCCGGCCGGTCGACTAGGCGCTATGTTCTGGCATACAGGTTTTTACAACACTGAGAGGAGGGCGCCATGTTCAAGGGTTCGATCCCTGCAATTATCACTCCCTTCAAGGGTGGCGCGGTGGATGAAGCCGCCTATCAGTCGATCATCGAATGGCAGATTGAGGAAGGCACCGATGGCATCGTCTCCTGTGGTACAACGGGCGAATCGGCCACCTTGCATCCCGACGAGCAGTTTCGCGTGACCCAGCTTTGTGTCGAAGCGGTCGCCGGCAGGATCCCGGTGATGGCCGGCGGCGGCAGCAACTCGACGGAAAAAACGATCGAACTCACGAAAGGCGCGAAGAAAGCGGGTGCCGACGCCGCCCTGGTGGTCACGCCCTATTACAACAAACCCTCCCAGGAAGGCGTTTATCAGCACTTCAAGGCGGTCAACGACGCCGTTGATATTCCGATCATCGTCTACAACATCCCCTCGCGCAGCGTCGTCGACATCACGGTCGAGACCATGGCGCGCCTGGCCAAACTGCCCAATGTCATCGGGGTCAAGGATTCGACCAACGATCTAACCCGCCCGCTGAGGGAGCGCCAAGTCATCGACAAGGACTTCTGCTGGTTATCGGGCGATGATCCCACCGGTATTGCCTACATGGCATCGGGTGGTGTGGGGTGTATTACCGTGACCGCTATCGTGGCGCCAAGGCTGACTGCCGACATGTACCGCGCCTGGCGCGAGGGCGACGTCAAGAAGGCGATGGAGATTCAGGATCGTCTGATGCCGCTTCACACGGGCCTCTTCTGCGACGCCAACCCGGGACCGGTGAAGTATGCCGCCAGCCTACTTGGCAAATGCACGCCGGAAGTGCGCCTGCCCATGACCGAGATCTCGGATGCCGCCAAGGAGACCGTGAGACAAGCCATGGAAACCGTCGGCCTGTTGGTCGACAAGGCCGCCTAAGACCGCTTGCCATGGCGCGAAAAATCGCGCCCGGGGGACCGCTGGCGGCGCGGAACCGCAAGGCGCGCCGGGACTATGCCGTCGAGGAGACCTTTGAGGCGGGGCTCGTGCTCACGGGCACCGAGATCAAATCCCTGCGCGCCGGTAACGCCAGCATCGCCGAGTCCTATGCCGGCGACGTCGGCGGCGAGTTGTTCTTGTTCAACGCCCATGTGCCCGAATACTCGGCCGCCGGCCATTTCGGCCACGAACCGCGCCGGCCGCGCAAGTTGCTGCTCAAAAAGCGCGAAATCAAGAAGTTGATCGGCGCCGTCCGCCGCCAAGGCATGACCTTGGTGCCGCTTTCGATCTTCTTCAACCCGCGCGGCATCGCCAAGGTCGAGCTGGCCCTGGCGCGCGGACGGCGCAACTACGACAAACGCTCTGCCGTCAAGGACCGCGACTGGAACCGCCAAAAGGCGCGCCTGATGCGCGACAGGAGTTAATTCGACGACTGTCCGACACCGGCGGCCGCGCGGCGTGCCATCACGATCGACAGGGCACCGATGAGGGAGACCAGGGCCGGCAGGGCGAACGCCGCCGTATAGCTGCCAAGCCCGGCAAACAGGGCGGCGAAGACGGACGGACCGATCAGAATTCCGGCGAAGATGACGGACAAGGACCCGCCGGTCGCCACACCGACCGCGCCGGGCGGGGCGAGTCGCGCGATTTCGGCGGTGTAGACGCCGTTCCAGCCGATGGCGGTGGCGCCGAACACAACGAAGGTAAGCACGACAGCGCCCGGCGGCCATGCCGGGCCGAGCATCATCGTCAGTCCCGCGCCGAGAGCCATGACCAGCCCGAGGGCCGTGAGCACGCCGAGGCCATCGCCGAAGTGGTCGGCCACCCATCCCCAGAGCACCCGTCCGGCGGCCCCCATGACCTGGGTCAAAGACAACAAGAAACCCGCCTCGAGCAGGGTGAAGCCGACTTCCTCGACCAGCAACGTGACCAGGAATCCGACCAGGCAGAGCTGGGTCACGGCAAAACAGAAACAACCGTTGGAAAGCCACCGCAGCGGCGTTATCCGCCACACCAACCGCAGGGACTCGAAAGGATTTTCCCCAGCCGGTGTCCGAGCCTCGCGGTCCCTGTCCCAGGATCGGCGGACGGTCTCCAGGACCACCGCAATGAGTAGTGCGAAAGCGGCCGCCGTCGCCGGCGCCGCCCGCCAGCCGTAGGCGAGCGCGGCAGTCGGCGCCAGCAGCCCCGCCATCACCCCGCCCAGGGGCACGCCGGTCTGTTTGATGGAAAAGATAAGATTGCGCCGATGTCCGGGCGCGACGCGCAGCAGAAGGATGGACGCCGACGGGTTGGTCATTCCATAGCCGATTCCGATCACCAGCGACGCCAACATCAGCGTGCTCAGGCTGGGAACGGCGGCAAGCGCGCAGCCGGCGGCGACCAGGACCATGCTGATCTGGCTGGACCGACAGGCGCCGAAGCGCGGCACCAGGCCCCCGGCGAAGAGCGAGCTGACCGCGGCGGCGCCGTAAACAAGACTGATCTGATATCCGATGAACGATGTCGGCACGCCCAGGGCGTGACTGACCTCGGGCGCGATGGCGGCCAGGACAAGGGCGGCGAAGGCGGCGTTGGCCTGGACCATGATCGTCAGCGCCAGGACCACCGGGGCCGCGGGGGCCGCTACGCGCCCGTCACCATTTCCGAAATCATCCTTCAATGGCGCTTCTCAACCGGATGGGATGGCCGCCTTGGCCGCCAAGCCGTCGAACAGGCCGAGCATGCGGTCGCGCCACGGGTTGAGCGGATCGTCGGCCTTGAGGAGTTCGAAGCGGCTGATGGAACGGGCCCACTGAAAGCCGCTGAAGACGATGTAATCGGCATAGGCCGCCGTCGCCCCGGACAGGAATGGCTGCCCGGCCACGATATCACGCAGGAAATCCAGACCGGCGCGAAAGTCCTCGATCCTGGCGGCGCGATCCGCCGGCACGTCTTCCAGGGGCATGGCGAACCGTTGCTCGCGCGAGGCGCGGAAATAGTCGCGGTCGGCCTCTTCGATGCCGTTGAAAACGTCGAGCACGATCATGCGTAAAATGAGCGGGTTCTGGACCTTGTCCATCCAGGCGTTGAGGATGCGCGTCGCGCCGCGCCCTCCGGCGCCGCCGAACAAGGAGGGCCGATCGGCATAGGTGTCCTCCAGATAGCCCGCGATCGTCCAGCTATCGCTCAACGTGGTATCGCCGTCAACCAGCACCGGTACCTTGGACTGACCGCTAAAGGCGATGAGGTCCTTGTCGCTAAAGCGCACCGGTATCAATTCCGCCGTCAACCCCTTGTGGGCCAGGGCCAGGCGCGTGCGCCAGCAATAGGGCGAGAAGCGGCACTCTCCGGCGCCCT
>JASLLZ010000065.1 GCA_030746775.1 Rhodospirillales bacterium | reverse complement strand
CCCGTTCAATCTCGACAGAATCAGGGAATCACGATCACAAGCGGGGTTCAATGGAGTTTTTCAACAGCCTCGGCTATTAGCAGACATCCTGCCGCCTAGTGATATACGTCTACTTTGTCCCCGAAGGCGGACATTGACGTGCGTACTGAACAAAGAATGGTTGGAAGTCCGACCCTGATCCGTTTGGGGTGGCCGCGACGGGGTGCGGGCCGGTGCCGCGCTCAATCACCCATCAACCGCCAGTCCACGGTCTCGCCGGCCGCGAAAGGCTTCACCGGCTGGCTGCCCGCCACCGGGACGGCGTCGGGCACGGTCCACGGCTGGCGCACCAGGGTCACCGTCTGTTCGTTGACCGGAAGTCCGTAAAAGCGCGGCCCGTTGAGCGACGCGAAGGCTTCGAGGCGGTCGAGCGCCCCGTCCTCGGCGAAGACCCCGGCGTAGTGCTCGAGCGCCGAGGCGGCGGTGAAGACGCCGGCGCAGCCGCAATCGGTCTCCTTGGCGTCAAGGGCGTGGGGCGCCGAATCGGTCCCCAGAAAGAAAGAAGCCTCGCCCGAGGTGGCGGCGCCGCGCAAGGCCAGGCGATGGCGCTCGCGCTTGGCCACCGGCAGGCAATAGAGGTGCGGTCGGATGCCGCCGACCAAAAGGGCGTTGCGGTTGATCATCAGGTGATGGGCGGTGATGGTGGCGCCCAGCCGGCCGCCCTGGGCGCGGACGAAATCGACGGCGTCGGCCGTGGTGACGTGTTCCAACACCACCTTGAGACCGGGGAAGTCGGCCAGCAGGGGCGCCAGGGTGCGCTCGATAAAGACCGCCTCGCGGTCGAAGATGTCGACGTCCTGCTCGGTTGCCTCGCCGTGGACGAGGAGCGGCATGCCGATCTCCTGCATGCTCTCCAGGGCGGCACTCACGCGGCCGATAGCCGTCACGCCGTAGGCCGAGTGGGTGGTGGCGTGGGCCGGATAATACTTGACGGCGGCAAATACGCCTTCGGCGAAACCGCGCCCCACTTCGTCCGCATCCGCATCATCGGTGAGATAACACGTCATCAACGGCGTGAAGGCCGCGCCATCGGGCAGGGCCGCCAATATGCGCTCCCGATAGGCCACCGCCGCCGCCACTGTGGTCACCGGCGGCACCAGGTTGGGCATGACGATGGCGCGGGCGAACTGGCGCGCCGTCAGTCCCGCCACCGCCGCCAGCATGGCGCCGTCGCGAAAATGCACGTGCCAGTCATCGGGCCGGCGAATGGTGAGAGTTTCGGATGTCTCGGTCATATTCCCCTACCCCTTCTCCGCCAGGGTTTCGAAAACGTCGCCGACCGCCTCACAGCCGAGGATGTGGCGGCGATGCCAAAGCGCATAGAACAACAGCACCCACTGGGCCTGGCCGGCGCGCTTGCCGGTCGCCCGGAACAGGGTCTCGACGGTGCCCGGCCGGCAGGCTTCGGCGATGCCCGGCTGGCCGGCGACCAGGGGCCCCAGCCGGCCCCCCTGACCGGCGATCCAGTCGCCGACGGGTACCGTGAATCCACGCTTGCGGGTGAAGGGCCTGGCCTCGGGCAGGCGTCCCTCCAACCAACGCCGCAACAGCCACTTGCCCCGGCCGCGCCGCACCTTGAGGGCGTCTGGCAGCCGGAAAGCGACCTCGGCGACGCGGGGATCGAGAAACGGGGTGCGCCCCTCGACGCCGAAGGCCATCAGACAGCGGTCGAGCTTGGTCAACAGGTCGTTGGGCAGCCAGTCGGCGCAGTCGGTGGCCTGGGCGACCTGGAGGCGCGTTCGCCCCGCCGTCCGCGCCGCCGCCTCGGCTTTGACCATGGCGCCGCGCCATGCCTTGGATTCATCGCGCAAAACGCCCAGGCCGTCGAAGGTGCCGCGCTCGCGCATCGGCCGGCCGCCGAGCAGGCGGTGGCGGGAGGCGCGGCGGTAGCGTCCGTATCCGCCGAACAGTTCGTCGCCCCCCTCTCCGGTCAGGATCACCTTGAGACCGCGGCGCCCGACCTCCTCGGCCAGCTTATAGCTCGGCAGCACGGCATAATCGGCGGCCGGGTCATCCATGACGGCGGCGATGCGGGGCAGCAGGCGCCAGAAGTCGTCGTCCGAAAACTCGACCGCCTGAAAGCGGGCGCCGGCGACGCGCGCCACGGCTTCGGCGTGGTGGCGTTCGTCGTGGACCCCGGTGCCGGCGAACCCGACGGTGAAGGCTTGCACCGGCTGGTCGTTGAGATCGCGCATCAAGGCCAATACGGCCGACGAATCGACGCCGCCCGAGAGGAACATGCCGTAGGGCACGTCGGAACGCTGGTGCACGCTCACGCTGTCAACGAGTGCTGCCTCCAGACGCTCCAGCGCGTCGCCCTCGCTCCACGCCTCGGGCCCGTCCTTCGGCAAGGCGGCCAGGCGCGGGCGCTCGCCGATGCGCCCCCCGTCCACCACCAGGGTCTCGCCGGGGAGGACGCGTCGGACGCCCTTGAACAGGGTCGAAGGACCGCCCGAAAACTGCATCTGCAGGACCTGGTCGCGCCGGGCCGGATCGAGCACCGGCGCCACCAGGCCGGCGGCGATCAGCGCCTGAGGCTCCGAGGCGAAGGCCAGGCCGTCTTCCGACTCGGCGTAATACAGAGGCTTGATGCCGAAGGGATCGCGGGCCAGCACGACCCGCCCGCCGGGCACCTCGGGATCGTGAATGGCGATGGCGTACATGCCGCGCAGGTGGGCGGCGAAGCCGGTCCCGTGGCGGGCGTAGAGATGAAGCGGCGGCTCGCAGTCCGAGCGGGTGGCGAAGCCGGCATCCGTCATCGCGGCGCGCAGTTCGACGTAATTGTAGATCTCGCCGTTGGCCACCAGGGCCCGGAGCCCGCCCCCCGGCGCCGTGGCGTAGAGCGGCTGGTCGCCGGTCTCCAGATCGATAATGGCAAGACGGGTCTGGACCATGCCGACGCCGCCTTCGATGTGGCGGCCCCGGCCGTCCGGGCCACGATGGGCAAGGGCCTGGGCGAGCCGGTCCAAGATGGCGCCGTCCGGCGGCGACCCGGAGGCGTCGATCACGCCGGCGATGCCGCACATTAAGAGTCTATCCGTTTGAAGAAGTCCAGGTATTGGCGGACGACGACGGATTCGGTGAAGCGCGCCTGATAGGCCCCGTGGCCGTCGCGGCTGATGCGTTGACGCAGGGCCGCGTCGCCGAGCACCAGCTTGAGCGCGCGTCCAAGCGCCGCGCCGTCGTCGACCGGCGCCAGGACACCGGTTTCCATGTGTTCGATCAGGGTGCCCGGCCCCAGGCTATCGGTGGCGACTACCGGCACCTCTTGCGCCCAGGCCTCGATGACGACGTTGCCCAACGGCTCGAGGCGCGACGAACACACAAAGACATCGCAAGCAGCAAAGAGCGCCGCGACATCGTCGCGCCATCCCAAGAATCGCACGCGGGGCTTGACCGCCAGTTTCTGCGCCAAGTCCTCCAACTCGCGGCGCAACGGGCCTTCGCCGGCCAGCCACAGATAGGCGTCGGGGACCCGGGTCATGGCCTCGAGCAGCACGTCGAAGGCCTTGTTTTGATGCAACCGGCCAAGGCCCAGCACCAGAGGCGCGCCGGGCGGTGTAAAAACCGCCGCCCGGGACGCCGGCTCGGCGCGCGCGGCGCTGACAAAATTGGGCAGATAGTGGGCCTTGTCTCCCGGCCAGCCGTTGCCGACCAGATGGCCGACGATGTCTTCGGTATTGCCGATCAGGTGATCGCAGTCCTGGTAGTACTTGAGGTCGTAGTAGCCGCCGAGCCGGCCGACGTGTACGAATTCTCCCGCCGGACACTTGGCCGTCGCCCGATTCATCCACGTCATCACGATGTCCGGCTTGAAGGCCTTGATCTCGCGTCGCAGGCGCAAGGAGGTGTAGAAATCGATGGGGCCGCCGAAGGGCAGCTCGACGGGCTTGACCCCGGCGTCTTTCAAAATCTTGGCGCGTTTGGCGTGGCGCCGCATGGCCACGCGCTGCTCGACTCCGGCGCGGGCCAAGGCCGGCACCAGGCGGGTGAAAAAGGCCTCGGCGCCGCCGTGCTCCGCCCCCGCCATGATTTGGAAAACCCGCATCAGGGGATAAGTTCCTCGAAGGCCCGGGCGGCCCGCCCCCACCCGAGACCGGACCGTCCCTTGAGGGCCGCCCGGTGCTGGCGGCGCCACAGATCGTCGTCGCTCAGCAAGCGGACGGCGGCCCTGGCAAACGACGCGGCGTCGGGGGTGACGAACCCGGTCTCGTTATCGCTCACCCGCTCACCGACGCTGCCCAGGTCCTGCACCACCGCCGGCACGCCCATGGCCTGCGCCTCTCCAACCGCCAGACAGAAGGTCTCGTTGACGTCGCCACGGTAAAGCATGGCGCGAGCGGCGCGCAACTCTTCGATCAGGCCGGCCTTGGGCAGCGGGTCGCGCAGCACCACGCCCGAGCGCGCCAAGGCGCGGGCGTGCTTGAGCACCGCTTCCATCTCGGCCGCCTTGGCGGCACCGACGCCGCCGTAGGTGGCGGCGCCCGAAAACAGGTGCAGCTCGGCATCGGGCACCTCGGGTTGGATTCGCTTGACCCAAAGATCGAGGAGCCAATCCAGGGATCGCAGCGGATTGGAGGTGAAAACGGCGCGCGGCGGCGGCGGCGGCGGGTCGGGCTCGGCGACAAGGAATTCATCGGCGATGCCGTAGGGTATGACCACCCGCCCGCCGTCGGGCGCCCAGCGGGGATAGGTCCCCGCGTGATAGGCGCCCAGGAAAACGATGGCCGGCCTAAGACTCCACAATTTTGACAGGTAGCGCCACTTGAGAAGGTAGCGCGCCGGGTTGTGGACCCAGAAAACCGTGCGCCGCGCCTTTGGCATGAGGGGCAAGAGCCCGTCTCCCCGATTGGCGATGTAAAGATCGGCCTGATCGGGCATGCCGTCCCCGATGGGTGCCCACTCGACGCCCTCGTGTCGCAATGGGCGTTCGCATTTATTGCGCACCAGCACCTCGTGGCCCAGCCGCGCCAATTCCCGCACCAAAAGGATGACCGACGTCTCGACCCCGCCGAGGGGCCGGGTCGCCAGGGTCGTGCCGTCGAAGCGGATGCCGTCGTCGGCGAGAACGATGCGCGCCATTCAATCTTCTTCCAGCTTGGCCTTGAGGTGTGACAGCAGGGGATAAAGACCGGCAAATATGGCGATAAGGAGGCCGTAGCCGCCCTCGCGATAGCCTTTGCGCGACACATAACATTTGAAGAAACGGCTGATCAGCCGCCGCAGATTACGGGCCAGGGTGCCGATCTCTCCCGCATCGCGGAGATCGCGGGCACGTGCCGTGGAGTACGAATCGAGGCGGCGGATCATGTCCGAGATGTTGCGGTCGACATGGTGGTCGAGTCGTTCCTTGAGCATGGGACCCTTGCGGCCCGACCACTGGAGCGCCGGGTGGACGCGCTGGCAGCCCCACACCTTGACCCCCTTGCGGAACAGGCCGGGATAGGCGGCCTTGCCATAAGACGCCCCCCACCCCCAACGGACCAGCCGACCGCCGATATAATTATCGACCAGAATCTCGTGCCAGTCGAAGGTGGTGGTTTCGATGACGCGGCGGATTTCCCCGGCCAGGGCTTCGGGAACCCATTCGTCGGCGTCCACTTCCAAGATCCATTCGCCGGCGCAGAATTCGATGCCGGCGTTGCGCCGGTCGCCCTCGATCTCCCAGGCGCCGTCCAACAGGCGGTCGGTGTAGCGTTCGGCAATCCGGCGCGATCCATCGGTGCACTTGTCGAGAAGCACGACGATCTCGTCGGCGAAGGCAAGGCGTTCCAGGCAGGCGGCGAGACGCTTTTCCTCGTTGTGCACGGTGACCAGGGCGGAGAGCCCGACGGCGCTCATTTTCGCGCCTCCCGGGCCGGCATCTCCTCCAGGGTCGCCTTGAGATGGGCAAGCAGCGGATAGAGCGCCGAACAGATGCCCATCACCATGCCGTATCCGCCCTCGCGGTAGGCCTTGCGCACGACCCAGCACTTCCAGAAGCGCGAAAAGACCTTGCGCACCATATTGGGGAGCGCGCCCGGCTTGCCTTCGTCACAGAGGTCGCGGGCGCGCCAGGTGGTGTAGCGGTCGAGACGCATGAGCATGGCTGAAATGCTGTCGTCGATGTGGTGGGTGACGGGATTCTTCAGCATGGCGCCCTGGCGGCCGCTGACGACCAGGTGCGGATGCACGCGCTGGGGTCCCCATACCTTGACCCCCTTGCGAAACAGGCCCGGATAGCTGACCATGCCGAAACCACCGCCGCCCCAGCCGTGACGGATGTAATGCCCGCCGACGTAATTGTCGACCGGGATGGCGTGGATGTCGGCATTGCCTTCCTTTGCCAGAAGGCGCACCTCCTGGGCCAACTCGGGCGTAATCCATTCGTCGGCATCGACCTCCAGTATCCATTCGCCGTCGCAGAATTCGATGCCGGCGTTGCGCCGCTCGCCCTCGATCTCCCAGGCGCCTTCCAAAAGGCGGGCGGTGTAGCGTTCGGCAATCCGGCGCGACCCATCGGTGCACTTGTCCAGGACGACGACGATCTCGTCGGCGAAGGCAAGGCGTTCCAGGCAGGCGTCAAGACGCTGTTCCTCGTTGTGGACCACCACCAGGGTGGAGAGTAAAGGCCGGCTCATGACGCCGTTTCCCGCGTCTTTTCCCACAAATCGCGGGCCGCCGCCTCGGCGGCGTCGACACTGAGGCTGTCCATCAGGCTGTCGGTCGAGCGGTGGTCGAATTCGGGCGGGAAAATCTCGTTAAACGGCACGGTGGTGCGCACCAGTCCGCAGCGCGGACCCCAGGGCGCGTAGTGCTCCTCGCGGCTGGGACCGAAGAGGCCGAGAGTCGGGATGTTGGAAGCCGCCGTCAGATGCATCAAGCCTGAATCGTTGCCGACGTAAAAGGCACAGCGTTGCAGGCACGCAAAGACTTCCAAAAGATCAAGGTGTCCCGCCAGGTCGATGCGCCTGGCCTCGGGTATGGCCTCGATCAGGTTCAGCGCCAGGGGCCGTTCGTCATCGCGCCCGAAGATGGCGACCCTGGCGCCCGGCAAGATGCCGTCGGCGCCGGTCAGGCGCTCGATGAGCTGGGCAAAGCGCTCGGCGCGCCACATCTTGGCCACCCAGTTGGCCGTCGGTCCCACGGCCAGCACGGGGGGACCATCGGGAATATGGCGTCGTGCCTCTTGGCGGTGGGCGTCGGTGATCCACAGACGCGGCGCCGGCGGCTCGTTTTCCAGGTTCAGCACCTCGGCCAACTGGCTGACCCGGTGCAGCCCGGCGCGGCCGCGCCCGATGCGCCATCGCCGACGCGCCGCCAAAAGAAAGAACATCGGCGAGCCGCGCAGGTCGACCAGAATATCCCAGACGTGCCCGACGCAGGCAGTCCACAGCATCAGCCAGTGGAGCGACCCGACCATCTTGTCGAGCACGATAACCCGGTCCAGGTTGGGCACCGCGTCGAAAAGCGGCGCCGCCGCCGGCCCGCAGGCAATGGTGACGCGGGCGTCGGGGTGGCGCTCGATCAGGTGGGCGAGCAACCCCGTCGATAGGATGGCGTCCCCCACGCGGGTCGATGTGATGAAAAGTATTCTCAAGTCTTCCCCACCGCCAAGGCACCCTGGCTTGGCCCGATCTTTTTTATACGTCCGCCGCCCGGCCTTGCAAAGGGGGTGCCGCGCTTCCAAATATTTCAGCGCGCCCTTGAAGCGTAGACCGGCGGCGGCTAAAGGTGGCGTCATGACCAAACGATCTTATGTCCCCCTGACGGACCGTGGCGTGATCTCGGTATCGGGCAGCGACCGGCGGGCCTTTCTTCAAGGACTGGTTTCCAACGACGTCGACCGGGTGGGTCCCGTGAACGCCATCCACGCCGCGCTGCTGACGCCCCAGGGCAAGTACCTGCACGATTTTTTCATCGCCGAAGCCGGGGAATTCCTGCTCCTCGACTGCGAAGGCGGACGCATCGACGACCTTCTGCGGCGCCTCGGCTTCTACGTGCTCAGGGCCGACGTGACGCTGGAAGACGCCGCCAGCGCGTTTGGCGTGACGGCACTATTCGGCGATGGCGCGGCCGAGGCCGCCGGACTGCCCGCCACGCCCGGCGCGGCGGCGGCCTTCCGCGACGGCGTCGCCTTCGTCGACCCCAGGCTGGCGGCAGCGGGCGTGCGCGCCATTGTGCCGCGTGACGGAATAGAAAGCGGACTCAAGGCCGCCGGCTTCACCGCCGCCCCGGCCACTGAATACGATACCCTGCGCCTCGGGCTCGGCCTGCCCGACGCCAGCCGCGACATGGAGGTCGAGAAAGCCATCCTCCTGGAGAACGGCTTCGAGGAATTGAACGGCGTTGATTTCAATAAGGGCTGCTTTTTGGGACAGGAGCTGACGGCGCGCACCAAGCACCGCGGACTGATCAAGAAGCGCCTGATGGTGGTGGCCATCGAGGGTCCCTGCCCCGAGGCCGACGCGCCGATCCTGTATGACGGGGCCGAGGCGGGGCGGATGCGCTCGGGCCGTGGTGACATCGGCCTTGCCCTGATGCGCCTGGAATACCTGGATAAAGCCGCTGAATCCGGGCTACCGTTTAGCGCCGGCGCGGCGCAGCTTGTTCCCCGCAAGCCCGATTGGGCGGCGTTTTAGGCGGCGGCCGGGCACGGACGGGATGATTGCCGATCAGGCCAGGTCTCCCCACCCCCTGAGCGACGCGCCAAGGCTTCTTGCCCCCATCGCCGTACACTATGGGGCCGCCTTGCGCACCTACGGGGCGCAGCCGCGCGGCGTGTTCTGGCGCGACACCAAGGGACAGCGCCTGCGCTTTGAACAGCTCATCGGCATCCTCGACGAAGACGACTGGAAAGGCGGCCTGATCCTCAACGACTTGGGCTGCGGCTATGGCGCCATGTTCGACTTCCTTGCCGATTTGCCCTTCATGAAAGACGGCCGCTATCAGGGCTACGACATCACCGAGGAAATGGTGGCGTGTTGTAGCCAGCGCATCACCGACCCCAGGGCTTCGTTCGAGCAAAGCCTGCGGGCGACGAAGATGGCCGATTATTCCTTCGTCTCGGGGACCTACAACCTGAGGCTCGACATCCCGGACGACAAGTGGATGGACTATATCCAGCGCAGCCTGGTCGATCTGGCGACCGTGTCGCGCAAGGGCCTGGCTTTCAACATGCTTGGCGCCGACCGCTCCAAAAGGCGCCAGAAGACTCTTTATTACGCCCGGCCCGAGCCGTTCTACGATTTCTGCCTGCGCGTCATTTCGCCCCACGTCACCTTGGTCACCGACTACCCCCTGGCCGAGTGGACGATCTGGGTCAGGCTTTAAGCGTAATAGCGTTTGCGGAAATAAAGCGCGACGTTGACCAGGCCGATCAGCACCGGCACCTCGACCAACGGTCCGATGACGGTGGCGAAGGCAACGGCGGACTGGATCCCGAATACGGCGACGGCGACGGCGATGGCCAACTCGAAATCGTTGCTCGCGGCGGTCAGGGATACCGTCGTGTTCTGGGCATAATCGGCGCCGATGCCGCGTGACTTGGCGGCGAAAAAGGAGATCAGGAACATGACCACGAAATAGATCGTCAACGGAATGGCGATACGCAGCACGTCAAGCGGTAGGTCGACGATCAGGCCGCCCTTGAAAGAAAACATGACGACGATGGTGAACAACAGCGCCACCAGGGTCATCGGACTGATGCGGGGCACGAAGACGTTCTCGTACCACTCGGCGCCATTGCGCCGGATCATGACCAGCCGGCTGATCAACCCGGCGGCCAGGGGAATGCCCAGATAAATCAACACGGTGATCGCGATGTCGGCGACGCCGACATCGACAACGACGCCTTCGATACCAAACAACGGCGGCAGGAAGGTGAGGAAAATCCAGGCGTAGACGCCATAGAACAGTACCTGGAAAATGGCGTTGAGCGCGACCAGACCGGCCACCAGATCCTTATCGCCGTCGGCCAGGTGGTTCCACACCAAGACCATGGCGATGCAGCGCGCCAGTCCGACCATGATCAGCCCCACCGCATAGTCCGGCAGGTCATAGAGGAAGGTCACGGCGAGAACGAACATCACCAGCGGCCCGACCACCCAGTTCTGGAACAACGACAGCAGGAGAACCCGGGGGTTGCGGAAGGCCGCCCCCATGGCCTCGTAGCGGACCTTGGCCAGGGGCGGGTACATCATCAAGATGAGACCGATGGCGATCGGGATGTTGGTCGTGCCAACCTGAAAGCGTTCGATGAACGCATCGACGCCGGGCACCAGGGAGCCAAGCGCGATTCCGGCCGCCATGGCGAGGAATATCCAAAGCGTCAGGTAGCGGTCGAGGAACGAGAGCCCCTTGGTCACGCTTGGGGTGGTCATGGCGATTTCCTGCATTATTTGCGCCCTGCTTTCACGCCACGTTGGCGCGGATCCGTTCGGCGATGGCGCCGATGGCGTCCATGTCACCCGGCACGATGCCCCAGTTGAACCTCAATTTGTCGCCCGCGGCGCGCGGAATAACATGGACATGCAGGTGGAAGACCGACTGTCCGGCGGCGGGACCGTTGGATTGCAACATATTGATTCCTTGGGGGTTCAGTGTTTTATCCACCGCCCGGGCCACCGTCTGGGCCATCGCCACGGTTGCTTTCAGCCAATCCGTCGGAATGTGCATCAGATCGGTGGCATGGTACTTGGGAATGACCAGGACATGGCCCGGACTGACCGGGTTGATATCCATGAAGGCCAGGGTCTTTTCGTTCTCGAAGACCTTGAAGCTGGGAATCTCGCCGTCGATTATCTTGCAAAAGATGCAGTCCGGATCGTGGCTCATTCTATCCTCCCCTCGTCATTAGGGCATTATCCGTTCACCCGCGTTCACCGAAAATGCTCTCGCTTCTTGTTCTAGGCGCAAATACGTCGTCGCAGATGTAACCATCTGCTCGGGATTTGCTCTAGGCGTCGATCTCCGACTCCACGCCGAGCGCCGCCTGGGCCGCCGCAAGGCGCGCGATGGGCACCCGATAGGGCGAGCACGACACATAGTCCAGGCCGACCTTCTGACAGAAATGAATGGACGCCGGATCGCCGCCGTGCTCGCCGCAGATGCCAAGCTCCAAGTGCTCGCGCCGCGCCCGTCCGCGCTCGGCGGCGATGCGCACCAACTCCCCGACCCCTTCGACGTCAAGTGTGACGAAAGGATCGTTTTCGATGACGCCCTTTTGGCGGTAAATCTCGATGAAACCACCGGCGTCGTCGCGCGACAGGCCATAGGCCGTCTGGGTCAGATCATTGGTGCCGAAGCTGAAGAACTCGGCGGTTTCGGCGATGTCGCCGGCGATCAGCACGGCGCGCGGCAGCTCGATCATGGTCCCGACCATGTATTCGAAGCGCACCCCGGTCTCGTCCATTACCTCTTCGGCGACGCGCCGGACCAAATCGGTCAGCACGTCCAGCTCGCGCTTGACCGCGACCAGGGGGATCATCACCTCCGGCATTACCCCCTTACCCGTCTTGGCGACCTTGGCGGCGGCCTCGAATATGGCGCGCGCCTGCATTTCCGAAATCTCCGGGTAGGTAATGCCGAGACGGCAACCGCGGTGCCCCAGCATGGGATTGACTTCGCGCAGCTGGTCGGCGCGCGCCTTGACCGCCGCCGTCTCGGTACCGGTCGCTGCCGCGATCTCGGCCAGCTCTTCGTCGGTATGGGGCAGGAATTCGTGGAGCGGCGGATCCAATAGCCGGATGGTCACCGGCAACCCGTCCATGATGGTGAACAGCTCGACAAAATCCTGGCGCTGATAGGGCAGCAGTTTGGCAAGGGGCGCGCGCCGATCCTCTTCGTTTTGGGCCAGGATCACTTGGCGCATGTGAAGGATGCGGTCGGCATCGAAGAACATGTGCTCGGTGCGCGAAAGACCGATACCCTCGGCGCCGAAATCGCGCGCCGTCTGGGCGTCAAGCGGCGTCTCGGCGTTGGCCCGAACTTCCATGGTGCGAAAGCCGTCCACCCACTCCATGAGGGTGGCGAAGTCGCCTGTCATCTCGGGCTTGATGGTCGGCACCCGGCCCAGCATCACCTCGCCCTTGGCGCCGTCGATGGTGATTACGTCGCCTTCCTTGATCACCTCGTCATCGGCACGGAGTTCCTTGGCCTCGGCATCGATCCCGAGATCGCCGGCGCCGGCGACACAGGGCGTGCCCATGCCGCGCGCCACCACCGCGGCGTGGCTGGTCATGCCGCCGCGCGCGGTGAGGATGCCCTCGGCGACGTGCATGCCGCCGATGTCCTCGGGACTGGTTTCGCGGCGCACCAAGATGACCTTTTCGCCCTTGCCGGCCCAGGTCTCGGCGTCGGCGGCTGTGAACACCGCCTTGCCCGAGGCGGCGCCCGGCGACGCCGGCAGGCCGCGGCCCAGGATGTGGCGCTCGGCCGCCGGATCGAGGGTCGGGTGAAGAAGCTGGTCGAGCCGCGCCGGGTCGATGCGGCGTACGGCCTCGGCCTTGTCGATTAGACCTTCGCCAACCATATCGACGGCCAATTTCAGCGCCGCCGGGGTGGTCCGTTTGCCGGCCCGCGTCTGGAGCATCCATAGCTTGCCCTGCTGGATGGTGAATTCCAGATCCTGCATGTCCTTGTAGTGGGCTTCCAGGCAGTCGCGCACGGCAACCAGCTCGGCAAAGGCCTCGGGCATGACTTCTTCCAGGGCCGGCATGGGTGAATGGCTGGCTGCCTTGTCGGCGATGGTGAGCGGCTGGGGCGTGCGGATGCCGGCAACCACGTCCTCGCCCTGGGCGTTGATCAGATACTCGCCGTAGAACTGGTTTTCGCCGGTCGAGGGGTTACGGGTGAAACACACGCCCGTAGCGGAATCCTCGCCCATGTTGCCAAACACCATGGCCTGAACGTTGACCGCCGTGCCCCAATCGTCGGGCAGGCCGTGCAGCCGGCGGTAGGTGATGGCGCGCTGGTTCATCCAACTGGCGAAGACGGCGCCGATGGCGCCCCAAAGCTGGTCCGTCGGGTCCTGCGGAAAGGGGCTGCCCAACTCCTCGACCACCTTGGCCTCGAAGGCGCCGACCAGGGTCTTCCAGTCCTCGGCGCCAAGCTCGGTATCCAGGGCCAGGCCGTTGTCTTCCTTGTATTCCTCCAGCAGGTCCGAGAAGTGGTGGTAATCGACGCCGAGAACCACGTCGGCGTACATCTGGATGAAGCGGCGATAGCTGTCATAGGCGAAGCGTGCGTCGCCGCTTTGGCGGGCCAGGCCCTCGACCGTGGCGTCGTTGAGGCCCAGGTTGAGGACCGTATCCATCATCCCCGGCATCGACGCCCGGGACCCCGAACGAACCGACAGTAAAAGAGGGGCTTGGGCATCGCCGAAGCGCGCGCCGAAGGCCTCCTCGACACCGGCCAGGGCACGGTGAAGCTGTTCATCGAGCCCCGATGGAAAGCTGTCGGCGTTGCGCGTGTAGTGGACACAGGCCTCGGCCGTAATGGTAAGACCGGGCGGCACGGGCAGGCCGAGGCGGCTCATCTCGGCCAGGTTCGCCCCCTTGCCGCCGAGAAGGTCGCGCTTCTCCGCGCCGCCCTCGGTGCCGTCGGCCCCGAAGGCGTAGACCCACTTCTGTTTGTCCCCGGCCCGGCCCCTGGTCATCGTTCTACTTCCTTTTCATCCTTCGATCTTGGAAAAATCGGCGACGTGGTCCACCACGACTTTGATAGACCACAGCAACGCCAGTCGATTCGCACGACATTCCCTATCTTCGGTGTTGACCGTCACGTGGTCAAAAAACTCGTCCACGGGCGGTCGCAACTGGGCTAGGGCTGCCATGGATTCAGAAAACAGTTCGTTTTCAATAGAAACATCCAGACTGTCTTGGATTGGAAGAAGATTTTGCCAGAGAGTGTTCTCTTCCTCGTGAGCAAAGTAGTCAGGCTCAATATCACGGTATTCCTTTCCGTCCCTCTTCTCCTCGATTCGCACGATGTTGGCCGCACGTTTGTACGCGACTAAAAGGTGCTCGCCATCGTCGGTGCCAAGGAAGGCATCTAATGCTTCAACCCGCGCTAGCAGCCGTACCAAGTCGTCCTCCCTGCCACCACCGGGCAGTTCCACCGCGAAGACGGCCGAGATCAGATCGTGGCGCACTCCCTTTTCGCGCAGGTGCACTTTGAGGCGGTCGGCAAAGAAATCGAGTAGACCATGCAATATTGAATACCCACCTTCAGACTCTTCTTCTTCCTCCCAATGCTGTTGCGCCTGTAAGCGTTCCCACGCCTTATCGAAGGTTTCAATCAAGGGCACTCTAAGTCCGTTCTCGACGATGAGCCGAATGACACCGAGCGCTGCACGGCGCAGGGCAAATGGGTCCTTAGAACCGGTCGGCTTCTCGTCGATGACCCAGAAGTGAACGAGTGTATCGATCTTGTCGGCCAGGGCCACGGCGACACTGACCGGTGCCGAGGGGCAGCGGTCGGCGGGACCTTGCGGTGCGTAATGGTCGGCAATAGCCCCCGCCAACTCGGCGGGTTCGTTCTTGGCAAGGGCGTAGTATCGACCCATGACGCCTTGCAGTTCGGGGAACTCAGCCACCATCTCGGTGGTCAGGTCGGCCTTGGCAAGCCGCCCCGCCCGTTCCGCGAGATCGGCATCGGCGCCCGTGTGTTCGGCCAAAGCTCGGGCCAGCTTAGCCATGCGCTCCGCCTTTTCGAGGACGGAGCCCAGCTTTTCGTGGAAGACCATACCGTCCAGGTCCACCACCCGGTTCTTCAGGCTCCGCTTGCAGTCCTGGTCCCAGAAGTAACGCGCATCGGCAAGGCGGGCACGCAGCACCCGTTCGTTGCCGGCGATGATGGCCTTGCCGCCGTCCGCCGCCTCGGTATTGGCGACGGCGATGAAACGGGGCGCCAGATCGCCCTTGGCATCAACCACCGAGAAGTACTTCTGGTGATGGCGCATAGCCGTCGTCAGCACCTCTTCCGGCAGTTCCATAAACGCCTCGTCAATGCGGCCCATCAGAGCCACCGGCCATTCGACCAGACCGGCGACCTCGGCCAGGAGAGCGTCGTCAGCCTTGACGGCCAGCTTTTCTTTTTTCGCCAGTTTTTCGGCCTGATCGGCAATCGCCTTGCGGCGTTCGTCGGCGTCCAGCATCACGTGCGCCTTGCGGAGCTTTGCCTTGTAGTCAGTAAAGCCTTTGACTCTGAAGGAATTTGGCGCAAGGAAGCGGTGGCCCCGAGTGCGGTTAGAGAACGAGATTTCCAGCTCACCTGGAGCAGCGGCCGAACCATTATTCATCGCATATTTCAAGCCCGGAATTTTTTCTTTGAGACCTAACTGCAAAACATCGTCAAGTGGTTTTCCGTCAAAAATGGCTAAAATACTTTGAATCGGACGGACCCAAGTCGTTGCAGTCGATTGCCATCGCATTGATTTGGACAAACCCAAATTAAATACCACCTCCGAAACAATAAACGGCATATAGTCAATTGTTTGACGTGCATTTTGCTTGACCACCGCGAAATAATACTCGCCCTTCCCAGTATCGCGGATTTCAAGATCAAAGACACTCACGTTATTGGCCTTGGCGAATCCTTTGACCGCCTTTTCCGGGGCCGCCTTGGGTGGGCCACGGCGATCCTCTTCAACCGCTTCGATTTGCACCGGCAAGCCATTGACTACCAAGGTCAGCCGCCGGGGTGTGACAAAAGTTTGCAGGCTTTCAAACTTTAATCCGTCATTTTCCAGGCTGTTGATGATGAGGCGCTTCAAATTGTCCGCCGCGCGGGTTTGCATGCGCGCCGGGATTTCCTCGGACAGGATTTCAAGAAGCAGTTCGGCCACCGCTCAGGTCCCCTCGTCCTGGCTTGCCAGCCAGGCTTCGCAGCAGCCCTTGGCCAGGGCCCGGACGCGGGCGATGTAGGCGGCGCGCTCGGCGACGCCGATGACGCCCCGGGCATCGAGGAGGTTGAACAGGTGGCTCGCCTTGATGCACTGCTCGTAGGCCGGCAGGGGCAACGGCGGGTCGAGGGCGAGGAGAGCGCCGCACTGGGCCTCGGCGTCCTTGAAGTGGCGGGCGACGGCGTCGGTATCGGCGTGTTCGAAGTTATAGGCCGAGAACTCGCGCTCCGCCTGGTAAAAGACATCGCCGTAGGTCAGGCCCCCCTGGTTCTTGGGTAGTCCGTTCCAGTCCAGATCGAAGACGTTGTCGATGCCCTGGATGTACATGGCCAGGCGTTCCAGGCCATAGGTGAATTCCACCGCGACGGGGTCGCACTCCATGCCGCCCATCTGCTGGAAATAAGTGAACTGGGTGACCTCCATGCCGTCGCACCAGACTTCCCAGCCGAGGCCCGAGGCGCCCAGCGTCGGGCTTTCCCAGTCGTCCTCGACGAAGCGGATGTCGTGCAGCTTCTCGTCGATGCCGAGGTGGCGGAGGCTGGCCAGATAAAGGTCTTGGGAATCATCGGGCGACGGCTTGAGGATGACCTGAAACTGATAATAGTGCTGCAACCGGTTGGGATTGTCGCCATAGCGCCCGTCGGCCGGGCGCCGCGAGGGTTGCACATAGGCCGCCCGCCACGGTTTCGGCCCCAGCGCGCGCAGCGTCGTCGCCGGGTGGAAGGTGCCGGCGCCGACCTCCATGTCATAGGGTTGCAGGACGGCGCAGCCCTGATCGGCCCAAAAGCCCTGTAGCGCCAGGATCAGCGACTGGAAGCTGGTTTTCTTGTCCGGCGCGGCGGTCATCGGGGAGAAGCGTCTCGCTATGGTGCGGTGCGGCAAAACATACCGCCGGCCCGCCGGCGGGTCAACGAAGATAGGGGCATTCGGCGCGGCGGCAATCGACGCTGGCGCCGGCGGCGACATAATCGCCGCACACCGCGCACTGGACCATGTCCTGGGCCTCAAGGGGTTGCGCTTGCTCCGACGGCGAGGCGCCCGGCGCCCGTACCCGCCGACGGGCGCCGGAGCGGTTTTGCAACCGGCCGATCCACTTGAAACCGTACCACACGGCGCCGATGACGAGGATAGTGAGGATAAGCTTACTCAGGCTGAAACCGAACATGACACCTTTCTATAGACCGCCTTGGCCATGGGTCAAGGAAAGCAGCCCGGCTAAAGCCCGAAGCGGCCCCACCACAAGCGTTCCTCGACGGCGGCCAGCAGCCCCGCCGTCCAATCCTCCGCCGCGTCGGCACCGCGTCCGGCGCGGCGCCGCCACCACGGGCGGGCGGCGACGACCGGGCGCAGCTTGACGTCGTCGCCGAAGCGTTGGCGCATGATGCCGCGCAGGTCCCCGATGCCGTCGATCAGCCCCATTTCCTGAGCCCGCCGTCCGGTCCAGAACGCGCCGCTGAACAGTTCGTCGTCGGCGGCCTTGAGCCGGGTGCCGCGGCGCCGCCGCACGTGGTCCTTGAAGCTGCCGTGGATGTCGGCCTGAATCTGGCCCAACTTTTCGACGTCGTCGGGCTTCTCGGCGAGGAAGGGGTCGAGGATGGCTTTCTGCTCGCCGGCGGTGTGCAGTCGGCGCTCGATGCCAAGGCGCCTGAGCAAGGCCGGGAAGCCGAAGCCGCCGCTGACGACGCCGATGGAGCCGATCAAGGAGTTTTCGTTGGCGTAGATCTCGTCGGCGGCCGTGGCCAGCCAATAGCCGCCCGACGCCGCCACGTCCTCGGCGAAGGCGAAGACCGGCACGTCTTTCTCCTCGGCCAGGACCCGGATGCGTTCGGCGATCAGCGCCGATTGCACCGCCGAGCCGCCCGGCGAATTGACGGCCAGCGCCACCGCCTTGAGGTTGGTGAGCTTGAAGGCGCGTTCGATGGCGCCGGCCAGGTTGGCAAGGCTGAGGCCGCGGCGCAGGGGTCCTATTTGACCGATGATGCCGGCCAATCTGAGCACGCCAACCACCGGCGGCGGATGGCGCAAGCGTTTGATCGGCAACAGGGCCAAAACGGAGCGCCCGGTCTTGGCGATTGTCGAACGCCGGTCGGGGTCTTGGTTCATTGCGCGGTGACCTCACTCGGTTGACGCAGGGCGGCACTCGGCCTCGGCCCTCACAGGGCCAGCCCGGCGCCGTGACGCAGTATCGCTTGCGCCCCCGCCGTGAAGGCGCCGCCTTCGCCGTGCAGGACCAACCCCGGCGCCAGTCGCAGCGGCCCGGCCACCCCCTTGCGGCCCCTGAAGATGACCCGCTTGGCCGGCCGCTCGCCCGGTCCCGCCGCCGTCGCCGGTCCCGGCCACAGGGGAAAGACGACGATGTCGCCCAGCCGTCCATCCAATGCCGTCAGGACCCGGTCCAGGCGGTCGGCGCGATGGATAAGGGTAACGCTACACTTGGGCCGCACCATGAGAAGGCAAAAGCGCAGCCAATCCTCGAACGTGACGTCGTCCTCGACGGTTGCCGCCGCCTTGCCGGCATCGGGCGGGCGATTACCGCGTCCGGCCTCGAAATGCGGGGGATTGGCCATGACGTGGTCGAAGGTGCCGGCGGCGAGGCGCACCGGCGGCTGTCTCAAATCGCCGACCATCACGTCGATCCGGTCGCCGAGGCCGTTGATCTCGGCGTTGCGCCGGGCCAGGCCGACAAGGTCGGGCTGGCGCTCGACACCGGCGACGCTGAGACCGGCAATGCGCGCCGCCAGGCAAAGCGACGCCGTCCCCACCCCGGCGCCGACGTCGAGCACCCTTTGCCCCGGCGACGCCGCCACGGCGGCGGCCAGGAAGACCGGATCGATGGCCGCCCGATAGCCCTTGGCCGGCTGAAGAAGGCTTACGCGCCCGCCCAGAAATTCGTCCTGGCTGGTGGTCGTGGGGATCACGTCGCCGATGGTATCGGGTTTGTTCAATGCTCCGAACTCCGGCCTAATGCCTCGGCCTCGGCCAGGATGCGCCGGGCCCGCGCCAAGTCGGGATCGTCCACCATCAGGCGTCGCGGAATGGCCGAGATACTGCCCTCCATGACGCTGGTATGGGCGTCGAGGACGACCGCCTCGATTCGGACCTCGGCCAGCGCGGCGACCAGCCACGACAGCAAAACCGGATCGTTGGTCCGTGTCAGTTCCACCATGGCCGCCCCGTCCCCTCTCGCGCCCCGCGCCGATCGCCGATCCGCCAGCCGTTACCTTTGAATCGTTCCATGGCCAAGACAAGGCCGTGGGACTTGACCAACGAACAGGGCCGTTCCTATGCTCGGGCCTCGGCGCCGTTGCGTCAAGCAATGTGGGAGAATTTCAACGTGGGTGTTGTCGTAACCCTGGATGGCGACCGCGCTGCGCCGTCACCGCTGGAGCGCCTGGCGACACTGGTCGACGACGACCTCAAGGCGGTCAACGAACTCATTGTGCGGCGCATGGAAAGCCCGGTGGCGCTGATCCCCGAGCTCGCCGGACACATCGTCGCCGCCGGCGGCAAGCGCCTGCGCCCTCTCTTGACCCTCGGCGCGGCGCGCCTGTGCGGTTATCGCGGCGCCCGCCAGGTGAGCCTGGCCGCTTGTGTCGAGTTCATCCACACGGCGACGCTGCTGCACGATGACGTGGTCGACGAAAGCAAACTCAGGCGGGGCCTTGCCTCGGCCAACGCGCTGTGGGGCAACGAGGCCAGCGTGCTGGTCGGCGATTTCCTGTTCAGCCGCGCCTTCGAATTGATGGTCGAGGACGGCTCGCTGGCGGTGCTGTCCATCCTGTCCAGAACCTCGGCGGTGATCGCCGAGGGCGAGGTCATGCAGTTGATGACGGCCAACGACACGTCGACCGCCGAGACCACCTATCTTGAGGTCATCAAGGCCAAGACGGCGCAGCTGTTCGCCGCCGCGTGCCGCATCGGCGCCGTCGTCGCCGAGCGCCCCAAGGTCGAAGAGGAAGCCTTGGAAGGCTACGGCGTGAACCTTGGCATCGCCTTTCAACTGATCGACGACGTGTTGGACTATTCGGCCCAGCAGGCGACGCTCGGCAAGACCGTCGGCGACGACTTCCGCGAAGGCAAGATCACGCTTCCGGTGATCCTCGCCTTCCGCCGCGGCGACGAGGACGAACGCGCTTTCTGGCGGCGCACGGTGGAGAAATCGGAGCAGAACGACGGCGACCTGGAGCGCGCCATCGAACTGATGAGCCGCCACGACGCGCTCGACGATTCGGTAAAGCGGGCGCGCCACTACGGCGCCATCGCCCGCGACGCGCTCGGCATCTTTCCCGAGAGCGAGGAAAAATCGATCTTCCTCGACCTCATCGACTTCTGTAACGACCGCCCCTATTGAGGCGGCACCGGGGGTCGCGGGGGCGGTCGCCTTGCCGTGACCCCGCGATGGCGTTATAACGCGCCCTCAAGCGCATCGGAGTGTAGCTCAGCCTGGTAGAGCACCGTCTTCGGGAGGCGGGGGCCGGAGGTTCAAATCCTCTCACTCCGACCAATTTTTTATTGCTTTATATCAGTTCGTTAGGCCCTATATGCCAAGGTTAATTCAGCTAGATAATTTAGCTGAACACACTCTATGCACACGAAGTCGCACGTTGTTCAAGCCATTACCACTGTCGCTGCTGGTGTCGGTGGGCTGGGACACAGAGCTCTCCGAATTAGCTCCATAGACGTCCGGGTCAAGTGGCCCAGCGAACGTAGTGAGTGGCTACTTGACGCGGCGGCGGCGGTTTCACACTGAAGACCAGCCGGACATCCTTCATGTCCGGCTCTGTAGACAATCTTTCTTATGGCTAGCGATCCAACGGCACGTTGGCCCGGGGGATTGTTAAGGGGGATGGAATCTCCCTTGACAACCCCTGTAGGGGTTAAACGATGATTGCACTCCCCCCGCCTTTTAAAAACAGGGGGAGATATTTGTGGCTCTGGCTTGTTGTCAGATCAGCTAAACCCCTTTGGCGGCCTAAGGGTTAGTAAAGCGTTCTTAATAACATGGGCCGGCCGCTGACGGGCGCGGTGAGAAGAGGGAGCCCGGCCTTGAGGGGCTGGGCGCCTTGCCCCTCAAACGTCGGTCGTAGGGCCTCTACCGTCGGGAAAGGTCCCGGTGTGGACGTGGCCGGGAGCTCTCCGGCCACGTCCCTCCGGCGCTGGTCTTCCTACTTCACCTTGGAGACGCCGTTCGCCAAGGTGTTTTCATCTGTCCGTCCCAAATACGTGAGACCCTTGCGCAAGGCCCAGGTGTTCACCTGATAGTGGGTCGGGATCTGGCCGTAGTCGTTGATGACGACACCCATGGCTTCCTGCAGAAGCTGCTCACGCTTGGCGTCGTCGACGGTGACAAGCGCCTCCTCCAGCTTGGCGTCGAAAATGACGTTGGAGTAACGTGCACGGTTGCTGCGCCCGAACGACTCAGTGCGGGTGTGCACGATGCTTCGCAACGGGGCCGAGGATTCTCCGGTGTCAGAGCCGTTGGAGAACATGCCGAAGCTGTATTCCAGTTTGGTGCCGCGGCTGAAATAGACGCTCTTGGACAACGTCCTCACTTCGCACTTGATCCCCACCCGGGTCAACATCTGGGCGATGGCCTCGGTCACCTTGGCGTCGTTCACGTACCGGTCGTTGGGGCTATGCACGGTGAGTCGGAAGCCGTCGGGATACCCGACCTTGGCGAGAAGCTTTTTCGCGCCTTCGGGGTCGTAGGGCTCGACCTTGAGGTCCGGATTGAAGCCGAAGAATCCCCCCGGCAGCAGCTGGCTTGCCGGAATGGCGGCGCCCTCCATGACCCGATCAACGATGGCCTGGCGATTGATGGCCATGGAGATCGCCTTGCGCACCTCCCACTTGCGCAGGGGATTGGGGAACGCCGGAGTCCCGTCGTTGTTCTTCACGTGAGGGGATATGTGCCGGTTGCTGTCGGGCGAGAAGAAGATGACGCGGTTCGACGACACCTGGCTGACCGCCACTTTGGGATTCTTGCGGAGCGCTGCGATATCGGTGGTCGGCACCTTGTCGATCATGTCCACGTCGCCGGTGAGGAGCGCCGCGATACGGGAGGGGCCGGCCTTGATGGGCTTGTAGACGACTTTGTCCCACTTGGGCTTTCCGCCCCAATACTCCTTGTTACCCTCCAGGACGACATGATCCGCGGATCGCCACTCCTTGAACGTATAAGGGCCCGTCCCCACCGTCGCCTTGCCGGAGTTGTAGTCCTTGGTGGTCGCGCCCTCGCCGTGCTTCTTGGACACGATGGCGAATGTGGCAAGGTCGTTGGGCATCAGGGGGTACGGATTCTTAGTCGTCACTCGGAGGGTGTAATCGTCCACCCGCACCACCGTCTTTCCGCTCGTGAAGGTGGCGAACGAGGAGGGGCTGTTGGGAACGCCCGCCTCGACGCGGGCGATGGTGAAGACAACATCG
>JASLLZ010000064.1 GCA_030746775.1 Rhodospirillales bacterium | reverse complement strand
GACCCATCAATCCAATTAGCGCAATTGAGGCAATGGGTTAGGAAGCATTTGGGCTAGTTATCTGGGACAGCCCCATTGATTTTAAGCAAAATCGTCGTCGCACACGTGTCCGTTTGCCGGGGATTTGCTTTAGGAACGTCGCCTCAATCCAGGAACGTGGTGATCGTTTCCATGAAGATGGGGACGGAGATGGGTTTCGAGATATAGGCGTCGCAGCCCGCTTGGCGAATGTTTCCCTCATCGCCCTTCATGGCAAAGGCGGTAACGGCGATGACGGGTATATCCTTCAATTGATCATCGGTCTTGATCATCTTGGTAATATCAAGGCCCGAGACCCCCGGTAGCTGGATATCCATCACAATCAGATCGGGAATGTGCTGGCGGACCGTCGCCAATACATCGCGGCCGTCCTTCACCTGGACGGTGTCGTAGCCGTTGGACTGCAATAGGTCGCTGAACAGTTTCATGTTGAGTTCGTTGTCTTCAACGATCATGACCGTTTTCGACATTCGTACTTGCCCTTTGTCACCACCGGTTGCGCGACCGTCTTGCGCGCGCCCGGATTTCGTTGTTCTGACGGTCCGTACGGAAATTGGATTTATGCACCCGATTCGTCAAAAAAAATTGGAATTCTCAACTCAATATACATATTCCCAATGTCAAAAACCGTAAAATTCGGTTGTGGCGCCCGGGTATCACGCACCCCTCACTTCCTCGACTATTTCTTGCAGGCGGTCGACATCGAATAGAATCAGGGAATCCTTTGTTCGTTTTACAATGCCCTGACGCGCCAAGTCGTTCATTACCCGGGCCACGGTCTCACGGGTAGTACTGACACGGCTGGCGATGTCTCCGTGCACGGGAATGGGAGAGATGATTGCCGTATTTTCTTCCTTCATATTGACGCGCGCTTGGCGCAACAGATCGGCGTGGATCCTATTGTTTGCGGCAAGGGTGCTGAGATCCATGATGCGATCCGTCGCCATGCGAACAACATGAGCCAGGTGAATCATCACTTTGAGCGCCAGATCCGGATGGCGGCCCAGGGTCTCGACAAAGAGGTCAGGCGGCAAGGAGGCCACCAAAGTATCGGTAAGGGCCATGACGCCGGCCGAGCGAAGCTGGCCATCAAGCGCCGCGAGCTCTCCGAAAAAACTGCCTTCGCCCAAATCGTCGAAGGTGATTTCGCGCCCCGATAGCGAAAAGTTGACGATTCGAACCTTGCCCCGCACGACAAAGATGACGTCGCGGGTGTCGCTTTGGCGGTCGATGATTTGCTCGTGCGCGGCGTACTGCTTCCAGCGGCAGGATTTCTCCAGGGCTTCGAGGTCCTTCTCGCCGATGTCGGACAGCAGCTCGATCCCTCGCAGACGGCTTGAGCCTGTCTTGGGCACCTTCCATTTCCCCAAATATGAGGATTGACGCCAATTGCGCCACAGGATTTTACAGCGCAGGAAGGCAATTGGCGAGGCACCAATGCGGCGTATGCTTGCGTGCCCTGTCCCCGGCCTCTATTTTCTCAACCGGTTCCCCGCCTCCGGCCAACGGGCGGTAAGGAAGTGCCGCGGAAATGCCCATGTCCCAGACGATCCCCGAACCTGGTTCCAACGCCGGCAAAACGCCCATCCTGGCCGCGGTCGTGCCGTGCTATCGCGAAGTGGACCATGTGCTTGGGGTCCTCGACGGCATCGGTCCTGAGGTCGGCCACATCTTTGTCGTTGACGATGCCTGCCCCGATGGCACCGGCCGGCACGTGCGCGATCATTGCAAGGACGGTCGGGTCAGCGTCGTGACCCATGAACGCAACGAGGGAGTCGGCGGCGCCACGCTTAGCGGTTACCGCGCCGCCGTCGAGGCCGGCGCCGACATCATCGTCAAGCTGGATGGCGACGGCCAAATGGACCCCAAGTTGATCCCGGCGCTCGTCTCCCCCATTGCATGCGGCAAAGCCGACTATGCCAAGGGCAACCGCTTTCATGATCTGGATGGCTTGAAGGGGATGCCGGCGACGCGCATCTTCGGCAATCTGGTCCTGTCATTCCTGTCGAAGATGTCGAGCGGCTACTGGAATCTCTTCGATCCCACGAATGGCTTCACGGCCATCCATGCCAAGGTCGCCCGCCAGCTGTTGAAGGAACGGATAAGCAAGGGATATTTTTTCGAATCCGACATGCTGTTCCGGCTCAATCTTCTGGGCGCCGTGGTCGCCGACGTACCCATGGAAGCGCGCTACGGCGCCGAGAAAAGCGGCCTCAGGATCCACCGCGCTATATTGGAGTTCGCCGCCAAGCATTGGCTTAACGCCGTCAAGCGCATCTTCTATTCTTATTACCTGAGGGATTTCGGCGCCGCTTCGGTGGAACTTCTGCTGGGTGTGGTGCTGGTCGTGTTCGGTGGCGTTTTCGGTGCGCTCGAGTGGTACCAAAGCACGACCTCCGGGATCCCCGCGACCGCCGGCACGGTAATTCTGGCGGCGCTTCCCATCATTCTCGGCACTCAGTTCCTGATCGCCTTTATCAACTTCGACACGCGAAACATTCCCAAGTCGCCTTTGCATCCCGGTCTGTAATGTTCATGCCCTGATCACGACCCCGTCGCGGCGCGCATCGCCGACGCCGGAGAAGCGGCGCCGGGAGGGCTCGAATTCGACGGCGTGAACGCCGCCGAAGAACATGTTGCGCTCTTGCCAGTGTTGCGTTTTCGGAAAGTCGGCCTCCAGCGCCGCCGTCGAGGGATTGTCGAAGCCGGGTTCGATGCTGAGCAGCCCGCCCTCGAAATGGATGCGCGGCCGGGACACCGCGTCCTCGAGGGTCATGGCGAAGTCGAGCGTGTTGACCAGAGTTTGCAGGATGGCGGTGCGGATGCGGTTCGATCCTCCCGAGCCCATCACCGCCAGGCGTCCGTCGGCGCGCAGGATCAAGGTCGGTGTCAGCATCGAGCACAGACGCCGGTCGCCGGGCCATTGGTGGAAGCCATGGGGGTTGAGGTCCTCCTCGCCCAGCATGTTGTTGAGCATGATCCCGGTCGCCGGCACGATATAGGCCGATCCCTCGCCGTTGGTCAGCGACAGGCTGGCGGCGTTGCCCCTGGCATCGATGATGCTGACGTGGGTCGTGCCGCGCTTCGCCGCCGGGCGGCCAAGGACCTGGGAGCGGTAGGCCGCAATGAAATCAGGGTTCAACAGTTCGCTCGGGGCACCGTCTGTCGCATGGAGTTTGCTGTCCACCCGTGCCTTATTCGTGAGGTCCATGACGCGCGCCAGAAGGGCCAGGTGGTCCGCGCCGCCGAAGGCACCAGTTCCGATCTCGGCATGGCGCAGCAATTCCAGGGAGAAGGCGACGAGGATGCCGCCGGCCGACGGCGGAGGGTTGGTCGAGAGACGGGCGTCGCGGTAATCCAAGCACAGAGGAGCCCGCTTGCGGACCCGGTAATCGGCCAGGTCGCGTACCGTGAGGTGACCGCCCCCGGCACCGCAGTCGGCCACGATCCGCTGGCCGATCTCGCCCAGATAGAACAGATCCTCGCCTTCGCGCGCCAGGGCTTCGATCGAATCGGCAAGCTGGGGCATGACAAGGGTCTCGCCCTCGCCGATGGGCCGGGCCGGGTCGTGGCGGCTGGCGAACACGTCGCGGCACGCCGCGTTGGCCGTGTATATGGCGCCGACGACGCCGAAGATGTATGCCTGCAGGCCGTTGAGTACGAGGCCGCCGCGGGCCAGGGCCAGGGCCGGTTCGACGATGCGCGCCAAGGGCATCGAGCCCAGGTCGCGGTGAACCGCAAACAATCCCTTGACCGTTCCCGGCGTGGCGATCGAGCCCATGCCGATATGGAATTCCTGCTGAGCTGTGCCGAAGTCGGCGGTGATGGGAAAGAAATCGGCCTCCAGCCTGCGCTTTTTCGGTGTCTGAGCGAAAAAATCGTAAATAACCGTCTCGCCGCCCCGGTCTCCCGCCGCCGGGCGGGCGAGCAAAAACCCGCCGCCGCCGAGCGACGTCAAGATGGGTTCGGCGACACAGGCCGCCAACAGCGCCGCCAAGGCCGCGTCAAAGGCGTTGCCCCCTTCATCGAGGATCACCCGGGCGGCGCCGGCGGTGGCGCCGTGTCCGGCGGCGATGATGCCCTTCGAAGTCACGGCCGGCCCCTCTCCCTTGTCCATTTGGTTCGTGGTGGGTAGCGGCTCGCCCGAGACCTGTCAATCGGTGCTCCCGTCCACCGGCGCCGGTTATTGGCGCTTTTTTCGCAGACGATTCTCCGGCATTGTGAACAGCCAACCATGTCGAGGGCGATGCGGGCATGCTCAGAGCGCTTTTCCTCCTTTCCGGTCTCGTCGCGGTCGGGGTTTTCCCGCTCGCCGCCAAGCCCCCGCCCGAGGCCGGCGGGTGTGTCCCTGTCGGCACCTGGATGGATCCGGCCAAGAAAGAAGAAATCGCCGACGAGGCGCTGTTCGCCCGCATGGCCGCCCGCCCGGTCGTCCTTTTGGCCGAGTCCCATACCGACGCCGAACACCATCGCTGGCAACTGCACGCCATCGCCGCCTTGCACGCCCGCGATTCCAACATGGTGCTGGGGTTCGAGATGTTTCCCCGCCGCGTTCAGCCGATCCTGAACCGCTGGGTTGCCGGGGCCTTGACCCGCGAGGCGTTCCTCGAGGCCGTCGAATGGGACAAGGTCTGGGGCTACGATCAGGCGCTTTACATGCCGCTCTTCGACTTCGCCCGCATGCATCGGCTCCCCATGGTGGCGCTCAACGTCGACAAGACCCTGATCTCGCGCGTCCGCCAAGAAGGTTGGTCGGCCATTCCCGCCGCCGATCGCCGCGGTATCGGCGACCCGGCTTCGGCCGGCCCCGGCTACTTGAAAAGGCTGGAGCACGTCTTTGCCGCCCACTCGAAAGACGATGCTCAGGTGCCGGTCCGCGACGACTCCGACTTTCGCCGCTTTGTCGAAGCACAACTGACCTGGGACCGAGCCATGGCCGAAGCCCTCGCCCGGGCCCGTACATCGGCTGACGCGCCACGGGTCGTCGGCATCGTAGGCAAGGGGCATGCCGAGTACGGCGACGGCATCCCCCACCAACTGGCCGACTTAGGCATCGCCGATGCCGCCGTTCTGTTGCCCTGGTCCAATGACCGTCCGTGCGAGGAATTGGCCCCAATGGGCGGTCCCGCGGTTGCCGAGGCGGTCTTCGGCATCGCCGTAATGGCCGAGCCCGAGGATTCGCCCAAACCGCTTCTCGGCGTCTTCCTCGAAGGCGGCGACGGGGTCGTCAAGATCACCAAGGTGATGGCCGATAGCGTCGCCGCGAAAGCCGGGTTGAAGGCGGGCGACCGCATCGTAGAGGCGGGGGGAACGCCCATGAGCCAGGTAAAGGATATGATCAAGGTCGTCCGCCGTCAGGCCTTCGGCAGTTGGTTGCCGATAACGGTCGAGCGCGGCGGCGACAACTTGGAAATCGTCGCCAAGTTTCCGCCTCCGTCATGAGGCGCGCCACGATTATTTGCGCCGCCGTCCTGGCCGGGACGGCGTTCGCCCCTTCGGCCTTGGCGACCGATGCCAGCACCCATCACGACATTCGCCTCAGCCTCGATCCCGAGACCGGGGTGCTAGAAGCCGTCGACCGGGTTCGCATCCACGGCGGCGGCCGGGTGGACTTCGGGCTCGATCCGGTCCTCACCGTCTCGGCCGTGCGCGTCGATGGGCGCGGCGCAACCCCCTCGCGCCGGGCCGGGGGTTGGAGCGTCGATCTGGGGCGATCGGGCACCCACGAGGTCACGGTGGACTATGGGGGAACCCTGACGCCCCTCGATCCATCCGTGCCGGGCGCCGTCGGACGCCGGGCCTTCGCCGGTACCGCGGGTAGTTACCTGCCGGCCTCGGTCCATTGGTTCCCCCGCTTCCGCTCCGCCGTTTTGACCTACCGCGTCGAGGTCCGCGTGCCGGCGGCCCAGCGCGCCATCGCGCCGGGCCGTCTGGTCGAGGAAAGGTTGACGGCGAACGGGTGGCGCGCGGTTTTTGCCAGCGAGGCCCCGGCCCGGGGTATCGTCGTGATGGCGGGCCCCTACCGGGTCGAAACCCGTGATGTGGGCGCCATCACGCTTAAAACCTACTTCCATCCCGAGATCGCCCGGCTGTCGGGCGATTATCTGTCGTCCACGGCGGGTTACGTCGAACGGTATGCGAAGCGCATCGGCCCCTATCCCTATTCCGCCTTTGCCGTCGTTTCCGGTCCGTTGCCGGTCGGGCTGGGGTATCCCGGCCTGACCTATATGGGGACTCGGGTGCTGCGCCTGCCCTTTATCCGCCACACCTCGCTCGGCCACGAGGTGTTGCACACTTGGTGGGGCAACGGCGTCCGGGTCGACTACGACAGCGGCAATTGGGCCGAGGGACTGACCACCTTCATGGCTGATTACGCCTTTGCCGAGGATCGCGGCCCGGCGGCGGCCCGCGAAATGCGCCTGGGCTGGCTGCGCAACTATGCCGCCCTGCCGGCGGCCCGCGACCACGCGGCCGTGGCCTTCACCGCCAAGGTTCACGACGCATCCCAGGTGGTGGGCTACAACAAGGTGGCTTTTTTCTTTTACATGCTGCGCGATCGACTGGGCGCCCGGACGTTTGCCGACGGCCTGAGCCTGTTTTGGAAGCGCTTTCGCTTCCGCGTCGCCGGCTGGGAGGAAATGCGCCAGGTTTTCGACGAGGTCGGCGGCGACGATCTCAAGGATTTCTTCGCGCAATGGCTAAGCCGTCCCGGCGCTCCCGGGCCGCGCCTGGCCGATGCCGCCGTCTGGCGCGACGCAGGGCGCCACGGCGTCTCTTTCACCCTCTCCCAGGGTGCCCCGGTTTACAGGCTCGCGCTCCCGGTGGCGGTCACCACCAGCACCGGCGAGGAGCGCTTTCGGGTGACGCTCGACGGACCGACGTCGCGCTATCGGCTGATTACGCGGGGGCGCCCCCTGGCCCTGGCGGTGGACCCCGATTTTGACGTCTTCCGGCGCCTCGCCGCCGAGGAGACCTCGCCCATCCTGCGCGACGTGACCCTGGATACCAATGCCGTGACGGTTGTTCTCGCCGACGACGAGGCAACGGGCGATGTGGCCCGGGGGCTTGCCTTCCGTCTGCTTGACGCGCCACCCACCTTCGCCCCCGCCGTGGCCGCCGCCCGTTCGCTCCGTCCGCTGCTTGTCATCGGCATCGCCGAGAGGGTGCGGACGTTCCTCGCCGCCAACCGGTTGCCGCCGCTCCCCGACAGCCTGGCCGGACGCGGTACCGCCCGGGTGTGGGCGGCGCGCCACGGCACCCGCCCGCTTCTGGTCGTGGCGGCGGACGACAGGTTGGCCCTAGGGGCGCTTGCGCGTCCGTTGCCCCATTACGGCCGCAAGGGTTATCTGGTCTTTGAGGGCGCCAAGGCACTCGACAGCGGACCCTGGCCCGCCGGGCCGGGCCCGCTTCGCGTGCGGTTCGATTGATCCCCGGTATAAAGACGTGGTCCCTGAGTTGCCGACTTCAGGCGGCGAGAAGGACCGCCAGGATGCCGCAGGAGAAACCAACGATGAGACCCAAGGCGAAGACGCCCGAAGCAAAGAGGGAAGGACCGTGGTGGTGAAAGAGAAGGCTGCCGCTCATGTCGCACCCCCGGTTTGACACTGTCCCCACGCCGTCAAAGGCGGGTGATCCGCCGTCGGCGCCGAATCTTTTTCAAGGATGGTGGGTGTTTCTTAACAAATTGCTACTATCGTGATGGTTCCCGGATGGGTCGTTTGTTGACAGAGGGGGGGTAGCCCACCAATATCTTAAGTTGGCGCTTCGGCTTGTAGGGGATGGAAAGCAGGCTCCGGCGCTTGGAATATGAGGCACCTATGATGAAGCGTTTCGGACTCTTGGTTGTGACATTGGCCCTGCTTGCCGCCGGGCGCGCTTCCGCCCAGAGCGTGGACGAAGGCTTGCTCAACGCCGTCGCTTATAAGCCCCTGCCGGCGGGCATGGCGATTGCCGTCCGACCGATGGACGATTCTGACGAGAATCTGGTCCTGCGGGAACGTATCGAGGGTGAGTTGAAGGCGCAGGGCTTTAGCGTTTCCGGGGACGGCGCCCTGATCCTGACCTTCGAGACCCGCGATTCCGTCGGCGCGTGGAGCGACGCGGGCCGGCGCTCGGTCCTCGAATTCCAATACAAAAGCGAGAAAGGGATCGGCGGAGACAACGAACGCCTGCGCCTCAACCTCTTTGACAGCGCAAAAGGCGGCGTCTTCAACGAGGGCCGCGCTCACGGCACCTCGATCGTTACGCCCAGTCAATACCGCATCGACGCCACCATAGACGACCGCCGCAACGGCGAACGCCTGTGGCAGGCCTGGGCCACGGCGTCTCTGCAACAGTCGGATGGCCCGACCCTGACACAAGCCATGGTGCCGGCGATGGTGGAAAGCCTGGGCAAGACCGTTCGCCGCCAGACCTTCCAACTTCCTTAGAGAATTTTCCGTTCAAATGCGCTCGCCAAAATTTCTCTAACTCATCGTTTTAGCCGCAAATTCATCGGCGCGGATAATTTCATCCGCTCGGGATTTGCTCTAATCACGCCCTCCCGGTCATCGGTTGACGCCGAAGGGGAAGGGGATCGCGCCCAGATCCCTTGAACCGCCTACCGCATTGCCTCTTATTTCGATAATTCTAGAATTATAGTTTACAACGTCCGTGGCAAGGGGTAAACTACGATTCATGGAAACCGAACTTGTCTCCCAACGACTGGCTGAGCTTGGCAACCAGACGCGGCTTGCCATCTTCAAGCTGCTGGTGCGGGCCGGACCGGACGGGTTGGTGGTGGGGGAGATACAGGGCCGCCTCAATGTTCCGGCCTCGACATTGTCGCATCACCTGGCGCGTCTCGGCCGGGCCGGGTTGATCGAACAAAGGCGGGCCAGCCGCAACCTCCATTGTTTCGCCCGCCACGATGTCATGAACGGGCTGGTCGAATTCCTGACCGCCGAATGTTGCCTCGGCTTCGGCGACGAACAACGAAGAGGGGATGCCGGCTAGATCGCGGCACCTTCTCGCGGCCACAAATTCAAACGGCGCCTTGAGGAAAATGTTCCATGACGGCCACCGCTCTCGTTCTCAATGGATGGATCCGCAGCTTCGATAAGGTGCTGGCGGCGTTTGTCGGACTTTTCGTCGTCGTCGCCGTCCTGGCGCCGCGCCAGGCCGGTGACAGCCTTGGTTTCGTCGCCGAAGCGCTCATCGATATCGCGCCTTTTCTTCTGATTTCCGTCGCCGTCGCCGCGGCGACCAAGGCGAGCGGCGCCGACGATGCCGTGGCACGGGTCTTCGCCGGCCATCCGGCGCGCATGATTCTGGCCGCCGCCCTGTTCGGCAGCTTGTCGCCGTTCTGTTCGTGCGGCGTCATTCCCCTGATTGCGGCGCTGTTGACCGCCGGGGTGCCCCTCGCTCCGGTCATGGCGTTTTGGATTTCATCGCCCTTGATGGACCCACAGATGTTCATTCTGACGGCTGCCGCGCTGGGCCTTCCCTTCGCCGTCGCCAAGACGGTGGCGGCAATTTGCATCGGCGCGCTGGGCGGGTTTGCCACACGGGCGATGCAGCGGGCGGGCCTGTTCGCCGATCCCTTGGCACCGGATATCGTTCCCGCGTGCTCATCGTGCCAGCGTCCGCAAAGGCCCGACGCGCCGCCGCCCCAGTGGATTTTCTGGACCGATGCGGGGCGCAACCGGCTGTTTGCCGAGACCGCATGGACGACCGGCTGGTTTCTCTTTAAGTGGTTGTCGCTTGCCTTCGCCATCGAAAGCCTGATGCTTGCCTATGTGCCGGCATCGCTGATTGCCGGTTGGCTGGGCGATGCCGACGTCGGGGCCATTCCCCTTGCCGTCGTCGTCGGCGTGCCCGCCTATCTCAATGGTTACGCCGCCGTTCCCCTGGTCGCCGGTCTGATGGAAATGGGCATGGCCCATGGGGCGGCGCTGGCCTTCATGATCGCCGGCGGCATGACCAGCATTCCGGCGGCCATGGCCGTCTTCGCCCTGGTCCGCCGGCCCGTCTTTGCCTGGTATCTGGTGCTGGCGCTGGCGGGTTCGACGGGGGCGGGGTTCCTTTTTCAGATGGTGCCCATCGCCTGATCCCGCCGCGCCGTCAATTTTTACCGTTTCGCGCGTGGACATCGGCTTCGATCCGGTCGAATATGCACGGTCGGTTCCGACCTCGGGCGCGGGACAGGGGGAGTACGAAAAGACATGGCCAACGTAGTGGTAATCGGCAGCCAGTGGGGCGACGAGGGCAAGGGCAAGATCGTCGATTGGTTGTCCAATCGCGCCGACGTGGTGGTGCGCTTTCAGGGCGGCCACAACGCCGGCCATACCCTGGTCATCGATGGCGTTACTTACAAGATGAGCCTTCTGCCGTCGGGCGTTGTGCGTCCGGGCAAGCTTTCGATCATCGGCAACGGCGTTGTGCTTGATCCGTGGGCGTTGTTGGACGAGATCGATACCGTCGGCGCCCAGGGCGTCGATATCTCGCCTGACAACCTGCGCATCGCCGAAAACGCGCCCCTTATCCTGCCGCTCCACGGCAACCTCGATCGAGCCCGCGAGGAGGCTCGGGGAAGTGCCAAGATCGGCACCACGGGTCGCGGTATCGGGCCGGCCTACGAAGACAAGGTAGCCCGGCGCGCCATCCGCGTCGCCGACCTGACCGAACCCGAGGTTCTGGACGCCAGGGTCGAGGAACTTCTGGTCCATCACAATGCGTTGCTGCGCGGCTTCGGCAAGCCCGAGATCGAAGGCGCCGCCCTGGTGGATGAGCTAAATATGGTCGCGCCCCGCATTCTGCCCTATGCCGGCAACACGTGGAAGCAACTGGACGACGCCCGGCGCGCCGGCAAGCGCATCCTGTTCGAAGGCGCCCAGGGCACCATGCTCGACATCGACCATGGGACCTATCCCTACGTCACTTCTTCGAACACGGTGGCCGGCCAGGCGGCGGCGGGTTCGGGCCAGGGACCGGGGGCCATCGACTACGCGCTCGGCATCGTCAAGGCCTATACGACGCGCGTCGGCAGCGGGCCTTTCCCGACGGAACTGCACGACGACATCGGTAGGGGGCTGGGCGAGAGGGGCCGGGAGTTCGGCACCGTAACCGGCCGCGCCCGGCGCTGCGGCTGGTTCGACGCCGTCCTCGTGCGCCAGTCGGTCAAGGTCAACGGCATCCACGGCATTGCGCTGACCAAGCTCGACGTCCTCGACGGCGTCGAGGAGTTGAAGGTATGCACGGCCTATCGCCTCAACGGCGAAATCATCGATCACCTGCCCGCCTCGACGATTCGCCAGGCCAAGGTGGAGCCCGTCTACGAGTCCGTCGAGGGATGGTCGGAAAGTACCCGGGGCGCGCGGTCGTGGGCCGAATTGTCGGCCACGACGATCAAGTACGTGCGCCGCATCGAGGAACTGATCGGGGCCCCGGTGGCCATGCTATCGACCAGCCCCGAGCGCGAGGACTCCATCTTGGTCCACGACCCCTTTACCGACTGACAGCGCTCCCCTTGCTCGGCGGACGGTCGGAAGGGGTGCGCGAAACAAACAGGTAGACGAAAAAGAGGAGGGCGGCCAGGGCCAGCAGCCCAATGCACATAAGGGCGACCGCTTCGATGGTGATACCGAGGTCGAACATCCATCCCATGGTGGCCGGCGAGAGCGCGATGGCCAGGATGATCAAACCCTGCACCAGGGCGCGGATGGCACCAAGGTGGGTGGTCCCGTAAATTTCCGCCCAGATGGCGTTGACGGCGGTTATGCGAGCGCCCGTGCTGGCGCCCCCCAATACCAAGAAGATAGGGGCGCCCGCCGGGTGGTCGGTGACGGCCAGCACCAGCAGGGCCAGCACCATGGGCACGATATAGAAGGGCAGCGTCCGGGTCGCCCCGAAGCGGTCGATGATGGGCCCCGATACCAGAGTTACGCCGACACGGGCGACAGCGAAGCCGCCCATGCAGATCGCCCACCAGGCAAGGCTCCAGTCCTTGGACTCGACTATGTGAACCTGATGGAAAAAGAGGCCCGCGATGATGACCGGCGGCGCCAGGACGGCGGGTAGGATGAGGTAGAACCGGGGATTGCGCAGGACCTCGCCGCGCGACCATTGGCGTCCTTCCGGCGTCGCCTTGGCCTGGTGAACGGCGAGACGTTCCAAATACCTCAGGTGGCGTTCCCCATGACCCTTGAGCAACCACAAGGCACTGGGGATCAAGACTACCGCCAGGACGACGCCCACCGACATCCAGGTTTCCCGCCAACCGATGGCGGTAATCAGGCCGACGACGATGATCGGGGCCACCGTTTCGCATACCGGGCTGCCAATCCCCGTGATGGCAAGCGCCCGGCCGCGCCCGGCATCGAAATAGCGCGCCATGCTGGTTCCCACGGTATGGTTCATCAGCCCCGGGCCGGCCAGACGAAACCCGACCAAGGCGGCGAAGAGAAACGGGACGCTCGGCCCCCAGGACATGACGAGACAACTGGCAATCAGCAGCCCACAGACCAACGCGCTGTACATCCGAAGGTCGGTTCGGTCGATCATGCGGCCGAACCAGACGATCCCCCCCGCGGCGACCACGTTGGCAATCGAATAAAGGACACCGAAGTCACCGTGCGACAGACCGTATTCGGCCCGGATCTCGCCGCCGAACAAGGCGATGATGGGGGTGGTGCCGAAACTGAAGAAAAAGGAAAGGAAGAAGCCGAAGCCAAGAAAGCGCCGGTTGTCGATGATGAACCTCAGGTAGGTCATGGCGCGAATGTTTTTCCCAGGCTCGTGATACAGGCAAAGCGGGCGGGTCCACGCCCGGCAAAATGCCGAAGCTTTCAGACGACGTTTGTCGGATGTCCCCCGCATCCATGGTAGTCGCTCCCCCGCTCCACCACCAGGGGGGATGGGGAAACGGGGCATTTTACCCGCCCAGGCGTGCCGCCTGTCGCTTGAGCGCCGCGCCGACGCGGGCCATGACCTCGTCCCAGTCGCCGAGGCGGCGCTGGCGGAACAATCGCGCCGTCGGATACCAGGGGCTGTCGTCGCGCTCCGTCAGCCAGCGCCATTCCGCCGCCAGGGGCAGCAACAGCCAGGTCGGCCTGGCCAGCGCCCCGGCCAGGTGCGCCACCGCCGTGTCGCAGGCGATGATCAGGTCGAGATTGAGTATGGCGGCGGCGGTGTCGGAGAAATCCGCGAAGTCGGCAGTGTGATCACGCACGACGTCGGTCAGGCCCAGTTCGGCCAACTGGCGGGCGCCATCGTCTTTTTGCAGGGAGTAGAAATCGATTCCGGGAGTATCGAACAAGGAGCGTAGCGACTTGAGCCCCGGCGAGCGCAACCGATCCCCCCGGTGGCGCGGGTTGCCCTGCCAGACGATACCCACCCTGTGGTCATCGGACGGGCCCATGACCGCCCGCCACTTTTCCACGGCGGCCGCGTCGGGGGTGAGATAGGGGACATCGCCGGGAATGGTGTCGGCGGTGGTCTCAAACAGCCGGGGCAGGCCGAGAAGCGGCACCTGGATATCGAAGGGCGGCAGGGGGGCGCCGATGGCCACCACCTTCTCGACGCCGGGTGCGCCGGTCATCAGCTCGGAGAGCGGCATCGGGCATTCCAGCACCACCCGGCCGCCCCGGGCCGCCACCATCGCGGCGTAGCGGACGAACTGTATGACATCGCCGTAGCCCTGCTCGGCATGGACCAGGATGGTTTGTCCGTCGAGGTCCGAGCCGTCCCACCGGGGTTCGGCGAAGTGCCGCTGCCGGGCCGCCAAGTGGCGTGCCTTCCAGCGCCATTCGTATTCCTCCCAGCCCTCGGCGAAGCGCCCGGCGAGGAGCAGCGCCTGGGCGCGGTTGCGGTGCGCCTCGGCATCCTCGGGATTGAGCTCGAGGGCGCGGTCATAGCTCGTGAGCGCGGCCTCCAACTCGCCCCGTTCCTGGGGGGCGACTCCCAGGTTGGAGTGAACCTCGGCGCGCTCCGGCGCAGCGGTCAGGGCGCGCCGGTAGGCGCCGACTGCCTCGTCAAGGCGGCCTTCGGCGCGCAGCACGTTGCCCAGATTGGTCAGCGCCTCGACGTCGCCCGGGTCGATCTCGATGGCGCGGCGGTAACACCGGGCGGCCTCGTCCAGGCGGCCTTGGTCCTGGTGGGCCAGGCCCAGCGCCAGATGGGCGTTGGCGAAGCCGGGGTTGGCCGCGACGGCGCGATGAAAGCTCGCCGCCGCCTCTTCGGTGCGGCCCCATTCGCGCATTGCCAGGCCGAAGTTGTAGTGCGCCTCGGACAGCTCCGGATCCAAGTCCAGGGCCCGGCGCCAACATTCGACGGCGTCTTTCCACATGCCCCGGTCGGCCAGGGTGCCGCCGAGATCGGAAAGGGTCTGGGCGTTGGCGGGCTCGAGCTCGAGGGCGCGGCGCAAGGCCGCCGCCGCCTGTTCGGGATGGTCGGCGGCCTTACAGACGCGGCCCAGGTTGGCATGATAGAGGGCCACGCCGCCATCGATCGCGATGGCGCGGCGGACCATGATCCCGGCGTCATCCAGGCGGCCCCGCTGAAAAGCGGTGACGCCCAACAAGTGGGTGGCGTCGGCGTGTTCGGGCTCGGCATCGAGGATCGACCGGTACAGGGCGTCGGCGTCGGCCAGGCGACCGGCGTTGTGGTGATCGAGGGCCGCCGCCAGGGTCTTGGGAATGTCCACCGCTTACCGCCGCTATCATTGAGGGGTTCGGAATAATGAGTCCCCGGACCGGCGAATGCAATCACCCGGTGACAGCGCCGGGGAAGGGTCTATAGTCCGGCCCATGAACGCATTGCACATCGACAAGGCGCCGGGCGACACCCGCGTGGTGGTGGCGATGTCGGGCGGCGTCGACAGCTCGGCCACGGCGGCCATGATGGTCGACCAGGGCTTCGAGGTCATCGGCGTGACCTTACAGCTTTATGACGCCGGGGCGGCGGCGGGCCGCAAGGGGGCGTGCTGTGCCGGTCAGGATATCCACGATGCCAGGCGCGTCGCCGACACACTGGGCATCCCCCATTACGTGCTCGATTACGAGAGCCGGTTTCGGGCCGCTGTCATCGACGACTTCGCCAATTCCTACCTGGCGGGAGAAACCCCCATCCCCTGCGTGCGCTGCAACCAGACGGTCAAGTTCGAAGACCTTCTGGGCACCGCCCGGGATTTGGAAGCCGACGCCCTGGTCACCGGCCATTACGTGCGTCGGCGCATGGGAGAGGCCGGGCCCGAGCTTCATCGCGCCGCCGACAGCGGGCGCGATCAGAGCTATTTTCTTTTCGCCACGACCCGTCGGCAGCTCGAATTCCTGCGCTTTCCCCTTGGCGGAATGGAGAAGACGCGCACCCGCGAGACGGCGCGCCGCTTCGATCTTCCGGTCGCCGCCAAGCCCGACAGCCAGGATATCTGCTTCGTTCCCGATGGCTCCTACGCCCGGGTGCTGGAGGGCCTGCGTCCCGGCGCTTGGGAGCCCGGCGACATCGTCGATGCCGATGGGTGCGTCCTGGGGCGCCACGACGGCATCGTCCACTTCACCGTCGGCCAGCGCCGCGGCCTGAGTTTAGGCGGCAACCACGGGGTTCTTTACGTGACGCGGCTTGAACCCGAAAAGCGCCGCGTCGTGGTTGGGCCCAAGCGGGCCTTGCTGCGCGACCGTCTCGCCGTCGGCGAAGTCAATTGGCTGGGCGCCGAAGCCCTGGCCGCGGACGGCATCAAAGTGACGGTCAAGCTGCGATCGGCCCAGGATCCGGTTCCGGCCATGGCGTACGGCCGCCCCGGCGACGCAGCGGAGGTGGTCCTTGACGAGCCCCAGGCCGCCATCGCCCCGGGACAGGCCTGTGTCTTCTATGGCGGAGACCAAGTCCTGGGCGGCGGCTGGATCAAGCGCGACGACGGGTAGACCGGGCGCTTTATTCCGGGTTCTTTTGAAAGCCCGAGCGGGCCACGACGCCGGGCTTCAATCGTTCGTCGGGGCCATAGTCCGAAAGCGGATGGAAGAACAAGGGCGGCAGCGTCTCAAACGACCCGATGTGGTCGCGGTAGGCGTCCAGTTGGGCCTTTCGTTCCTCGGCGCTTATCCGGCCCGGCATATAGGCGACAAAGGGCGGCAACACGTCGAAGCCGGTATAACGCAGAATGCCGTTGTGGATCGGCCACAAGATGTCGTTGATGGCCCCGTCGATGCCGTCGGGCATGTAAGTGTCGCGCGACGTCCCCGTCGTGAGCGAAAGCATCGCCCGGCGGCCGGCCAGCATGCCGGTGTCGTACTTGCGGCCCGGCAGATAGGCAAAACCGCGCGCGAAAACGCGATCGACCCAGCCCTTGAGGATCGAGGGCATGGAAAACCACCATATCGGAAATTGAAAGACGACCAGGTCCGCGGCAAGGACCTTTTTCTGCTCCGCCGCGATATCCGGGCTCAGGGTCCCGTTTTCGACTGCATGGGTTTGTTCGGCGGCAATGCTCAGGACCTCGGGATCGGCGCGGCGGCCGGTGAAATCCCCGGCCCCGGTGGCCGGGTGAAAGCCCATGGCGTAGAGGTCGCTGACGACCACGTCGTGGCCCGCCTTCGACAGGGTATCGACGGCGACGTCCTTGAGCGCGCCATTGAACGAGCGCGCTTCCGGATGGGCGAAGACGATCAGGATGTTCATGTTGGGAAGGTCCTATTCCGCCGCCTCTTCGGCCTTTTCGGCCGGTCCCAGGGCCTCGCCGGTGCGCTCGAGGGTTGCCTTGGCCTTCTCCGCCTCTTGCTGGCGGATCCACATGCGGGCGTAGCTTTCGCCCAGCACCAGAAGCTCGGTGTGGCTGCCGCGTTCGACGACGCGGCCGTCCTTGAGGACGACGATCTCGTCGGCGTCGATGACCGTCGACAGGCGATGGGCGATGACCAGGGTCGTGCGGCCCGCCGAGACCTCGCGGAGCGATTCCTGAATCTCGCGCTCGGTGTGGGTGTCCAGCGCCGAGGTGGCCTCGTCGAACATCAAGATGCGCGGCCCCTTGAGGATGGTGCGGGCGATGGCGACGCGCTGCTTTTCGCCGCCCGACAGTTTCAGGCCCCTCTCGCCGACAATCGTCTGATAGCCGTCGGGCTGGCCGATCAGGAAATCGTGGATGCGGGCCAGCCGGCCGGCGTTCTCCACTTCCGCCGGCGTCGCCCGCGGCCTGCCGTAGACGATGTTGTAGTAAACGCTGTCGTTGAACAGCACCGTGTCCTGGGGAACGATGCCGGTGGCGGCGCGCAGGCTTTCCTGGGTGACGCCGCGGATGTCCTGGCCGTCGATCAGGATGCGCCCGCCGGTGACGTCGTAGAAGCGGTAGAGAAGGCGCGAAATGGTCGATTTCCCGGCCCCCGTGGGGCCGACGATGGCCACCGTCTTGCCGGCCGGAACGGTGAACGAAACATCCTTGAGCACGGTCCGGCGGGGGTCGTAACCAAACGACACGTTTTCGAAGACCACCTCGCCGCCGTCGACGTCAAGTGGCCGGGCGCCCGGTGTATCGGTGATCTCGGCCGGTTCGTCGATAAGCGCGAACATGTGCTCCATGTCGGTCAGGGATTGCTTGATCTCGCGATAGACGAAACCGAGGAAGTTGAGGGGCAGGAAAAGCTGGATGAGATAGGAATTGACCAAGACGAAGTCGCCCAGCGTCATGGTGCCCCCGACGACGCCGTAGCCGGCCATCACCATGACGGCGATCAGGCCCAGCGAGACGATGGCGCCTTGTCCGACGTTGAGGGTGGCGAGCGAGGTTTTGCTCTTGACCGCCGCCGTTTCGTAATCGCGCAACGCCCCGTCCAGGCGCCGTGCCTCGTGATCCTCGTTGCCGAAATACTTGACGGTTTCATAGTTCAAGAGGCTATCCACCGCCTTGGTCATGGCGTCCGAATCGGTCTCGTTCATTCGGCGGCGGTACTTGATGCGCCATTCGGTCACGATCAGGGTCCAGGCGATGAAACCGGCAATGGCGGCGAAAGTGATCAGCGCATAGGCGATGCCATAGAACTTCCACAAGATGGCGCAGACCAGCATTACCTCGAGCAGCGTCGGCAGGACGTTGAAGAGCATGAAGTTGAGAAGGAACTCGATACCTTTTGTGCCGCGCTCGATGGCGCGGCTGACGCCGCCGGTCTTGCGGTCGAGATGAAACCTGAGCGACAGCTCGTGCAGGTGGCGAAAGGTCTTCAGCCCGGCCTCGCGGGTGGCGCGCTGGGCGACCTTGGCGAACACGGCGTCGCGCATCTCGCCGAAGGCTAAAGCGAGGACGCGGGCCAGGCCATAGGCGATCAGCAGAACCACCGGCACGGCCAACACCGCCGTCGTTCCGGGGCTCAGCGCATCGACGGCATGCTTGTAGAATATCGGCACCGCGACGTTGATCGCCTTGGCGGCGACCAAAAAGGCAACGGCGATTACGACGCGGACCTTGAATTCGAAAAGGTGCCTGGGCCACAGATAGGGCAGCAGGGTGCGGATCGTGTTCAGGTCGTTGCGTGGGCCTGATTTCGGGGCCGAAAGGTGCCGTCTGCGCATGAAGGTCCCAATGTTCCGGATCGCGTCTTTCTTAATATAGGCTCGCTTGCGGCGGTGCGCCATGCGAGCGCGACCTTGGGAGAGAAAGATTTTTCGGCGCCTCCGTAGACCAAATCTTAAGCAAATCCGTACATAGTCAATTTTGCGTGAAATGAGTTGCAAGACACCGTGGCCGAACCCCATCTATAGGGATAGCGGCGCCCAAGCCGCGAAGAGCACGGCAATCGAGGTTTGTCATGACCCAAGACCAGGAAAATCAAGAACTGTCCGTCGAACCGACCACCGGTGCCCCAATGTCGGCCCACGATTTCTTCATGTGGGGGATGGACAACGTGGTCTATATCCGCGACGTACCGCAAGAGGAAAATCCCGTGTTTGGCGTCTTCGCCGCCGACGGCACGCAGATTGCCTATGCCCATTCGCGCGACGAAGCCCGCCTCTGGGCACGCCACAACGAATTGGAGCCTCTGAGCGTTCACTAAAAACCCTTATTCCAATCATTTCCCCAAAACCGCCGTTGCGGGCCCGGAAGGAATAGTTTCGGACCGAGTATTGACGGACGGCTGAATGCCCTGCATAACCCCGCTCCGGCGGGGCGCAAAAAGCCGGCAAAAAATAGGGGAGGAATGGGGCTTGGGTTCCAAAAACGCGATCACGGGCTTGACGGAAAAGATCACCGACGAGCTCATCCAAATCCGGCGCACCATCCATCAGAATCCCGAACTTGGGTTCGAGGAGTTCGAGACCGCGAAGCTGGTCTCCGGCGCCCTCGACAGAATGGGAATTCTTCAGCGCACGGGCGTCGGCGGCACCGGCGTGGTCGGCATCATCGAGGGCGCCGGGTCCGGCAAGACCGTCGCCATCCGCGCCGACATGGATGCCCTTCCCATCGACGAGCAGAGCGGCGTTTCCTTTGCTTCCAAGGTGCCGGGCAAGATGCACGCCTGCGGCCACGACGTTCACACCGTCATTGCGCTCGGCGCGGCCATGGTTCTGAACCAGATGAAGGACCAGCTCAAGGGCCGCGTGAAGCTTATCTTCCAGCCCAACGAAGAGGGCCTTGAGGGCGCCCAGGCGATGATCAAGGACGGGGTGTTCGAAGACCCGGCAATCGACATCGTTCTCGGCTATCACAACTGGCCGCTGCTGGAAGCGGGCAAGGTGGGGTACCATGCGGGGGCGGTGTTCGCGGCCTCGAACTTTTTCGACATCACCCTCAAGGGTCTGTCCGGGCACGCCGCCCATCCCCACACCACCGTCGATACCATCGCCGCCGCGGCCTCCTTCATCACCCAGTTGCAAACCATCGTCAGCCGCGAGATCGCGCCGACCGATCCGGCCGTCGTCAGCATCGGCAAGATCGAGGGCGGCACGGCGCGCAACATCATCGCCGACGAGGTCCGCCTGTCGGGCGGCGTGCGCGGCCAATCGACCGAGGTGATGGAGCGTGTGGGGGAAACCATGGGTCGGCTGCTCGACGGCATCAAGGCGGGGATGCGCGTCGATTATGAGCTTGACTACCGCGTCGCCGTCCCGGTGCTGCGCAACGACCACGCGATACTGGACCGGGTGCTGGATTCGGCACGCGATATCCTGGGCGACGAGAACGTCGAATTGCTCGACTATTCCTCCATGGGGAGCGAGGATCTGTCTTATTTCACCGAACGCTTCCCCAGCGCCCACCTGCGCATCGGCTCCAAGATCGACGGCTTGGATACCATGCTGCACAAGGCCAATTACGACTGCAACGAGGTGGCCATCCCGACCGGCGTGCGCGCCATCAGCCAAGCGGCGGCGGACCTGCTGGCATGAATTCACCGGCAGTGTTCGGTCTTTGACAAGAAAGTTTTGGAATCCATGTCCCGCAAACATCTTCTCAAGGATCTCACCTGGGTCGAGTTTGGCGAAAGGATGAAGGAGAACCCGGTTATCCTGCTGCCGTTCGGCTCGCAGGAGGAACAGGGGCCCCAGGCCCCCATGGGCGACTACATGCTGACCGATGCCATCGTCGCCCGGGTGGCGGAGCGCGCCGACGCCATCGCCGCACCCATCATTCCGTTTGGTTTTGCTGATTACTTTCGTCCCATACCGGGCGGCGTCCAACTCAGTGCCGAAACCTTCCGCGCGCTGTTCGAAGACATCTGCGCCAATTTCCTTGACCATGGCCTGGATCACCTGGTGGTGATGAACGGACACAGCGGCAACTATCCGCTCATCGACCAATCCATCCGCAAGCTCAAGCGCGAGCGCGGAGTGTGGATACCGTGTCTCAACTTGTGGCGCCTGATGACCCCGGCCCAATGGACCGAGCTTCATGGCGAGCGCGGTACAACGGCGCTTGGCCACGGCGGCGACCCTCTGACGTCGGTCTACCTGCACCTCTTCCCTGATCTGATGCGCATGGACTTGATCGAGTTAGGAGAGAGGAAATCGGTGCTCGGCTTGCTGCCGTCGGGGCTCAACGCGGTCAAGTTCGAAGGTGTCGACGTTAACCTTGCCGTCGATATCGACGACATCTGCGATACCGGAATCGCCGGTGGCGATCCCACTTACTCAAGCGCCGAGATCGGAGAAAAAATCGTTGAGTCCCTCGTCGATTTTTCGGCCCGGTTCGTCACATACTTCAAGGGCGTTGACGCCACGACCTCCTGAACGGCGCCCGCCCGATTCATAAAATCTCAACGGATCGCCTCTATTGTTCCCTGCCATTTTCTAGGGAGCCAGAAATCATGCGTTACAAAATCTGTTTTCACGAAGTGTGCGGCGAGTGGCTGGTCTTCGACACCGCCAAGGACGCCAGGTTAATCGGCATGCATCCGAGCGAGGTCGCGGCAACCGCGCAGGTCCGCAAACTCGAGGACAACTGGTGCAGAAGCCGCCTCTTCGTTGCCGAGCCGGCCCACGACGCCGATTAGGGCGATATCCGTTCCGGATGTACTTCCTTTAGTCCCCACGCAATCGTTCCCGCTTCCGCCCCTGTTTGGGCGTTTGATGAAACCGGCTTGAAGAAGCTCACGGCTCGCAATGACCGTGAAGACGGCTTGGCTGTCTGCGGTATTGGTAATTTTCTCTATGGGGATGGGGGCAAAGGCGATAACTATTTCTACTCTGGCCACGAAGGTTACGATGACATTGGGTTTATGGAACGAGGGGACCTGCCTTGACCGATATCGCCGCCACCGCGGAATTGAGTACCGACGACCTGGTGAAAGGCGTCATTGAGTGGATAAGTATTGAAAGCCCGACCTCGGACGCCGATGCCGTCAACCGCATGGTCGATCGCGTGACAACGGAATTCGAATCCGCCGGCCTTGAAACCGAACGCACGGCGGGCGAGGACGGCTGGGGGGATATTATTCGAGGACGCGCCCCGGGGTCGATGCGGGCGAACGAGGGTATATTGGTGGTCTCTCACACGGATACGGTCCATCCCATCGGCACCAAGGAAACCACAAACCCGATCCGAATCGAGGGCGATAAACTCTACGGTCCGGGCACTTACGACATGAAGGCCGGCGCCTATATCGCCTTCTACGCCTACAAGCGATTGATCGAGGAAGGCGGCGAGAGCAAGCTTCCGGTCACGTTCATGTACATTCCCGAAGAGGAGCGTGGAAGCCCGTATTCACGAAAGTACATCGCCGAGGAAGCGCGCAAGGCGAAATACGTCTTGGTCACCGAACCCGCCCGTGATGGCGGCAAGGTGGTTGTCGAGCGAAAAGGCAGCGCGCGCTATAGGATCGCGGCCGAGGGGCGGCCGGCACATTCCGGCGCGAAGCATGAATACGGCCGCAGCGCCATCAAGGAAATCGCAAGGCATATTTGTGATATCGAATCGTGGACAGACTATGACCGGGGGCTCACCTTCAATGTCGGTCTTATCGCCGGAGGCACCGAGGTCAATGTGGTGCCCCAACACTGTGTGGTGGAGG
>JASLLZ010000063.1 GCA_030746775.1 Rhodospirillales bacterium | reverse complement strand
TCCGGTTCGGGTTCGGGCTCCGGCTCGGGCTCCGGTTCCGGTTCGGGCTCCGGTTCCGGTTCGGGCTCCGGCTCCGGTTCGGGCTCCGGCTCCGGTTCGGGTGCCGGCGCCGCCGCCAAGGCTTCGGCCACGTCGGCGGTGAAGTCGGGTTCGGGTGCCGGCGGCGGGGGTGGCGGGGGCGCGGCCATCGGCGCGGCGGGCGGCGCCGGCGCGGCGGGCGGCGGCGGCGCATAGGCCGGCTGCGGCTGGGGTTGCGGTGGCTCGGCGAGGGGCTGTTGCAGCCAGCTATTGCCACAGTTGAAGCAGCGTACCGTCTTGCCCGCACCGTCGATGGCGCCGGGCGCGACAGTGTAGTGGGTGGAACAGGCCGGGCAGGTTATGATCATCGGTGCTGTACTGTGTTAATATTCGGTCACTTATAGGCTTTTGACCGGTTCAAGGCAAGCCGGGGCGGCCCGGCGCATGGTGCTGGACGGAGAGGCTTTGCCCGTGCCATTGTCCCCGTGACGGGAGCGCAAACGGTGACCATCGACACCGACGACTGTGTCATTCAATTCGAGAACGTGGGTCTGCGTTACGGCCTCGGGCCCGAAGTCTTGCAGGACGTATCGTTTTCCTTGCAATCCGCCTCCTTCCATTTTCTGGTCGGCCCCAGCGGCGCCGGCAAGTCGTCGCTCCTGCGTCTCATGTACCTGGCCCTCAAGCCCTCGCGCGGCCTTGTCACCTTGTTTGGCCGCGACATCGCGACCACGCCGCGCCGCCAACTCCCGGCCCTGCGCCGGCGCGTCGGCGTCGTCTTTCAGGATTTTCGCCTGCTTCCCCACCTCTCCGCCTTCGACAACGTGGCGCTGCCGTTGCGCGTCGCCGGCGCGCGCGAGGACGAGGTGCGCCGCCACGTCGTCGAACTGTTGAGTTGGGTCGGCCTCAAGGATCACCTGGATGCCCGGCCGCCGACCCTATCGGGCGGCCAGCAACAGCGCGTCGCCATCGTCCGCGCCGTGATCGTGCGCCCGACGCTGCTTCTGGCCGACGAACCGACGGGCAACATCGACGACAAGATGGCCATGCGCCTGCTGCACCTGTTTGAGGAGCTCAACAAATTGGGCACCGCCATCGTCATCGCGACCCATAACGAGAACCTGGTCGAGCGGCTGGACCATAACCGCATGCGCCTTGACGGCGGCCGCCTGGAGGTTGACCCGGCCGTCCAGGGCCCGGCGCCGGCCGTCGCGGCGAACCTGCGACAAAGCCCGGGGAACGCCGCCTGAATGTTTGCCAAACGCACCGATCTGCCGCTCGACCGTGACGCGCTGAGCCAATACTTGCCGTGGCTTATTGCGTTCATGGTCTATATGGCGGTCCTGGCCCTGGCCGGGTTGCTCGTCCTCGGCGCCCTGGCCCGCCATTGGGACACCGACGTCAGCGGTACCATGACGGTCCAGATCCCGCCCACGGGGAGCGCCGCCGACGATGACAAGCGCGTGCGCGCCGCCATCGTCCTGCTGCTTGGCGAGCCCGCCATCGTCCATGCCGAGGCGATCACCGAGGGACGCCTGATGGCCCTATTGGAGCCCTGGCTGGGCAGCGCCGAGGTAAGCGCCGACCTGCCCCTGCCGCGCCTTGTCGACGTCGAGATCGAACCGGAGGCCGATCTGGACATGGCGGGGCTTGCCCGCCGCCTCGATGACGCCGTGCCCGGCGCCACCCTAGACGACCATCGCATCTGGCTCGATCGCCTGGTTCGCCTGGTGCGTTCGGTCGAGGCGCTGGCCGCCCTGGTTCTCGCCTTGATGGGGTCGGCCACCGTCGGCACCGTCGTCTTCACGACGCGCACCGGCCTTGCCATCCACCGCGACGTCATCGAGGTTCTGCACCTGATCGGCGCCCATGACGGCTATATCGCGCGCCAGTTCGCCCAGCGCGCCCTGACGCTGGGCCTGCGCGGCGGCCTCATCGGCCTGGCCCTGGCCGTGCCTACCTTGCTCGCCATCGGGTCCCTGGCGCGGCGCATGGAGGCCGGCATCATGCCCAACCTGACCCTGGCCCCGAGCCATTGGCTGGCCGTCGTCAGCCTGCCCCTGCTGGCCGCCGCCATCGCCATGCTGACGGCGCGCCTGACGGTGACCCGCACCTTGGCCAGGATGCCCTAGCCGTGGCGGTGACTGGCCGTGGACGGCGCGGCCGGGGCCGCCGGCTGGCCGTGCGCCTGGCGGCGTTGGGGTTAGCGGCCGTTGCCGTCTGGGCGGCCGGGCTGGTACGCTTCGCCACCCAGATACCCGACACTGTCGCCGACCCCGATGCCGTCACCGACGCCATCGTCGTGCTGACCGGCGGCAGCGGCCGCCTCGACACCGGCCTTGAGCTGTTGGCCGCGAAACGGGCGCCCAAGCTGTTCGTCTCCGGCGTCTACCGGGGCGTCGACGTGACCATGTTGCTCGATGTGTCGAAGCGCTCGCCAAGCGACATTGAGTGCTGCATCGAGATCGGCCACAGCGCCGGCGACACCGCCGGCAACGCCAACGAGACGGCGGCCTGGATGAACGATCAGGGATACGGCTCGTTGCGCCTCGTCACGTCGAGCTATCACTTGGCCCGCGCCCTGTTGGAATTCCGCCTTGCCATGCCCGACGTGACCTTGGTCCTTCATCCGGTGTTAGCCGAAAGCGTCAAGCAAGATCGTTGGTGGGCGTGGCCCGGCACGGCCTCGCTGATCGTCGGCGAGTTCAACAAGTATCTCCTGGTCTGGCCGCGCCACGCCGCCGGCCGGCTATTCGGCCGGCCGGCCGATACGGCGAGAGCGCCATGAAGGTTCTGCGTTCCCTTGTCTTCAACGTGTTTTTCTTCGCCTGGTTGGCCTTCGTGCTGGTGGTCATGGTGCTGTTTCTGCCCCTGCCGCGCCGGGTCATGCAGAACGCGGTGCGGGTCTGGACCCATGTCATGGGATTCGGCCTGAAGGTGATAATCGGCCTGGATTATGAAGTGCGCGGGCGCCAGCACATTCCGCCGGGCGGCGTCATCTTCGCCTGCAAGCACCAGTCGGCGTGGGAGACCATGGCCTTTCACATTCTTTTTTCCGACACGTCCTACGTCATCAAGAAGGAGCTTTTCGCCGTCCCCCTGTTTGGCTGGTACGCCCGCAAGTGTCAGTCCATCGCGGTCGACCGGGCCGGCGGCGGGGCGGCCCTGAGACGCTTGATCCGCGACGCCCGGACCCAGATCGCGGCCGGCCGGCCCCTGGTCATCTTTCCCGAAGGCACGCGCATGGCGCCGGGCACGGCCGGCGCCTATCATCCCGGCGTTTTCGCCCTTTACAAGCAGGCCCGGGCGCCGGTGGTGCCGGTGGCCCTCAATTCGGGCCTGTTCTGGGGGCGCCGCCAATTCGTCAAGCACCCGGGCGTGATGGTCATCGAGTTTCTCGACGCCATGCCCGACGGCCTGGAGCGCCACCAATTCATGGCCGAGCTGGAAAAGCGCGTCGAGGCGGCGTCCGAGGGCCTGGCCGACGAGGCCCGCAGCCGCTTCAACCTTACCCCCTGAGGTGTCCCCCGCCGGGCCTGTGGAAAACAACTGTACAGGGCGGTGAAAGGCGGGGACCGTTCGGCCAAGCCCGCCGGACGGCACGCGGCGGCGATATTCGAAATCGGGACAAGCCGGGGAAAACATAAAGGGAACAATACTTGACGCCGGGTCCCCTTTTGGCTAGTCTGGTCGGTCGGAAATCATTGTAAACACTTACGTTATTCGGAGACGGTCATGGTCGAGGTGGCGCCCATTTCGCAGCAGATCTGGGACATGAAATATCGTCTCAAAGGGGCCGACGGCGGACCCGTGGACAAGACCATCACCGACACTTGGCGCCGCATCGCCGGCGTCCTGGCGGCGCCCGAGACCGATAGAGAGCTGTGGCAGGGCCGTTTCTTCGAAGCCCTTGAGGATTTCCGCTTCCTGCCCGCCGGTCGCATCGTCTCGGGCGCCGGCAGCGAACGCGCCGTGACCCTGTTCAACTGCTTCGTCATGGGCGCGGTGCCCGACGACATGAGCGGCATCTTCGACGGCCTCAAGGAAGCCGCCCTGACCATGCAGCAGGGCGGTGGCATCGGCTACGATTTCTCGACGCTGAGGCCCAAGGGGGCGCCGGTCAAGGGGGTCGGCGCCGATGCCTCGGGACCGCTGTCGTTCATGGACGTGTGGGACGCCATGTGCCGCACCATCATGAGCGCCGGGTCCAGGCGCGGCGCCATGATGGCGGTGATGCGCTGCGACCACCCCGACATCGAGGCCTTCGTCGAGGCCAAGGGCGAGCCCGCCCGCCTGCGCATGTTCAACCTCTCGGTCCTTATCAGCGACGCCTTCATGACGGCGGTGAAGGAGGACGGCGCCTGGGAGCTGGTCTTCGACGGCGTCGCCTACAAGACCGTCCAGGCGCGCGATCTGTGGGACAAGATCATGCGCGCCACCTACGCCTATGCCGAGCCCGGGGTGGTCTTCATCGACGCCATCAACCGCCGCAACAACCTCAACTACTGCGAAACCATTACGGCGACGAATCCCTGCGTCACGGCTGACACCTGGGTACAGACGACGGGCGGCCCAAGGCAGGTCCGCGAGTTGGTCGGGGTGCCGTTCAGCGCGGTGATCAACGGACGGCCTCACCCGTCGGCGCCGCAAGGTTTCTTCCCGACCGGGCGCAAACCCGTGTTACGCCTGAAAACGCGCAAGGGCCACGAGCTGCGCTTGACGGCCGACCATCCCGTGCGGCGGGTAACGGCCAAGACCCGCTGGCGTCTGGACCATGAATGGGTCGCGGCTGCCGACATTGCGCCTGGCGACGAGGTTCTGCTTCACGACCATCGCGCCGGCGCCGAGTGGGCCGGTGCCCTCGGCGAGGACGAGGGCTATCTGATCGGCCTTCTTATCGGCGATGGCACGGTCAAATCCGACAAGGCCGTCTTGAGCGCCTGGCCCGGCGCCGTGGCGGCCAACGGCGGCTTCGCCCGTCCCGGTGTCGCGGGAATCATGGACAGGGCCCACGCGGCCGCGCAGAGCCTGCCCCATCGCCGCGATTTCACCGGCTGGATAGAGGTGCCGGGACGTGGCGAGTACCGCCTTGCCACGGGTGCCCTCAAGCGGTTGGCGGCGGAATTGGGCATCGTTCCCGGTAACAAGACCATCGGCGCCGCCATCGAGCGGACGTCCGCCGCTTTCTACCGTGGTTTTCTCGGCGCCTTCTTCGACGCCGACGGCAGCGTGCAGGGAACTCAAGCCAAAGGGGTCAGCCTGCGGTTGGCGCAAAGTGATCTTGCGCGCCTGCAAGCGGTGCAGCGCATGCTTCTCAGGCTCGGCATCGTCTCCACCATCTATCCCGAGCGGCGCCCGGCGGGCCTCCGCCTGATGCCCGACGGCAAGGGTGGCCGGCGCGCCTATCCATGCGCCGCCGATCATGAACTGGTCATCGGCGGCGACAATCTGGCGCGCTTCGACCAGGTGATCGGGTTCGCCGATACCGACAAACGGATCAAGCTCAAGGCGTGTCTCGCCGGCTATCGGCGGGCCCTCAACCGGGAACGGTTCATCGCCGAGATCGCATCGGTCGCGGAAGACGGAACCGAAGACGTTTTCGATGTCACGGTTCCCGGCGTCAACGCCTTCGACGCCAACGGCCTCGTCGTGCACAACTGTGGCGAACAGCCCCTGCCGCCCTATGGGGCGTGCCTTCTGGGCTCGGTCAACTTGGCGCGCCTCGTCGATGCACCCTTCACCGAGGCGGCCGGGCTCGACACCGATGCCCTGGCCGACCTGGTCGCGACCGCCGTGCGCATGTTGGACAACGTCATCGACGTGTCGGGCTTTCCGCTGCCCCAACAGGCGCACGAGGCCAAGGCCAAGCGGCGCATCGGCCTTGGCGTCACCGGCCTGGCCGACGCCCTCATCATGTGCCGGGCGCGTTATGGCGGCAGCCGGGCGGTCGCCTTGACCGAGGAATGGATGCGCGCCATCCAGCGCGCCGCCTATCTGGCCTCGGCCGAATTGGCCGCCGAGAAGGGCTCGTTTCCCCTCTATGACGCCGAGAAATTTCTCGCCGGCGAGACCGTCGCCCTTCTTGACGCCGACGTGCGCGACGCCATCGCACGCAACGGCATGCGCAACGGGCTTCTGACCTCGGTGGCGCCGACCGGCACCATTTCGATCCTCGCCGATAACGTGTCTTCGGGGCTGGAGCCGGTGTTCAGCTTTCAATACGCCCGCCACGTCCTGATGCCCGACGGCGGCCGCCGCGAGGAACAGGTCAGCGATTACGCCTATCGGCTTTATCGCCGCCTCAAGGGCGACAACGCGCCGCTGCCCGACTATTTCGTCGATGCCCAGGGCTTGAGCCCGACCGACCACCTGGTCATGCAGGCGGCGGTGCAGAAATACATCGACAGCTCGATCTCGAAGACCATCAACTGCCCCGAGAGCATGGCCTTCGACGACTTCAAGGACATCTATGCCCAGGCCTTTGAGCTGGGCTGCAAGGGCTGCACCACCTATCGGCCCAACGACGTCACCGGGGCGGTGCTGGAAGCCAAGCCGCCCGCCACCGGCCCGGGCCAGGCCGAACTGCCGCTCGAAAGGCCGGCCAAAAGCCTGCGGCCGGCCGATCTCGGCGACGCCGGGCCGATCCACCGCCTGTTCCAGCCCCTCGACCGGCCCCAGGCCCTGGACGGCGCCACCTACAAGGTGCGCTGGCCGGAAAGCGACCACGCCATCTATATCACCATCAACGACATCATCGACGACCAGGGGCGCCGGCGTCCCTTCGAGGTCTTCATCAATTCGAAGAACATGGAGCATTACGCCTGGACGGTGGCCTTGACGCGCATGATCTCGGCGGTGTTCCGGCGCGGCGGCGATGTTTCTTTCGTCGTCGAGGAACTCAAGGCGGTGTTCGATCCGCGCGGCGGCCATTGGGTCGGCGGGCGCTACGTGCCGTCGTTGCTCGCCGCCATCGGCGAGGCCATCGAAGGCCACATGATCGCCACCGGCTTCCTCGCCGCGCCCGGCGAGATGGCCGAGGACCGGGACGCCAAGCCCCAGGTCGCGGCCATGGGCGGCGCGGAGGGCGAAGAGGGAACGGCACCACGCACGTCACCCTTCCGCCAATGCCCGAAATGCGGCCAGGCCAGCCTGGCGCGCCAGGAAAACTGCGACGTCTGCACCAGCTGCGGCTATTCGAAGTGTAGTTGAGGGGGGCTTCCCCTTATCCCTTATCCCTTCGCCCCGCCCGTTCCTCGGTCCGCCTCACCCATAGCTGAACATCTCGACCAAGACGTCGGCGACTTGTCGGGCGCGGGCCTCGGGCAGGCGGCCGAGGCGCTTGACCAGCCGCGAGGCGTCGACGGTGCGGATCTGGTCGAGCACGACCTGGCCGCGCCGGCGCTGAAAGGTGACATCGACGCGGGTCGGGTAGTCGCGCCGTCGTGACGTCATGGGGGCGATGATGACGGTGCGGACGTGGCGGTTCATCTCGTCGGGCGAGACGACGACGCAGGGCCGCGTCTTGCGAATTTCCGAGCCCCGCGTCGGATCGAGATCGACCAGGTGAACGTCGAAGCGGCGCACCGCCGCTACCACTCCCATTCGGTTTCGTCCCAATCATGGTCGAGGTAATCGGGGATCAGCGGTACATCGTCGCCGGCTGCCGCCATCTTCTCGAAGGCCGCGTCCCAGCCCTCGCGCGCGGAACGGACCGGGGCCAGAACGACCTCGCCCTGGCCCAGGCGCATCTCGATCTGATCACCGAATCCGCACTCCCGAATGACCGCGCGCGGAATCCGGATACCCTTCGAATTGCCGATCGAAACCAGCTTGACCCTCATATTCCATGATCCTTCTGAATATAATTATAAAGTAATTACATTCCTATCTGCCGTCAAGGTCCCGAAACAGGGGTGCACCCCCTAACCCTTCCGCCCCGCCTTCTCCCGCGCCATTTCCAAAATTTCGTGCAGCGGGCCTTCCTTGATGCCCATCTCGTCGAGGTGTTCCAAGGTGTTGGCCAGGTATTCCACCGCCGAGCCCTCCTTGCCGTGGCCGCGGGCGACGCGCATCGCCGCCTCGTCGGGCGCCAGCTTGCCGGCATATTGCGCCGGGTTGGCGTGGTTGGCGACGAAGGCCCAGGCGGTGACGCGGCCCTTGGGCAACGAGAGCGCCAGGCGCCTGGCGACATAGGAATCGGTGTCGAGTTCGCGCTTCCACAGATAATCCAGGGTCGCCTCGGCGTGGGCCGGGTCGATCTTGTAGGCCAGCCCCCGGCACGAGCCGCCATGGTCGAGGCCGACCACCAGCCCCGTGCAATCGGGCGTGCCCCGGTATTGGGTCGAGTGAATGCAGAGCGCCCGGTGATAGCCGTACAACAGGGCCGGCTGGCGGTCGAGATAGGGAAAATTAGGCCGCCACATGAGCGAGCCGTAGGCGAAGACCCAGATATCGCCGGGCGTCTTTGCGGCCGGTCCCGTCATTGCCGCGTCACCAGGGCGACGCCGAAGACCGAAACCGCCATGCCGGCCAGGGCCAGGGCGCCCAAGGTCTCGTCGAACAAGACGAAGCCGATCAGCGCCGTCACCGGCGGTACCAGGTAAAAAAGGCTGACCACCTTGGACGCCTGGCCGTGCCTGAGCATGACGTACAACAGGCTGACCGCGCCCAGCGACAGCACCACGACCAGCCAGGCAAGGCCGAAGACGAACTCGCCGGTCCAGCGGATGACGCCGGTCTCGAAGGCCAGCGAGAAGGCGCCGGTGAGAAGGGCGGCGGCGGCGAACTGAATTGTGTGGCCCGAGCGCAGGCGCATGGTCGCGCCGTGGCGCTTCTGGTAAAGCGTGCCGGCGGTAAAGCCCGTGACCGCGACGCCGGCAAGCGCGATGCCGGCGAGATCGGCACCGCCGAAGTCGAGCTTGTCGGTGATGACCACGGCGACGCCGGCGAACCCCGCCACCATGCCGAACCACTGGCGCGCCTTCATCCTTTCGCCCAGCAACGGCCCGGCGGCAAGGGCCGTGAGCAGCGGCTGCAATCCCATGACCAGGGCGATGACCCCCGACGGCAGGCCGCGCGCCAGGGCCGAAAAAAGGCCCATGAAGGTCACGCCGTGGATCAAGACGCCGGTCATGGCCAGGCGGCCGGCCTCGCCCCGGTCGGCCGGCCAGGGGGCGCCGGTGGCAAGGGTGACCGCGGCCATCAGGATGGCGACAATGGCAAAACGAACAAAAAGAAAGGTAAACGGCTCGGCATGGGGCAGGCCGTAGAGCGCCCCCATGTAACCGGTGCTCCACAAGACGACGAAGAGCATCGGCACCCAGGCGACCCAGGCGCCCCGGGAAACGGGCGAAATGTCGGCGCTGGGGGACGGGTTCATGGCGTGGCCGGGGCCGCCGGGGTGACGGAAAAATCCGTTCGATTTGAGGCCGTTTTTCGGTCGGCGCCCTCACCCCTCACCCTCACCCTCCCCCTCCCCCACAAGGGGGGAGGGAAGGCGGTGGCGGCCGCCGAAAGATTTGCCCCCTCCCCCTGCGGCGGGGGAGGGATGGGGTGGGGGTGATGACCGCGACGCTGTTCAACGCGCATGGATAACGCCCTGGGAACCAACGGGTCGGGCAGGCTATCCCCTCGCTCCTTGTCGCGCAACGCACTATAAAGGAGAGACGGACCCCCCAGCATCGGAACCCCCGACGCCGATCATGCTGTCTCCCAGAAAGACCCCCGGCCGTCCTCACCCGTCGCTGTCCTACCGGCCGCCGGCATATCTGAGAACCGTCAAAATCGCGTCGTTCGCCTTTGCCGGCGCCGCCGGCCTGGCGGTGCTGTGGGTCGTCGCCTGGTTCTCCTTGGCCTCGAACATGCGCAGCGAAACCCTGGCCTGGGTCGAGGCGCGCCGCGCCGAGGGATTTACCGTTGCCTATACCAAGTTCGAACTTGGCGGCTTTCCGTTCATGCTACTGGCCACCATCGAGGAGCCGGGCCTGGGCCGGCCCGACATCCGGGCGCCGTGGGTCTGGCAGGGCGAGCGCCTGACCATGCGGGCCCGGCCGTGGACCCCGTGGCGGTTGCGCCTGGCCCTGGCCGGGGCGCAGACGGTGCGCCTGACCGACGGCGGACAACCCCGCACCTTTAAAGGCGACGCCGATGAGCTGGCCCTTGACCTCGTTCTCGGCGGCGGCGGGGCGGAGAGCGGCCGCCTTACCGTCGCCGGGCTCGCTTTTTCGAGCGCCGAGGGGACGCCGGCGGTCGCCGTCGAAAGGGCCGAGCTTGCGGCGCGGCGCCGCTTCCCCGGCCCCGAAGACCACCGCGCCTCGACCCTGGACGTCGACCTGACGGCCCTGGGTCTGGGGCTCCCCGCCGGTCTCGATCTGCCGCTCGGACGGACGGTCGGGGCGCTCAGCCTGGAGGCCAGCCTGCGCGGCACCGTGCCCGCCGCGCCGTGGCCGGCCGCCTTGGCCAAGTGGCGCGACGACGGCGGCACCGTCGAGGTGGCGCGCCTGACGCTGACCTACGGGCCCCTTGATGCGCTGGCCAACGGCACCTTGGCGCTCGACGGCGGCATGCAGCCTATCGGCGCCTTCACCGCCAAGGTCCAGGGGTTCTTTCCCCTGGTCGACGCGCTCAAGGAAAAAGGGCTGGTGCGCGCCCGCGACGCGGTTACCGCCAAGGTGGTGCTGGGTGTCCTTGCCAAGAGGCCCGCCGAAGGCGGGCCGCCGACCCTCAACCTGCCGCTGACGGTACAGGGCCGCAAGATCTATGCCGGGCCCCTGGCCCTGGCCGAGGTGCCCGCCATCCCCTGGGAATAGCAAGGAGCGGCGCGCCGCTTGTGTTATGATGTCGGCCATGAGGAAATCCGCCGCCATCGGCGCGGTGATCGCCGCCCTGGCCGTTTTTTTCGTCCCGCCCCCCGTCGCGGGCGCCGCCGACGGTGCCGCGAACCGAGGCAGCCCGAGCCTCAGGGGCCAGTTCCTGGTGGCGTCGCCGAGCATGGGCGACCCGCGCTTCGCCCGAAGCGTCGTCTACATGGTTGACCATACGCCGAAGGGCGCCATGGGGTTCATCGTCAACCGCGCCTTCGGCACGGGGCCGCTCAACGAATTTCTCAAGGGCTTCAAAATCGAAAGCGAGAAGTCCGACGCCACCATCACCATCCAATACGGCGGTCCGGTGACGCCGGGCCGCGGTTTCGTCCTTCATACCAGCGACTATGCGGCCAAGGGCACCATCCGGGTCACCGAGAAGGTCTCCATGACCGTCGAAATGAGCGTGTTGAAGGACCTGGCGGCGGGCAAGGGACCGCGCCGGGTGCTCTTCGCCATGGGTTATTCCGGTTGGGGGCCGCGGCAATTGGAGGGCGAAATGGCGCGCGACGACTGGCTGACGGCGCCCGAGGACTTGGGCCTCATCTTCGACGACGACCAGGACACCAAGTGGGAGCGCGCCAGAACCGGCGCCGGGCTGAAATTGTGACGCCCCGCGATTAAGCCTGCTTGGCCGCGATGACGCCGCGCCGCAGTTCGCGGGCGCGGGTGAAGATTTCGTGCAGCGTGTCGCCCTCGCCGCGGCGGATGGCGCGCTGCACGGCCGTCAGGTCCTCGCTGAAGCGGCCCAGCATCTCGAGCACCGCCTCGCGGTTGTTGAGAAAGACGTCGCGCCACATGACCGGGTCCGAGGCGGCGATGCGGGTGAAGTCGCGAAAGCCGCCGGCCGAGTATTTGATGACCTCGGATTTCAGGTAGTCTTCCAGGTCGGTCGCCGTGCCGACGATGGTATAGGCGATGAGATGGGGCAGATGGGACGTGATGGCCAGGACCTGATCGTGGTGCTCGGCGTCCATCGTCTCGATCAGCATGCCGGCCCTTTGCCACAACGCCTTTACCCGCTCGACGGCTTGCGCGTCGGTGCCGGCGGCGGGCGTCAGGATGCACCAGCGCCCATCGAAAAGCTCGGCAAAGCCCGATTCCGGACCCGAATGCTCGGTGCCCGCCACGGGGTGGGCGGGAACCAGGTGGACGCCCTTGGGCAGGTGCGGTTCGACATCGCGGATGACGGCCTGCTTGACCGAGCCCACGTCGCTGACGATGGCGCCCGGCTTGAGCGCCGGGCCGATATCGGTGGCGATCGGCGCATAGGCGCCAAGCGGCGTACACAGCACAACCAGATCGGCGTCCCGGGCGGCGTCGCGGGCATCCAAGGTGACGCTGTCGGCGAGGCCCAGTTCCACGGCCTTGTCCAGGGTCCCCTGGGTGCGCGCGGCGACGGCGATGTGTCGGGCCAGGCCGTCGCGCCGGATGACGCGGGCAAGCGACGATCCGATCAGCCCGATGCCGATCAGCGCGATGCGCCCGAACAGGGGATCAGGGGGTTTGCCGGTCATGGCTCAGCCCAGAAATTCCTTCAAGGCGGCGGCGACGGCGCGCATCTCGTCTTCCAGGCCGATGGTAATGCGCATGCTGTCGGCGAGACCGTAGCCGGCCATGCGCCGGGTAATGATGCCGCGAAGCCTGAGAAAGGCGTCGGCGGCCTCGGCATCAAGGCCGGGCCGATCGGGAAAGCGCACCAGGACGAAGTTGCCGATGCTGGTGGGAACCTCAAGGCCCAGGTCGCGCATTTGCCCGGTGAACCACGCCAGCCAGGTGTCGTTGTGGCGCCGCGAACGCTCGGCGAAGGCCGCATCGGCGAGCGCCGCCCGGCCCGCCGCCTGGGCCGGCGCCGACACGTTGAACGGATTGCGCGCCCGGCTCAGGACGTCGGCCACGACCGGTGGGCAATAGGCCCAGCCCAGGCGCACGCCGCCCAAGGCGTACAGCTTGGAGAACGTGCGGGTCATCACCACGTTTTCGCCGCCGTCGACCAATTCGCTGCCCGGCGCATAATCGTCGCGGCTGACGTATTCGGCGTAGGCGGCGTCGAGGACCAGAAGGACATCGGCCGGCAGACCGGCGCGCAGGCGCGCCACCTCGGCGGCCGGCAGGTAGGTTCCCGTCGGGTTGTTGGGGTTGGCCACGAAGACGATGCGCGTCCTTGCCGTTACCTTTCCCAGGAGGGCATCGACGTCGGTGGTGAGATCGGTTTCGGGCGCCGCGACGGGCGTCGCGCCGACCGTCCGGGCGGCGATCGGATACATGAGAAAGCCGTGCTCGCTGTGCAGGACCTCGTCCCCCGGGCCGGCATAGGCGCGGCACAACAGTCCGATCAGTTCGTCCGAACCGGCGCCGCAGACGATGCGTGCCGGATCCAGGCCATGGTGGCTTCCCAACGCCTTACGCAGGTCCTCGGCCGATCCGTCGGGATAGCGGTGCAGAGAGGCCGCGGCGTCGCCGTAGGCGGCGACCGCCTTGGGGCTGGGACCGAGCGCGCCTTCGTTGGAGGCAAGCTTGATCACGCGTTCGACACCCGCGACGTCCGCGTCGCCCCCGACATAGGGCGTAATCTCCATGATCCCGGGTCTGACCGACAGGCCGTTCATGATTTCCGTTTCCGCTTGGCCGGCGCCTTGGCAAGTTCCTCGGCCGTCAGGGGTACGGCATAGGAGCCCAGGACGATGACCCGCTTGATCGGCAGGCTTGTCGAGTCCATGAACAGCTTGACGCGGCGGTCGTCGGTGGCGGCGATGAAATTGTCGACCTCGGCCAGATAGAGTCGCGTGCCGCGCGTTTCCTTATCGTCCCACATGGCGGTGAAAACGACCGGCAGGCTGCACTCGGCGAGGGCCGGCCCGAGGCTGGCCAGGGAAAAATCCTCATCGGCGTCGAGGGCGAGGAGGGAGCGGTCGCGCCCGGTCTCCTCGGGGGCAACCCGGCTGATGACCAAGGCCCCCGGGTCCTCGGCGCGGCAATTGTCGGGGCCGGCGAAGGGCAGGCGGGCGATGACCAGCGGCGCGGCGGGCTCGCCGCTCATCAGGTGGGGCCACCACGGCTGGGTATCGTCGCGAACCGGTATCGGCAGAACGCCGACGGTTGCCCGCCCGCGCATGACCTCGTCGATGACGCGCGGCGCCGAGGAGTGGGCCGTCACCGGGGTTTGGCTGCCGTAATGGCTGCGCGCCAGGTCGCCGAAGCCGCACGAGTCCTCGGGCTCGTGGACGGCGACCGAGAACGGGCCTTGCAGGCGGACGAAGGCGGTGAGAATTTCGCGCCAGACGCGCACCAGGGCCTGTTTGGGAAACGCCCCGGCGTGGCGATCCATCAGGCGGCGGATGATCAGGGCCTCGCGTCCGGGGCGGTGGGCGCTTTCGGGGTCGCCCTTTGCCGCGCCGATTTTTTCCACCACGCTTGTGCGCCGCATCAAGAGGTCGTGAATCTCCTCGTCGATGGCGTCGATTTCACCGCGCAAGGCGTCGAGTGATTTCTTGGCGCTCATAATGGTTTCCGGATCGGTAATACCGCGCTAGCGCGGGTCCTCGTTCGAGGACGCATAGTGATAATGGCTCGCCTCGGCAAAAGCAAAGAAAACATTGACACTTCCAGGCTTGCTTTCTAGCTATGGTGCCCCGAATAACCGAGCGGAAACGGCCGCAACGTCATGGATTCGACCAACCGCAATAGAGCCCCGGGACGGGACGCGCCGGCGCCGGCGGGTGACCAGGTGCGCCTCGACGCCGAGGGTCCCTTGCGCCTCGACTGCGGCGTCTCGCTCGACCACGTCACCGTCGCCTATCGGACCTATGGCACGCTCGACGCGGAGAAGTCGAATGCCATCTTGGTTTGCCATGCCCTGACCGGCGACCAGTACCTGGCCGAGACGCATCCGATCACCGGTAAGCCTGGATGGTGGGAGTTGATGGTGGGGCCGGGCAAGGTCCTTGATACAAACCGCTTTTTCGTTATATGCCCCAACATCCTGGGCGGTTGCATGGGGACCACGGGTCCGAAAGAGATCGACCCGGCGACGGGCCGGCCGTGGGGCCTTTCGTTCCCGGTGATCACGGTCGCCGACATGGTGCGCGCCCAAGCCCTGCTGATCGATCACCTGGGTATCGACAAACTGTTCGCCGTCATCGGCGGATCCCTTGGCGGCATGCAGGCGCTGGAATGGGCGGCGTCATACCCGGCGCGCGTCTTCGCCGCTGTTCCCATCGCCGCCGCCGGCCACCACACGGCCCAGAACATTGCCTTTCACGAGGTCGGCCGCCAGGCCATCATGGCCGATCCGGACTGGTGCGGCGGCGACTATCAGAGCGTCGGCAAGCGCCCCCACCGGGGGCTGGCCGTGGCCCGCATGGCGGCGCATGTGACCTATCTGTCGGAAGCCGCGTTGCACCGCAAGTTCGGGCGCCGCCTGCAGGACCGGGCGGGAATAACCTATGGCTTCGAAGCCGACTTCCAGGTCGAGAGCTATCTGCGCCACCAGGGCAGCACCTTTGTCGAACGCTTCGACGCCAATTCGTATCTCTACATTACCCGCGCCATGGATTACTTCGATCTGGCCGAGGGCCACGGCGGCATTCTGGCCGGGGCCTTCCGCGACACACCGGTCCGATTTTGCGTCATCTCGTTTACCTCGGACTGGCTCTACCCAACCTCGGAAAGCCGCGCCATCGTCCATGCCCTCAACGCGGTCGCGGCCAACGTAAGCTTCGCCGAAATCACAACCGACGACGGCCACGATTCGTTTCTCCTTGACGAGCCTGAGTTCCGTAAGGTCTTGCGGGGCTTTCTGGGTGGCGCCGCCGACCATCGCGGCCTGCCCAAGGAACCGTCAGGATGAAGGCCGACCCGCGCCAGACCATCCGCGTCGATCTTCAGCTCATCGCCGACATGATCGAACCCAACACACGGGTGCTCGACGTGGGCTGCGGCGACGGCACGCTGTTGGATTACCTTGCTGCCTTCAAACAGGTCGACGGACGCGGCATCGAGATCTCCATGGAAGGCGTGAACTCCTGTGTTTCGGCCGGGCTTTCGGTTGTCCAGGGAGACGCCGATACGGACCTCGCGGATTATCCCGACGACGCCTTCGACTACGTCGTGCTGAGCCAGACCCTGCAGGCGACCCATGCCCCGCGTCAGGTGCTGGAACACCTGACCCGTATCGGGCGCCGCGCCATCGTGTCGTTTCCCAACTTCGGCCATTGGCGGGTCCGCGGCCACCTCTTTTTGTTTGGCCGCATGCCGGTTAACGAGACTCTGCCCTATCAATGGTACGACACGCCCAACATCCACTTCTGCACGATCAAGGACTTCGTCATCCTGTGCCGCGAGATGGGCGTGACCATCGAGCGCAGCCTGTCGCTGGACCACGGCGGCCGGCCCAGGCGCATCGGCTCGCATGTCTTTTTCAACAATATGTTGGGCGGCCAGGCCGTCTTCGTGCTCAGCCGTTAGAGTAATTGTGCCGATAAACTGCGGCACCAGCGATTGCTAACCAGGGAGCCGTCATGGCCGGCAAGGCGAAAAAAATCTCGGACACCTCTCTCAACAAGCTGCTGCGCCAATCGGGCGCGTCCCTGAATGTGGCCGAACTGCGCCAATTGGTGCGGGGCGTTGCCGCGGCACCGGTCGCGCTCGATCCCGACGACTGGATGTGCCTGGTCGCGCCGGCCCTCGACGAGGCGTCGAAGGTAAGGCTGCGCGCCCTCCTTGATGAGGTCTCGGAAAGTGGTGAGGACGCCCGGACGCCGGCGGCGCGCCTCGCCGCGCTCAGGGGAGAGTTGGAGAAGAGCGGCCTCGACGGCTTGATCGTGCCCCACGCCGACGAACACCAGGGCGAATACATGCCGGCCAGGGCCAAGCGCCTGGCCTGGTTGACCGGCTTCACCGGATCGGCCGGTTTGGCCGTGGTTCTCAGCGACGCCGCCGCCGTCTTCGTCGATGGCCGCTATACCTTGCAGGTGCAGGGGCAGGTGGACGAAAGTCTTTATGTCATCCGTCACCTGACCGAAGAGCCGGCCACCGGGTGGATCGCCGAAACCCTGCCCAAGGGCGCCCATCTCGGTTACGATCCGTGGCTCCATACCAAACGCGATGTCGAGCGTTGGCGCCGCGCCTCGGAAAAATCCGGCGCCACCTTGGTCGCCAGCGATAAGAATCCGATCGATGCGGTGTGGACCGATCAACCGCCGCCGCCGCTGGCGCCCGTCGTCCCCCATGCCATCCAGTTCGCCGGGCGGGCTTCGGCCGACAAGCGCCGCGACCTGGCCCGGACTTTAGCCAAGAATGGCCTTGACGCGGTGGTGTTGACGGCGTCGGAGTCGATTGCCTGGCTGTTGAACATTCGCGGCGGCGACGTCCGGCGCACGCCGTTGCCCCTGTCCTTTGCCATCGTCGGCGCCGACGCCGGAGTCGATCTGTTTATCGATCCGCGCAAGCTGGCGCCGGGCCTCGGCGAACACCTGGGCGACGACGTGCGTCCGGCCCCGCGCGAAGCCTTCGGGCCGGCCCTCGACCGCCTGGGCGGCGCCGGCAAGGCGGTCGGCCTGGATCCCGACACCTCGCCTTTCTGGACTTTCGATCGGATACGCCGGGCGGGTGGGCGCATCGTCGAAGGCGCCGATCCGTGCCTGTTGCCCAAGGCACGCAAGAACGCGGTCGAACTGGACGGCGCACGGGCCGCTCACCGGCGCGACGGGGCCGCCGTGGTCCGCTTTCTCGCCTGGCTTGACCTTGAAGCGCCGGACGGCCGGCTGACCGAGATCGAGGCCGCCGAAAAACTCGAATCCCTGCGCCGCGAGAACGACCATTACCGGGGCCCGAGCTTCGACACCATTTCGGGCGCCGGACCCAACGGCGCCATCGTCCATTACAGGGTCGGTCCCAAGACCAACCGGCGGCTCGAACCGGGGTTTCTTTATTTGGTCGATTCGGGCGGCCAGTACCTGGACGGCACGACGGATGTGACCCGCACCATTCCCATCGCGACCCCAAGCGCCGAGATGCGCCGGCGCTTCACCTTGGTGCTCAAGGGGCACATCGCCTTGGCGGTGGCTCGCTTTCCCGCCGGCACGACGGGGCCGCAGATCGACACCCTGGCGCGCCGTCCCCTGTGGGCGGAGGGCCTCGACTATGACCACGGCACCGGCCACGGGGTGGGCAGCTACCTCGGCGTGCACGAGGGACCGCATCGCATCTCCAAGGCGCCCAACCGGGTCGCCCTCGAGCCCGGCATGATCGTCTCCAACGAACCGGGTTATTACAAGACCGGCGAATATGGCATCCGTATCGAGAACCTTGTCACCGTGGTTGGCGTCGCCGCGCCCGACGGCGCCGATAAGGACCTGCTGGGCTTCGAGACCCTGACCCTGGCGCCGATCGACCTTCGCCTGGTCGACGCGGCGATCCTGAGCGCCGACGAGATCGCCTGGCTCGATGAATACCATGGCCGGGTGCGCGATGTGCTCTTGCCCCTTCTCGATGTCGACACGGCGCGGTGGCTGGCCCGGGCGACGCGGCTGGTGGATCGGACATGACGGAGGCTACGACATCGACGGTGAGACTGAAGGCGTCGGCCGATACGGTCTGGCAGCTGATCGGCGGCTTCAATTCCCTGCCCGACTGGCAGCCGGCGGTGACGGAAAGCCGCCTCGAGGACGCAGGCCGGGTGCGCCGGCTGACCATGGCCGACGGCAACACCATCTTGCAAACCCTGTTGTGGCGCCGCGACCAAGACCGGGCCTATTCCTACACCATGGACAAGAGCCACCTGCCCGTCGCCGATTACGTCTCCACCCTCAGCGTCGTCGAAGAGGCGGGCGGCGGCGCCTGTCGCATCGAATGGACCAGCGCCTTCGAGCCCGTCGGCTGCTCGGCGGACGAAGCGCGCAAGGTCATCGAAGATATCCATGGACGCGGCCTCGACCACCTGAAATCCCTATTCGGCTGACGGCTCCGCGATGCGGTACAGATAGACCGTCGTGGCGTACAGATCGTCGGCGCGGCGCACCGCTTCGGGGCGCCAGCCGGGCACGGCGAAGGTGTTGGACAGCACATAGGCGCCAGGCTTCAATTCGGCTTCCAGCTTGGCTTTGAGGCCGTCCATCGCGGCGGGAAACAGATAACAGACGACAAGAGCCGCCTCGCCAAGGTCGACTTGGCGAAAGTCGGCGCGCCGGATCGAAAGGTTGGTCAGCCGATCGACGCCGTGGCGGAGCTTGGAAAAGAGCCACGGCAGGGGTGAGATTTCCACCGCCCGCACCGTACGGCCGGGCAGGCGTCGGGCCAGGGGGAAGGCCAGGGTTCCCCATCCCGATCCCAGTTCGAAGATGACGCCGTCGATGGCGGGCGGAATCATGTCCAGCATGACGGCGGCGACCCGGGGCGAGGTCGGCGCCGGCGCCACGCCGGTGATCAGGGCGTAAATGACAAGCCCAAGGACCACGGCCAGGGCGATGGCCAGAATGCCCAGTTCCGTCATGCGAGCGGCCGACCACGAAAGAGCAATGAAATCTCGGTTTTTTGGCCCATTTGACGTTAACCAGCTTACAACCTTTTGTCCTTACACTGGGATTGAATTGCATCGACCAGGGGCGCCCGGAGAACGGTGGCTCCGTTGCGAAACGACCTTGGAGACGTGGCCGTGGCCATTTCAACCCTTACCGAAGTCCAAGAGGAACTGCCCGACCCGCGCTGGGCCCGTACCCAGAAGGGAAACTATCACCGGCTTCTCCACCTCGACCCCGAGGCCAACGGTCTGACCAAGGCCAACGGTGTTTACGTGGTTTGGCACGGCGGCATCAATCCCGGGTGGATCTTCATCGGCCGCAGCGCTGACCTGGCCCAGACGTTTCACCAAACCGCCGACGACGAAGAAGTCATGGCCTATGACATCCGCGGCGGCATTTTCGTTACCTGGGCACTGATAAAGCCGGAATTTCAAGACGGTGTCGTCCACTACCTGAACGCCACCCTGAGGCCCAAGATCAAGAACGACGACGACGGCTCGAAGAAAACCGCCCCGGTTCCCGTCCTGCCGCCCCGACCCAAATCCGCCTCCCGGTGAGGCCGCGATCTCCCGCTTCGGAACAGCGCGCCATGGCGCATCCGGCCGGGACGGGAGTCGGGGTCCGGTGAACAGGCGCGAACGCCGGCGCCAGGCCAAACTCCGTGGCAAGCGGCGGCCCAGGGGCGGGCCGGCGGACGGGCGCTTTCAGGCCGCCCAGGCGCACCAGGCGGCGGGGCGCCTGGACGCGGCCGAGACCTTGTTGCGCGACATCCTCGCCGGCCATCCCGCCGACACCGATGCCGCCGACGCCCATGGCCTGCTGGGCGTGGTCCTGGCGCTCGGCGGGCGCAACGCCGACGCCGTTGCCTCCTTCGAGCGCGCCATCGTCCTGGCGCCCGCCGTCGCCGCCTATCACAACAACCTGGGCAATGTCTTGTCGTCACTCGGCCGCGGCGAGGAAGCGGTGGCCGCCTATGGGCGCGCCCTCGCGCTGCGCCCCGATGACGCCCAGACCCTCAACAACCTGGGCACGGTGCTCAAGGCGGCGGGCCGTCTGGCCGATGCCCGCGACGCCTATGAAAGGGCCTTGGTTCTCAACCCCGATTATGCCGAGGCACACAGCAATTACGGCAACGCGCTTTTGGAATCGGGGCGCATCGAGGAGGCCGCCGCAAGCCACCGCCGGGCGCTCGCCATCAACCCCGGCTACGCCGTCGCCCATAACAACCTGGGCAGCGCCCTGAAGCGCACGGGCGAATACGCGGCCGCCGCCGCTTGCTTCGAAAGCGCGCTCAAGCTGATGCCCGCCTATGCCGACGCCCTGAGCAACCTGGGCGAGGTGCGGCGCGAATCGGGAGAGGCCGGCGCCGCCATCGACTATTACCGCCGCGCCCTCGACGCCGAGCCGGCCCGGCCCGCCATTCACTCCAACCTTCTCTACGCCCAGAACTTCGTTGCCGGGCTCGACCGGGGTGCCCACTACGCCGAACATCGGCGTTGGGCCGAATTGCACGCCCCGCCCGCCACGCTCACCCATGCCAACGATGCCAACCCCGAACGCCGCCTCAGGATCGGTTACGTCTCGCCGGACTTCCGCCGTCACTCGGTATCCTATTTCATCGAACCGGTGCTCGCCGCCCACGACCCGGACGCGGTCGAGGTCTTCTGTTACGCCACGTCGAACCTGCGCGACGAGGTGAGCGATCGCCTGCGTGGCCTGGCGGATGGGTGGCGCGACATCGATGCGCTCGGCGACGGCGCGGCGGCGCAGCGCATCGGCGCCGACGGCATCGACATCCTGGTCGATCTTTCCGGGCACACCATGAACGGGCGCCTGGGGCTTTTCGCGCGCAAGCCGGTGCCGGTGCAGGTCGCCTACCTGGGATACCCCAACACGACGGGTCTGGAGGCCATGGATTACCGCCTCACCGACGCCCGGACCGACCCCGAGGGCGACGCGGAGGCATTCCACACCGAGACCCTGGTTCGGCTGCCCGGCGGTTTCTTGTGCTACCGCCCGCCCGACGACGCGCCGCCGGTGGCAACCCCCGGCGACCGCCCCGTCACCTTCGTCTCGTGCAACAATCTGGCCAAGGTGACGCCAAGGGTGGTTGCCGCCTGGGCCGACCTGCTGTCGCGGCTGCCCTCTTCGCGCCTGCTGCTCAAGGCCAAGGCGCTCGGCGACGGCGCCATCCGGCGCCGGATGGCCGAAAGCTTTGCCCGCCTGGGCGTGGCGCCCGATCGCATCGACATGAGGGGGTGGGTCGATGCGGGCAGTCACCTCGGCGTCTACGGCGGCGCCGACATCGGGCTCGATACCTTTCCCTACAACGGCACCACCACGACCTGCGAGGCATTGTGGATGGGCGTCCCCGTGGTGACCCTGGCCGGCGACCGCCATGCCGGGCGGGTCGGGGCCAGTCTGATGGCCCGGGCCGGCCTCGGCGATCTCGTCGCCGCCACGCCGGCGGCCTACATCGAAACGGCCCTGGGCCTGGCCGGCGACCGCGAGGCCCTGGGCCGAATACGCCGGCGCCTGCGCGCCATGATGGCGGACGGGGGGCTGACCGACGCCGGCGCCTTCACCGCCTCCCTCGAGACGGCCTACCGCAAGATGTGGCGCGATTGGTGCAAGGGCCGGCGAATGGCGTGACGGGCGCTTTGCCAAGGCGCCCGATTTACCTTTATATGGGGCGGTAAATTTTCTGGAGGGGCAATCGATGGTGCGCCTGACCCGAATTTACACGCGCGGCGGCGATCGGGGCGAAACCTCGCTCGGCGGCGGCGAGAGGGTCGCCAAGCACGATCCCAGGGTCGCGGCCTACGGCACGGTGGATGAAGCCAACGCCGTCCTCGGCCGGGCCCGTCTGCACACCGAGGGCCGGGCGGACGCCATGCTGGAACGCATTCAGCACGACCTGTTCGACTTGGGCGCCGACCTGTGCCAACCGCAAGACGGCCCGAAGGGCACTGACGCGTTGCGCGTTTCCCTGGCTCAGGTGGAACGTCTGGAACAAGAGATCGATGCGCTGAACGGCGCCCTTCAGCCCCTCGATTCCTTCATCCTGCCGGGCGGGAGCGCCGCTTCGGCCGAACTTCATGTGGCCCGCACCGTGGTGCGCCGGGCCGAACGCCTGGTCTGTGAGCTGGCTGGTCGCGCGGCGCTCAACCCGGCCGCCGTTGCCTATCTCAACCGGCTCTCGGACCATCTGTTCGTCCTTGCCCGCCACCTCAACGACGACGGCGCCAAGGACATCTTGTGGCGGCCCGGCGTCAACCGCTGAGCATTTCCGCTACGGTCTCCACCATTGCGAATTTGATAATGGTCAAGGTTTGACGACTCCGGCTCGGAGTAAAATTGTATCGGGCGGTGACAAACTAGAACATTTTCCGATCATTCGAGGTCATATCCTGCGGCA